>CAKNFP010000001.1:0-322500 GCA_930633525.1 Hyphomicrobiales bacterium
CCTGGAGAGGCACAGACTCGTCAACGCGCTTCTCAAGGATGAATTCGACGATGGCCTGCACGCTCTCGCGATAGAAGCAGCGGCGCCCGGAGAGGCTGTGCGCGGTCTTTGACTGTCATATTCTGCCGCGATGATGACGCATGAGCGGCTAACATGATGGCGTTCTTCGCTATCTGGTAACTTTTCTCGTGTGAAACTATGGGCCTTGCCCGGAACCTGCCGTATTATGCGGGTAGCAGTCGCCACGTTTGGGCGGCTAGCCTCGATGATAAGCGTCGAGAAACGTTGACCGTTATCCGCTGCGTATGACTGCAGGATCGTGTGAGTGCGTGCGGGAAATTGCCGGCCTCCCGAGGAGGGTGGCATCCTGTGCCCCTTGATTAAGGTTGGATAATGACGAATGTGATCTCTCGTTGGGCGGTTGCCTCTCTCGTCGCCGTGGGGGCCGCCGGCATTTCGATAGCATCCATTACGCCGGCGAGCGCCAATCCGACCTTGGTCGTCGATGTCGCCAGCGGGCGCGTGCTGCAATCCTCCCAAGCCTCCGATCTCTGGTATCCGGCTTCGCTCACGAAGCTGATGACCACCTATCTCGTTTTCCAGGAGATCAAGGCCGGCCGGCTCGCCCTCGACACGCCACTCAAGGTGTCCGCGCGGGCGGCCGCGGAAAAGCCGTCGAAGATCGGTGTCCGGCCGGGATCTGAAATCACTGTCGACAACGCGCTCAAGATGATGCTCGTGAAGTCGGCGAACGACATTGCCGTGGTTCTGGCCGAGGGCGTCAGCGGTTCCGTCGAGGCTTTCGTTGCCCGCATGAACCAGACGGCCCAGTCCATTGGGATGTATGACAGCTATTTCGCGAACCCCAACGGCATGCCGGACGACCGCGCTCGCACGAGCGCGCGTGACCTCGCGGTGCTCGCGCGCTCGTTGATCGTCGATTTCGCCCCCTATCGCGGCTATTTCGAAATCGGCTCGATCCAGCTCGGCAAGCGGACGTTCCAGAACACCAACGGGCTCGTTGGTCGCTATCCCGGGTCCACCGGCATGAAGACCGGATTTGTCTGCGCATCCGGTTTCAATGTGGTGGCCACAGCCCAGCAGGGCAATCGTGAGCTTCTCACGGTTGTGCTTGGAGCGCCCTCTGCCGTGCAGCGCACGATTCAGGCCGCCGAATTGTTTGATGCCGGCTTTTCGCAGTGGAGCGGAGGGGGGCAATCCGTCGACAGCCTGCCGCGCGCTGCACAGACGGTGCCGGTCAATCTCTATGACGCGATCTGCGGCAAGAGTCGCGCGCCCTATCTTGTCGACGACGACAACGCCGCGCCCGTGAGTGCATCCGCGAGCGACGGTGGCAGTCTCGCCAGCTTCTTCTCCAGCGGGCAGCGTATGAATGGCGCGGCCGCGGTGCGTGGCTCCTCACCAAACCGTCTGGCCCCGCGTGAGAAATTCGTGCCGCTCGCGGTTTTCATTGGCCGCACGCCGGGTGCTGAGCCGGATCCGGCCGCTGTCGCGGAGACGGCGAAGCCGAAGCCGGCTAAAGCCACGAAGCAGGCGGCCAAAACCAACGCTACCGGGCGTAAGCAGATTGAGATCAGCCGCTCCGGAAAGGGCGTGCCGGCCGCTGGGGCCACGGCCTTTGCGCCGGTCGAACAGCCGGGTGGCAGCGCCTCCGGCGCCCTGCAGAAAGCGATCAAGCCGGCCAAGAAAGTGGCGCCGACCGACAAGGCGACCGCGGCCAAGGCGTCAGCGCCGACACCGGCGCCTCGCCCTGCTGCCAAGGCCAAGCCTGAGCCCTCCGCAAAGAGCAATGCAAAGACCAAGCCGTTGAGCCTGAATTCGGGCAAGGATTGATCCGGACGGCAGATGCCGGCCATGCACAGAGCGCAGGTTCTGTTCGAAGTGATATAATGTTACATATAGGGCGAGACATTGATGTCTCGCCCTTTTTTGTTGTGTTCGCCCGTTCGCTGAGCCGTGCGCACCGTGCACGGACTGCTGTGAGATCGCCCAGGAAAGCCGCCGATGACCCAGTCTGAGGAACCACGCCCAGCGCCCCGCCCGAGGGGACCGATACCTGCGATACCGCTGACGATCCTCACCGGCTTTCTCGGCGCGGGGAAGACGAGCCTGCTCAACGCGCTGCTGCGAGAGCCGGATCTCGCCGACACCGTCGTCATCATCAACGAATTCGGTGAGATCGGCCTCGATCATCTTCTTGTCGAAAAGGCCGACGAGGGCATGGTGACCCTGGCCTCAGGCTGCCTGTGCTGCACGATCCGCGGCGATCTCATTTCCACCTTGGAAGATCTGCTGCGCCGCCGCGACAACGGCCGCATCATGGCGTTCCGCCGCGTGGTCATCGAGACCACGGGGCTGGCCGACCCGGCCCCCGTGCTGCACACGGTCCTTTATCATCCCTATCTCGCCAAGCGATTTGCGATTGACGGCGTGATTACCGTTGTCGATGCGGTCAACGGCGCGGCAACGCTCGATGCCCATATCGAGGCTCTTAAACAGGCAGCTGTCGCCGACCGTCTTGTCATCAGCAAGACCGATCTGCCGGAAACGAGCCGGGAAGCCCTCTCGGTGTTGAAACATCGCCTCGCGGCGCTCAACCCGGCCGCGCCGATTCTCGACATCGCCCAAGGAGAGGCTAAACCGGCCGCCCTGCTCGGGATCGGGCTCTATGACATCGACGGCAAGATCGCCGACGTGCGGGCCTGGCTGCAGGCCGAGGCCTTCGATGACGACCATGGCGACAAGCACGGCCATCACCACGGGCATGATCACCATGACCACGGGCACGGTCATCACCACGGGGACCACCATCACCATCACGACGTAAACCGCCACGACGCCCGCATCCGTGCGTTCTGCCTGACCAGCGCGCGGCCGATCACCGCCCATAATCTCGATCTGTTCCTTGATCTCCTGCGCGCCTCCCATGGCCCTAATCTCCTGCGGGTCAAGGGGCTTGTCGCGCTCGCCGACGACCCAGACCACCCGATGGTCATCCATGGTGTGCAGCATGTCTTCCACCAGCCGATCCGGCTGGAGAGGTGGCCGGACGGGGACCACCGCAGCCGTCTGGTCTTCATCCTCCGCGATCTCGACGAGAGCTTCGTGTCGCGTTTGTGGAACGCCTTCCTGGGCGAGCCCTCGATCGACGCTCCCGACGCCGCGGCCTTGACGGCCAATCCCCTGGCGATCGGGGGAGGGCGGTAGGCGCAAAGCGGACGCCGGGAGAGTTGCGCCTTTCATCGCTGCCTTTCAACATGTCGGCTGTATGATTTCGGGACAGTGCTGGCTGGCCCAACAGCCCATGGATCGGCCCGCTAGCGGCCCAGAGGTGTGCCTGTCCCCATCGCGCTGCGACATCGAGCGGGGTGGGGCCACGCGGCGATCATGGGCATACGGATCTGCCGGCGCCGCATCCTTATTCGGAAATGGTAATTCATACAGATACTTTTTACCGCGCGGCGTCGGCTGAGCGACAAACTGTAACGCACGACTTCCAGTTTCAGTAACTGCGCCACGCGATGAAGATGCTTCATGGGCATCGGTAGAGCTTTATTGTCATCCTCTCCGGTCTATCCTGTGGCACAAGACTTGTGCTGCTTGATCTCAAAACCCCGATCCGTCGGGAAGCTGTCCCCTTCCGGGACGAGGCAAGTCGAGCAGGATGGGATTCGGAATGTCCGACGTCTTTCCTTCGGTCGTCGCGGAACGCGCGCCAACTGGATCCGTTTTGCGGACGACCACCGCAGAGCGCATCCGGCTTGTCCCCGTGCCCGGTCCCCATCCCGTGCCGATCACGGTGGATGCGCCGCTCACCGTCGAGCAGCGCCTGCTCCGTAACATGGGGGAATACGAGGAGGCCTGGACCGATCTCGCGCGTCGGACTCTGGAAGAAAACCCGTTCTATGCACCGGCCTTCGCCGGGCCAGCGGCGCAGCATCTGCCGGATGGCCGCCATGTGACAGCGGTTCTGGTCTGGAGCGGGCCAACAGTGCAACGCGTGCTCGTCGGCTTCTTTCCCGTGATCCTGCCTCGTTCAGGTGCGCTGCCCGCGGCGGCGCGTCTCTGGCAACCGCCGCTGATGGCCTTTGGTGTGCCGCTGGTCGATCGCGATCACGCGCAGATCGTGATCGCCACCTTCCTCGACCATTTGGGCCGGCGCGGCATGCGCGGTACCGGCGTGCTGTTTCCGCTCCTGGCGGAGGACGGACCATTCGTCGCCGCGCTGCGCGCGGTGATCGGCGAAACGGGTCGTCAGATGCGGACTTTCGGCCGCCATCGTCGAGCTATTCTGCCGTCCTCAAGCAGCCCTGACAATTTTGTCACGCTCCAGTCCGCGCGCAAGCGCAAGGAACTGCGGCGCCAGCTGCGCCGGCTAGAAGACCTCGGCGCGGTCAGTTTCACGCGTGCCAGCACGCCCGTCGCGGTACGTGACGCGGTCGAGCGCTTCCTCGCGATCGAAGCGTCCGGCTGGAAGGCCAAGGCGGGCACCGCCATCCTCCAGCAATCCTGCGACGTTGCATTCCTGCGCACCATGACGCGCCGGATGGCGCATGAAGGATGCTGCGAGGTGCATGTCCTCAGCGTCGGTCAGCGCGCGATCGCTGCTGGCATCGTCCTGAGAAGCGGCGCGGACGCCTTTTTCTGGAAGATCGCCTATGACGAGGCTTTCGCGCGCTTCTCGCCCGGAGTGCAGCTGACGCTGGCGCTCAGCCATGCGCAGCTGGACGATCGGACCATCGCCTATACGGATTCCTGCGCGATCGCCAACCATCCGATGATCGATCATCTCTGGCACGGGCGCTTGGCGGTAACCGATGTCCTCGTGGGAACCCGTCCCGGCTCAAGCCTCGCGATGCGCCTTCTTGCGCGGCATGAGGAAGGCCGGCGCAAGCTGCGGGCGGCTGCCAAGGTCGTGCGTCATCGCGTAGCCGGCTGGCTCGCCCGTCGCGGCTAGGGCAAGTCGGTCGATGCGTTGAAACGCCAGGGCAATATCGTCGTGGCGGGGCCCGTCCCGGCCATCCCGACCCGTGAGGCTCAGTCCCTTTCCTGTCGAGATCCCCGGCACAAGGCCGGGAATAGCGCCAATGGATCGGGCGTTTCACATTGCTCGGAAAACTCTGTCTCTTGGATTGAGCGTTAGGTCCAAGCGAGAGCCGCGTTGAACTTTCCGGTGCCGATGCGCTAACGGCACCCGCAAAAAGCAACGGCCGCTCCAAAGGGGCGGCCGTGTCAAAACTGTTAAAAAGCGTGGAGCGTAATGCTCAGCGCAGGACCTGCATGCGCAGCTCGGTCAGGCGCATCAGCCGGGTCGAGGCGGCCAGACGGCCAGCGTCGCTGGTGGCGGAAGCCACGAGCGTCTCGACGGAGGTGATCTCGATCTGCAGCACCTCGGGGCTCAGTTCCGCGACAGGAACCGCGAAATCCGCCAGGATCGAAATGTTGTCGGGACGGATCTCGGCGATGCCGCCGCGAACGAACAGGCGCTGCGAGGAGCCCGCGCCGGAGTCAATGGTGATGATTCCCGGCTGCAGAACGGCGATGACAGGCGCGTGGCCCGGCATCACCTGCATTTCACCATCGACCGACGGGACGATGACGCTGGCGACGTCGCCCGAGAAGAGAAGTCTTTCGGGCGCGACCAGCTCAAGCGGAACGGTGGCCATGGCTCAATCTCTTTCGATCTCGCGCGCGTCTAGAGCGCAGTAAACTCAATCCCTGGCAGATCCGGTCGACCTGTGGCCAGATGCCTGGTTTCCTCGCGCCGGATGCGCGCCTGGCGCGCATCCGGCGTCGTGCGTGCTGCTTACGCGGCCTCGGCGGCGAGGCGCTGCGCCTTCTCGACCGCCTGCTCGATGGTGCCGACCATGTAGAAGGCAGCTTCCGGCAGGTGATCGTACTGGCCCTCGACGAGACCCTTGAAGCCCTTGATGGTGTCTTCGAGGGCGACGAGCTGGCCCGGCGCGCCGGTGAACACCTCGGCGACGAAGAACGGCTGGCTCAGGAAGCGCTCGATCTTGCGGGCGCGGGCCACCGTGGTCTTGTCCTCTTCCGAGAGCTCGTCCATGCCCAGGATCGCGATGATGTCCTGGAGCGACTTGTAGCGCTGCAGGAGCTGCTGGACGCTGCGGGCCACGTTATAATGCTCCTCGCCGACGATCTGCGGCGACAGCATGCGCGAGGTGGAGTCGAGCGGATCCACGGCCGGATAGATGCCCTTTTCCGAGATCGCGCGCGACAACACGGTCGTAGCGTCCAGATGGGCGAAGGAGGCGGCCGGCGCCGGGTCGGTCAAGTCGTCGGCGGGCACGTAAATGGCCTGCACCGAGGTGATCGAACCCTTGGTGGTGGTGGTGATGCGCTCCTGCAGCTGGCCCATATCGGTGGCCAGTGTCGGCTGGTAGCCCACGGCCGAGGGAATGCGGCCGAGAAGCGCCGACATTTCCGAGCCCGCCTGGGTGAAGCGGAAGATGTTGTCGATGAAGAACAACACGTCCTGGCCCTGGTCGCGGAACTGCTCGGCGACGGTCAGGCCGGTGAGCGCGACGCGGGCGCGGGCGCCCGGAGGCTCGTTCATCTGGCCGAACACGAGGGCGCATTTGGAACCGGCGGTCGAGCCGTTGTTCTCATGCGGGTCCTTGTTCACGCCCGACTCGATCATCTCGTGATAGAGGTCGTTGCCCTCGCGGGTGCGCTCGCCGACGCCGGCGAACACCGAATAGCCGCCGTGGGCCTTGGCGATGTTGTTGATCAGTTCCTGGATCAGCACGGTCTTGCCGACGCCGGCGCCGCCGAACAGGCCGATCTTGCCGCCGCGGGCATAGGGTGCCAGCAGGTCAACGACCTTGATGCCGGTGACCAGGATCTGTGCGTCGGTCGACTGCTCGGAATAGCTGGGCGCTTCGGCATGGATCGGGCGGAGCGCCTCGGCCGGAACCGGACCAGCTTCATCGACAGGCTCGCCGATGACGTTCATGATGCGGCCGAGCGTACCGGCGCCAACAGGCACCATGATCGGCGAGCCTGTATCCCGGACCGCCTGGCCGCGAACAAGACCTTCGGTCGTGTCCATGGCGATGCAGCGCACCGTCGATTCGCCGAGCTGCTGGGCGACTTCGAGAACAAGGCGATTGCCGTGGTTCGTTGTTTCCAGCGCGTTCAGGATCTCCGGCAGGTGCCCGTCGAACTGCACGTCGACGACGGCACCGATGACCTGAGCGACGCGCCCATTCGCTACCGGCTCTTGCTTCGTTACCATGGGGAAACTCCCGTCCGAGCCCGTCCGGGCCTCATCAAACCAAATTCAGTGCCGCCAGGGCGGCCTTCGTCAAAATACGTCAGACCGCCTCGGCACCCGAGATGATCTCGATCAGTTCCTTGGTGATCATCGCCTGACGCGAGCGGTTGTAGAGCTGCGTCTGCTTCTTGATCATCTCGCCAGCGTTGCGGGTGGCGTTGTCCATGGCGGACATCTGCGCCCCATAGAACGAAGCGTTGTTCTCGAGCAGGGCGCCGAAAACCTGGACAGCCAGATTGCGCGGCAGCAGCGTGGCGAGGATTTCTTCCTCATCCGGCTCGTAGTCATAGACGTGACCGGCGACCTCACCGTCATCGGCAGCCTCGACATTGGCCGGGATGATCTGCTGGGCCGTCGGGACCTGGGCAATGACCGAGCGGAAACGCGAGAAGAACAGCGTCGCCACGTCGAACTTGCCTTCGTGGAACAGGTTGATGACCTTCTGCGCGATCTGTTCGGCATGCTCGAAGCCAAGCACCCGTACCGAGCGCAGCTCGACGAGCTCGATGATGTCCTTGGCGAAGTTCCGGCGCAGCTGATCATAGCCCTTCTTGCCGACGCAGAAGAACTTCACGCGCTTGCCTTGGGCGATCAGCGCATTGGCGCGCTCGCGGGCCAGGCGGACGATGGCAGAGTTGAAAGCGCCGCACAGACCGCGTTCGCCGGTGCAGACGACGAGCAGATGCGTCTCGGTCTGACCCGTGCCGACCAAGAGGCGGGGCGCACCCTCGCGGGAGGGCATCGCATTCGCCAGATTGGCCAGGACGTGAGACATGCGCTGCCCATAGGGGCGGGCGGCCTCGGCGGCCATCTGGGCACGACGGAGCTTCGCCGCGGCCACCATCTGCATGGCCTTGGTGATCTTCTGCGTCGCCTTCACGGAAGCGATGCGGTTGCGAAGGTCTTTTAAGCTCGGCATCAGGACCTACCCTCTCCCCATACGGGGGAGAGCTGGAGAGGGGATGAAGCGCAAACGAAGGAGAGATCGGCATCTGCCTTTCTCTCCCCGCCCGCTCCCGCAAGAGGAGACGGGCTTCTCGCGAATGCGCCCAGCGTCAACGCGGACAGGCTGTTACGCAAACGTCTTGGCAACGTCCTCGACCGCAGCCTTGAGCTTGCCGGCGGTGTCGTCGGAGAGATCCCTGGAGGTGCGGATCGCTTCGAGAATCTCCGGATGCTTGGTGCGCACCGCGCCGAGCAGCGCTTCCTCGAAGCCGCGCACGCGGTTGACCGGCAGCGGATCGAGATAGCCGTTCACGCCGGCGTAGATCACAACGACCTGCTCTTCCATGGTGAGCGGGGAGAACTGGCCCTGCTTCAGGAGCTCGGTCAGGCGCGCGCCGCGGTTCAGGAGCCTCTGGGTGGTCGCGTCGAGGTCCGAGCCGAACTGGGCGAAGGCGGCCATTTCGCGATACTGGGCGAGCTCGCCCTTGATCTTGCCGGCAACCTTCTTCATCGCCTTCGTCTGCGCCGAGGAGCCGACGCGCGACACGGACAGACCGACGTTCACCGCCGGGCGGATGCCCTGGTAGAAGAGGTCCGTCTCAAGGAAGATCTGGCCGTCGGTGATCGAGATCACGTTGGTCGGGATGTACGCCGACACGTCGTTGGCCTGGGTCTCGATGACCGGCAGCGCCGTCAGCGACCCCTTGCCGCTCGCGTCGCTCATCTTGGCGGCGCGCTCGAGCAGGCGGGAGTGCAGGTAGAACACGTCGCCCGGGTAAGCCTCGCGGCCCGGCGGGCGGCGCAGCAGGAGCGACATCTGGCGGTAGGCGACGGCCTGTTTCGACAGGTCGTCATAGATGATCACGGCATGCATGCCGTTGTCGCGGAAGAACTCGCCCATGGCGCAGCCGGCGAAGGGTGCCAGGAACTGCATCGGGGCGGGGTCGGACGCGGTGGCCGCCACGACGATCGAGTACTCGAGAGCGCCCTGCTCCTCGAGAACCTTCACGAACTGGGCGACGGTGGAGCGCTTCTGGCCGATGGCGACATAGACGCAGTAGAGCTTCTGCTGCTCATCGGCGCCGGCGACATTGAGCGACTTCTGGTTGAGGATGGTGTCGAGCGCAACGGCGGTCTTGCCGGTCTGGCGGTCACCGATGATGAGCTCGCGCTGGCCACGGCCGATCGGGATCAGGGCGTCGATCGCCTTGAGGCCGGTCGCCATCGGCTCATGCACGGACTTGCGCGGAATGATGCCCGGCGCCTTCACGTCGACCTGGCGGCGCTCGGTGGACTCGATCGGGCCCTTGCCGTCGATCGGCTTGCCGAGGGCGTCGACGACACGGCCGAGGAGGCCCTTGCCGACGGGAACGTCCACGATGGCGCCCGTGCGCTTCACGGTCTGGCCTTCGGCGATCTCACGGTCGGAACCGAAGATCACGACGCCGACGTTGTCCGTCTCGAGGTTGAGCGCCATGCCGCGCACACCCGATTCGAACTCCACCATTTCACCGGCCTGGACGTTGTCGAGGCCGTAGCAACGGGCGATACCGTCACCAACCGAGAGGACTTGTCCGACCTCGGTGACCTCGGCCTCCTGGCCGAAGTTCTTGATTTGCTCTTTGAGGATTGCGGTAATTTCCGCGGCGCGGATGTCCATCAGCCGACCTCTTTCAACGCGATACGGATCGAATTCAGTTTGGAGCGCAGGCTGGCATCGATCATACGGCTGCCGAGCTTGACGATGAGACCGCCGATGATGGCGGGATTAATCTTGACGTTGAGCGCGATGTTGCCACCGGCGACGTCCTTCAACGCGGCCTCGATATCGGCCAGCATCTTGGGAGAAGGCTGTTCCGCCAGCGTCACTTCTGCGCGGACGATGCCCTTCTTGTCGGCGACGAGGCTCTTGTAACCCTCGATCATGCCCGGAAGGGCGAACAGCCGACGTTTCGACGCAACGAGGCGAATGAAATTCGCCGTGAGGCCGCCGATACCGGCTTTGGCGAGAATGGCCGTAACGGCCCTCTCCTGCTCCTCGGCGGAGAACACGGGGCTCTTGACCAAGCGGACGAGGTCAGGGCTCTCCGCGATCAGACCATTGAATCGGTCGAGGTCGGCACCGACGGCATCCACCGCCTTTGCTTCCTCTGCGAGATCGAGCAACGCCTTTGCGTAGCGCTCCGCGACACCCGACACCATTGCACCCCCGTTAGCCACCGGGCCTCTCTTTCGTCTCAAGGGCGACGTCGTCACCGATTGCTCGGCGGCGCCTAACCCTGTTTGGCTATCTTCTGATAGGGTTGGGACAAGCTGAACCCTTATCCCAAGACGGGGGTGCACTAACATATGGATGCGGGCTGTGCAACCGAGCCCGGCAGACTTTCGCCGCCTTTGCGTGGTCGCGCCAGCGTGAGTCGAAACTTGGTGAATGGCGGTGCGCCCGCCAGGTCGGCTCTGACGCGCCCGCGACGTCACGTTGGCGGCGCGTTCCGACCGTGGAGTGCCTCCCGCCGCGGACTGTGCTAATCCTTTGCCTTTGGTGATTTGGGCAGGAGGGCTGGTGGATGCCGCGCGCGGAACGCATTGCCGGGATGAAGGACGACGCCGTTGCGTGGCGGCGGGACCTGCATGCGCATCCCGAGTTGCTCTATGAGGTCGCGCGGACGGCCAGCGTCGTCGCTGACAAGCTGCGCAGCTTCGGTTGTGACGAGGTTGTGACCGGCATCGGCCGCACGGGGGTCGTGGGGATCATTCGCGGGAAGGGCGCCGGGCCGGTGATCGGCCTCAGGGCTGACATGGATGCGCTCCCCATCGAGGAGGAGACCAATCTTCCCTATCGCTCGACGGCACCGGGCCTGATGCATGCCTGCGGCCATGACGGCCATACCGCCATGCTTCTCGGGGCGGCGCGTTATCTCGCCGAGACACGCGACTTCGCGGGAACGGCGGTGGTCATCTTCCAGCCGGCGGAAGAGGGCGGGGCTGGCGCCAAGGCGATGCTCGACGACGGTCTCCTGGACCGCTTCGGCATCCAGGAGGTCTATGGCATGCATAACATGCCGGGCATGGTCCCCGGCAGTTTCGCGATCCGGTCCGGCGCCATGCTGGCGGCCGCGGATCGCTTCCGCATCGTCATCGAGGGGAAGGGCAGCCACGCCGCCCATCCGCATGAGGGCGTCGACAGCGTCGTCGTGGCCAGCCAGCTGGTGCTGGCGCTGCAGTCCATCGTCGCGCGCAATGTGGATCCATTGAGGAACGCCGTTGTCTCGGTGACGACCATCAACGGTGGCGATGCCTTCAACGTGCTGCCACAGCGTGTGACGCTGACCGGCACGGTCCGGACGCTGGATCCTGCCGTCCGCGATCTCTGCGAGGAGCGGCTGACGGCCCTGGCGCGGGCCATTCCGGCCGCATTCGGGGCGACAGCCGAGGTCGAGTTCTGGCGCGGTTATCCCGTCACCATGAACGATCCGGATGCGGCGCGCTTCGCGGCCGATGTCGCTGAGGGCGTATCGCGCACCGGTCAAGTCGATACAGGCATCCAGCCGATCATGGGGGCCGAGGACTTCTCCTATATGCTCGAGGAGCGGCCCGGCGCCTTCATCTTCATCGGCAATGGCGACAGCGCCGGGCTTCATCATCCGCGCTATAATTTCAACGACGAGATCGTAACGACCGGCATCGCCTATTGGGCGAGCCTCGTCGAGACGCGTTGCGCCACCCAGGCCTGACGCGCCTGCCCTGACGCAAGGGCCGCCAAGTCGGCTGTGTTGGAGCATATAGTCAGATATCAGATAATGAGCATCGGCATCGCCGGGCGTCTGTTTAGGACGCCTGGTTGCGGGTCTTTTTGGCGGAGCGATGCGCGTGGTTGCCGGTAATTTCGGCCGAGCAAAGATAGCCTGAACGCAGGTGCGCAGCAGGCCGGGCCCTGCGGAAGATGCGAAAACGCTCTCACCGATTCCGTGGACACCCGGCAAGGCTGTTCAGATTTTCGCTGGCATCGGGTGCATTTGAGATAGTATTCATATTTATTGATGAATTTGTTTGTATTATCTATCTAAGTATCAGAAGTTACTGCTCTGATTTATGTTATAAAATTAAAATCTACTCAAATATAGTATATCACCGAAAGAATTATGTATGAGTCTATATTCCACACGCGATGTTTCACGCGAGGGAATGCTATGAATCAAGTATCTGATTTTAGTAGAGTTAAGCGCGAGGAAATAGAAAATCTTGCCGCTGTTGATCCGGAATATGCAAAAGAGCTCGAGGCGGCGCACGCAAGAGCACTAGAGAGGAAAAAGGCCGCGCAGGCTGAAGTCGAGGCGGCTCAGAAGCTGGCAGCGGAGCAGAAGACGCAGGCCGAAGCCGAGGCGGCGCAGAAGCTGGCGGACGCGCAGAAGGCGCAGGCCGAAGCCGAGGCGGCGCAGAAGCTGGCAGTGGAGCAGAAGACGCAGGCCGAAGCCGAGGCGGCTCAGAAGCTGGCAGCGGAGCAGAAGGCGCGGGCCGAAGCCGAGGCGGCTCAGAAGCTGGCAGCGGAGCAGAAGGCGCAGGCTGAAGCCGAGGCGGCTCAGAAGCTGGCAGCGGAGCAGAAGGCGCAGGCCGAAGCCGAGGCGGCTCAGAAGCTGGCAGCGGAGCAGAAGGCGCGGGCCGAAGCCGAGGCGGCTCAGAAGCTGGCAGCGGAGCAGAAGGCGCAGGCTGAAGCCGAGGCGGCTCAGAAGCTGGCAGCGGAGCAGAAGGCGCAGGCTGAAGCCGAGGCGGCTCAGAAGCTGGCAGCGGAGCAGAAGGCGCAGGCCGAAGCCGAGGCGGCGCAGAAGCTGGCGGACGCGCAGAAGGCTGAGGTGGCCGCACCCAGCGTGTCCGCGCAGTTACCCACCGCATCGGCGTCTGTGAATGAAGGCGTGATGGCGGTAGAGGAGGCAAGGCCGTCCCCGGCGCCCGCAGAGCTGGCTGGGGAGAAGGTGGTCGAGGCTACTCCCAACGCGCTGGCCGTCCCAGCTTCCGTTGCCGCTGTTGTCGAACAGCCGGTTGAGGAGAAGGCAGCCGAGCAGGCCAAAAAGCAGCTTCAGTCGCCCGCTGACGACGCGGCAGGGCAGCAGCAGGATGCCGGAGTAGCTGGGCCGGCCGCGGGAGCGCCTACCGATGGAGACACGTCGAAGGCCCAGGCCGCACAGCCAGCGACGGCTGTCGACGCGTCCGCTGCTGCAGGCACGGTCCAGTCCGACCAGAGCGTAGTAAAGACTACGGTTGACATGTTGTCGGAGACGTCTGGGGCCGGGTCTGCCGATGTGACCGGTGCTGAGGGCACGGACGACGCGCCTGCCCCGCAATCGATCAAGCAACCCATGCGGACGTCTGAAGACGAAAACGGAAAGGACCCTTTTGATACTTCCTTGCCTGACGCGCAAGCTCCGGCATCGTCGCCCGAGGCCCCGCAGCCCCAGCCGCTCAAGATCGCCTCAGTGTGGGGGTGCCACAACGATATTTTTGAGCTGGATACCTCCCCATCGCTACCCATCATAGTCGATCTGGGAGAGGGGCGTGACGGGATCGTGCTAAGCGGGCTCAAGGCAGACTATCGCCTGACGCAACAGGATGAAAAGTGGACTGTATCCCATATCGATGGTGGGACCGCCGAGCTGCGTGGCGTTGAATGGGTGCAGTTCAAAGACGGTGTCAGTCTTCTGTCTGAAGACCCCGGTGCCGTGAAAGGATATATGATCGCGAAAGCGGCAAGCGGCGACATGCCTGACCTGCCCCGTGTATTTCACATCGCGGATCATATTGATCGTGGAACGCTGAATTCGTACGTCGCCAATATACTTATGAAGGAAGAGAAATTTCAGTTACGTTTTGATGCGTCCCATGGAACGCCAGAGAGTGTAAGCCAATATTACATGAACATCCTTGGCCGCGCTCCTGATGAGGGCGGATCTCAGGGATGGCTTACGGTCGCTACCAAAGTAACGCCCGAATCCATGTTCCTGAGCTTCGCGATGGGGGATGAGGCAAAAGCAACGGCGATGAAGGAAGTGGGCATGGCTGCTGCGCCGGATGCGTCTTTTTTCTAGAAATGAAGATCGCCTGACGAAGAGTGCTGGCCTGATATCGGCCGGCTAATGGCGAGGCGCCCTCTCGGGCGCCTCGCTTTGTTTGAGCCGACGCCACAAAATTCACCGTGTGGTATTGGGTTTCGCTATTATACTTATAGTATATTTAGATATATACTGGAATGTACAAATTATTGCTTATATTTGTTCCAAATCAACCATTTTGATTTTGGGGCGCGCCATGCAGGGCAGTGTTGAATTCGTTGATGCGACAAATTCCGTGTCGCAGGCCGTACAGTCTCAGCTTGAAGCGTGTTGCGCGCGTGCGCTGGCGGATTGGCTGGCGCTCCTGCCTTCACCGCATCCTTTGACGATCAAGCTCAGTGTCGTCTCTCATCTCGAAGCGGATCGGTTTGCTGAAGCGCATTTGGCGGGCCTGAAGACCATAGCCAATCGCGACCAGGGCGGCGTGTTCTTGATGACACATGCGGCTTACAAGGCGATCATGGGGATCGACAACAACCCCGATGAAGCCGACGTCCATGTGAGGATCAGCCGCTCTGCAGTCGATGCCTTGTCGTATGACGGCACTATTGACGCTCAGCATCGCTTCGACGCGACCACTCTCTTTCGCCATGAATTGGCGCATGCATTATTTATGACTGATAGCCTTAATCCGAATGATGACAATGTGACTATCTGGCAAAACAATATCGACAAGCTGTATGACGGTGTTCCCAGGTTCCTGGGAGGCAATGTGCGAGCCCTTTTTCCCGATGGTGTGCCTCTCGACGGCTCAAGCCATGTCGAAGAGGCGTTCGCCTCGCAGCATGGATCCCCGCTTGCTCTGAAGCCGCCGGAAAACAGGGCCATGGAGCTCTCTCAGCTTGATAGGGCCTTCATGTCAGACTGTGGCTTGCCGACAGCGCTCAATGACAGAATGAGGCTCGGGGAATGGGTCCGCGGCACCATCGACATGGGTGAGGGTATCGATACCGTTATAATCCAGGCACCGCAGAAAGCGTATACGATTTCCTACGAGCAGGAGGGGGTCCTTCTGCACTTGAACACCAGGTATTTTCCACATGGTAGACCAGATTTAGGCTTCTATCCTGAGCTCAAGTTACTCAACACCGAAAGGGTCCATTTTTCCGATAAGATACTGGCATTCGACACCGAGGGACATGCCGGAAGCGCCTATCGCTTGTGCAAGGCCGTCTATGGCGACAATCCGCTGGGTCCATTGGTTGCAGAGGGATTGGATGCTCTCGATAACGGAAAGACATGCCAACAGTTTGCCAGTGATCTCGTCGCCACCGACCAGTTCGCCACCCGCTTTGATGCGACGGATTCCAGCAATGATCTGGTCGCGCAGTTTTACAAGGGGATTCTGGGAAGAGCCCCGGACGCCGCTGGTGAGACATTCTGGCGCGGCTGCATGCAGAATGGGCTCGGTAAGGAAGAGCTTCTCAGTCATTTTGCCGAATGCCCTGAATATAAGGAGATCAGCGCCCCCGAGCTCGGCCGCGTCCTCACGATCAACACGAGCGATCTCACATGAGCCGACGGCAAGAGCGATAGGCCCTACAGAAAACTCTGCGGATCGACATCGATGGTGACGCGGATGCGCTGCGGCGGGCGCGGCACGCGCGCCATCCAGGCCCTCAGATAGCCCTGGAGGTCGGTTTCGCGCGTGGCGCGCACCAGAAGGCGGAAACGGTAGCGGCCACGCACAAGCGCCAGCGGCGCCTCGGCGGGGCCGAAGACATGCACGTCCGGCGGCGTCTCGGCGGCACGGGCCAGCGCGCGGGCGTGGGCCTCCGCCTCGTTCCGGTCGGGGGCCGCGACGATGATGCCGGCGAGCCGGCCGAAGGGCGGCAGGCCCGCCGCCTCGCGCTGGGCAATCTCTTCCCGGTAGAAGCGCTCGGCATTGCCGGAAAGGAGCGCCTGCAGCACGGGGTGATCCGGCTGGAAGGTCTGGATGAGCGCGCGGCCGGGTTTCTCGAAGCGGCCGGCGCGCCCCGTCACCTGCTGCAGGAGCTGGAAGGTGCGTTCGGCGGCGCGCGGGTCGCCGTTGGCGAGCCCGATATCGGCATCGACGACGCCGACCAGCGTGAGCCCCGGGAAATTGTGCCCCTTAGCCACGAGCTGGGTGCCGATAACGATGCTGAATTCGCCATCGGCCACGGCCTGGAGTTCGTCGCGCAGCCGCTCGGTGCCACCGGGCATGTCGCTCGACAGGACGATGCTGCGCTTGTCCGGAAAATGCTCGGCGACTTCCTCCGCCAGCCGCTCCACGCCGGGTCCGCAGGCGGTGAGCGCATCCACGGTGCCGCAGGACGGGCAACTGTCCGGCCGGCGTTCCACATGGCCGCAGTGATGGCAGACGAGCGCGCGCCGGTAGCGATGCTCAACCAGCCAGGCCGAGCAATTCGGGCATTGGAAGCGATGGCCGCAAGAGCGGCAGAGCGTCAGCGGCGCATAGCCGCGGCGGTTGAGATAGAGCAGCGCCTGCTCGCCCTGGCCAACCGTCTCGCGCATGGCCTCCACGAGCGGTGGCGACAGCCAGTGGTCGCGCGCGGCGGGGCTGCGGCGCAGGTCGATCGCGCGGATCGTCGGCATGGCACGGCCGCCGAAACGCTCCGGCAGGGCGAGGTAGCGGTAGCGCCCGGACTGCGCGTTGACCTTGGTCTCGATCGATGGCGTGGCCGACGTCAGGATGACGGGAAAATTCTCGATGCGCCCGCGCACCACGGCCATGTCCCGGGCATGGTACTGCACATTGTCTTCCTGCTTGTAGGCCGTCTCATGCTCTTCATCGACGACGATGATGCCGAGTTCGCGGAAGGGCAGGAACAGGGCCGAACGGGCGCCCACCACGACCCGCACGTCCCCCGCGGCGACGCCGAGATGGATGCGCTCGCGCCGGCGGGTGGCGACGCCCGAATGCCACTCGGCTGGCCTCACCCCGAAGCGGCTGGCGAAGCGCTCCAGAAACTGAGCGGTGAGGGCGATCTCTGGCATCAGGATGAGCGCCTGTTTGCCGCGCGCCAGAGCCTCGGCGATGGCCTCGAAATAAACTTCCGTCTTGCCGGAGCCCGTCACGCCCTCCACCAGCGTGACCGAGAACACACCTTCGCCGACGGTCTGGCGCAAGGCATCAGCCGTTTCCTGCTGCGCGGCGGAAAGGCTCGCTTGGGCAAAGGCCGGGTTCGGCGGCAGCGCGACGGGCACCTGTGCCAGCGCCACCGTCTCCAGCGTGCCTTCATCGATCAGGCCGTTGACCACGGCCTGGCTCACGCCCGCCTCTTCGGCCAGCGCCTTCTTGGTGAAGACGAGCCCGTCCTGCGCCAGCGCCAGCACGCGCTGACGCCCCGGCGTCAACCGGGCAGGCGGCGGCCCGGCCAGCCGCACGCCCACGCGGAGCGCCTCCGGGCGGCTGGGATCCGGTACGCGGAGAGCAAGCCGCAGAGCGAGGCCGCGCGGCGACACGGTGTACCAGGCAATCCACTCGACCAGCTTCCGCAAGGCCGGGCCCAGGGGCGTCGTATCGACGCGACCAACGACGGCCTTGAGGTTGCCGCCTTCGCCGGGGCGTGTTTCCCACACCACGCCAACGGTCTCGCGCGGCCCGAGCGGCACCACGACCACATCGCCCGCGCTCAGGGTGAGACCTGCCGGGACCTTGTAGGAATAGGCCGTATCGAGCGCGACGGGCACCAGCACGTCGGCGATCTGGCCGGACGCAACCGTGATCGCGGGGCTTGCCTCGGTGATGCTCATGACTTTCCGATACTCATGGCGGCAGGCATAGCACTGCCGGGACGGATGTTCATCCCCGACACGCAGGCGCGCGGCCTGCATGGCGATCAGCCGCGCCATCGGACCGTTCACCCGGGATTAGGACGAATCACGGATAATGATTCCATGTCGAGATATCAGCCGAGACATCAGCCGATCCTGCCCACCGATGATTCGCCAGCCTCTCCCGCTTCGGCCAGCACGCCGGTGGAGAAGGATGGCGCGGACGCCGGGCATGGCCTGTTCGTGGCGACCACGACGTGGCTGTCCTACCTCGCCGCGGAGCGCCGCCTGTCGCCCAAGACGGTCGAAGCCTACGGGCGTGATCTCAGGCAATTCCTGACTTTCCTGACCGAGTATCAGGGAGAGCCGGCCAGCTTGAGCACCATGGCGGCGATCGGGCCGGCCGATCTGCGGGCTTTCCTCGCGGCCCGACGGCGCGATGGCATCGGCAGCCACTCCCTGATGCGCCAACTCGCGGCGCTGCGCTCCTTCGCGCGGCATCTCGAACGGAGCGGCGCGGGCAATGCGTCCGCCTTCGCGGCCGTGCGTGGTCCCAAGGTGAAGAAGAACCTGCCACGCCCGCTCGCGGTTTCAGCGGCGAAGGCCGTCACCACGATCGAGAGCCGGGCGGGCGATGATCGGGCGGAGTGGATCCTGGCACGCGACGCGGCCGTTCTGGCGCTGCTCTACGGGTCCGGGCTGCGCATCAGCGAGGCGTTGGGCATCCAGCGCCGTCATGCGCCTGTCGACGGGCAGATGGACATCACGGTAACCGGGAAGGGGGACAAGACGCGCAGCGTGCCCGTGTTGCCGCAGGTGTCCCGTGCCATCGCGGACTATATTGCGGCCTGCCCCCATCCCCTGCCGCCGGAAGGGCCGCTGTTCGTGGGTACACGTGGTGGTCCGCTGTCGCCGCGTATCATCCAGCTTGTCATGGAGAACCTGCGCGGCGTGCTCGGACTACCCGCCAGCGCGACGCCGCACGCCCTGCGGCACTCCTTCGCAACCCATCTTCTCGGTCGCGGGGGGGATCTCAGAGCCATCCAGGAACTGCTGGGCCACGCGTCCCTGTCAACAACGCAGAACTATACCAAGGTCGACGCGGCCCGGCTGCTCGCGGCCTATGATGCCGCTCATCCACGCGCGTGAGGCGTATGCGCGACACCTGCGCGATCAGGCGGTTCAGCCGAAGCGGCGGGTGCGCCGGCGCAGAATCGAGATACGCCGCCTCAGCTGGCCATTAAGGCCAAGGCGAAGCCGCACGGCGGCGACGGCTGCCTGGACCGCCCGGCGCGCGGGCTCGGTCTGGCGATGCGCCCAGGCGCGGATGTCGAGGAGATGCCGGTAGAGCCAGGCGAACCACGGCAACTCGAGGAGCTTCTCGCGGCAGAGCTCGAAAAGATAGGCCGTGACGCCAAGCCCGAGCATTTTGGCGACGACGAGCAGACCAACCGCCGTGAACCAGTGCTCATTGGCGAGGAGCCAGAGGGCGAGAAGCTTGACCGGGAGCAGAAGGCTTGCGGGCACGATGAAAAGCGCAGCCACCGCCAGCGGGGGCAGGCGCTCGATAAAGGCGGCGAATGTCTTCGTCCATTCCGCCCATGGCAGCAGCCCGACGATCGCGGCGACAACGGGGGCGAGCCTGTCCCACAGCCAGGCCTCCACGAGGAAGAGCACGGCGAGAAGGAACCACAATGGCTTCAGCAGGCGGCGCATGGATAAACTCCGGACATCGCCCTCCGCTCGTGCCTGCCTTTCGTGGTCTTTGCAAGGCGCTTCGGTGGCTCCCCGGTGAACGCTCCAAACAGGAGCCGCCCGGGCGGACCCCTGTCAGCTCATGCCGTAGAGTTCCTTGGCGCGCCGACGCATTTCATCGTGCGATAGGTCCTCGATGCGGGTGGAGACCCACCAGATATGGCCGAAGGGATCCTTCAGCTTTCCGCCGCGATCACCGTAAAACTGGTCCTCGACCGGCTTCAATATGGTCGCGCCCGCCGCCTCCGCCTTGGCGACGGTGGCATCCGCATTCTTGACGTAGATATGCAGGACGACCGGTGAACCGCCGATGGTTTCAGGGCTGAGAGCGCCGTATTCCGGAAACTCGTCGCAGAGCATCATGCTGCCCTCGCCGATGGTCAGTTCGGCATGCCCGACTTTTCCTGCCGGATCCGAGATCTTCAGCGTTTCCACGGCGTCGAAGACTTGCCTGTAGAAGGCGATGGCTTCGTTCCCACGGCTGACGCAGATGTAGGGCTTCGGGGCGCCGTTATCCGGGATGGAGTTCACGCTTCCCGCCATGATCATTCTCCTCCTGTCGCACACTATTGCGTGAGATGGCTGATCTTAGGGCAGAACGAATGTCACCCCCATCTTGTTCTCCGCGATATGCCGTGTAGCCTGCAAAGGGGACCAATTCTGGGAAATCAGATCCTTGGGTTGGAACTCAGGACCCTCGAAGGAGAAAGACGATGCGTTCACTGATCCTCGCCTTGATCCTCGCCGCCAGTGCGGCTTTTGCCCCGGCCGCTTTTGCGGATTGCGGCCCGAAGCATACGTCATCGCTCGACACCCAGCAGTCGATCCAGGCCCCGTCAACCACGCAGACGGGCTGACACTAACCGACAGACGACCTCCAGAAATAAATAGCAGCCGTCCTCAGTCGAGGCGGCTGCCTTTTTTTATGGAGGCTGGTGGTTCAGATGTGGTGCTCGCACGTCGAGCCGCGACGGTAACCCGCTGCTTCCCTCACCCTGTCGCTCTCCCGCCCGGGAGAGGGGACGCCAATGCCTGATGTTGCGGCCGATGTCGGTGGTGCTCACCTCTCCCGACGGGAGAGGTCGCGCCGTAGGCGCGGGTGAAGGGTACCCGCTCTGGAGATCGCCTCTACATCCAAACCCTCTCCCTGCGGGAAGAGAGAAACCGGCGGGGCCTCCTCCCATCAGATGGACGGAAAAAGTGCAGGTGGGCGCACCGTAGCCTCCTCTATCATAGGTTGGCGCACGTGCAGTCCCCGCGCGGCCGGCGTGGCTGGCCAGAGATCCACACGGACGACATAAAAAATCCCCGGCGCGAGGCCGGGGATCAGCATCTTCAGTGAGGTGCGTCTGGCACTCACATATGGATCGCGCGCTTCTCGACGGCCATGGCGGCTTCCTTCACCGCTTCCGAGCGGGTCGGGTGGGCATGGCAGGTGCGGGCGAGATCCTCCGACGAGCCGCCGAATTCCATCAGCACGGCCACTTCGTGGATCATTTCGCCGGCCTCAGGACCGACGATGTGGCAGCCGAGCACGCGGTCCGTCTTGGCATCCGCCAGAAACTTCACGAAGCCATCGGTGGTCTGGTTCACCTTGGCGCGGCCGTTGGCCGTGAAGGGGAACTTGCCGACGTTATAGGTGATGCCGGCTTCCTTGAGTTCTTCCTCGGTGCGGCCGACTGAAGCGACTTCCGGGAAGGTGTAGACCACGCTCGGGATGACTTCGTAGTTCACGTGGCCGGCCTTGCCGGCGAGGATTTCGGCCACCGCCACGCCCTCGTCCTCGGCCTTGTGGGCGAGCATCGGGCCGGCGATTACGTCGCCGATGGCGTAGACACCAGACACCTTGGTCGCATAGTGGCTGTCGACCACGACACGGCCGCGCTTGTCGAGCTCGACGCCGAGTTCGGCGAGGCCGAGGGCGTCGGTGTAAGGCGTGCGGCCGATCGCGACGAGAACGATATCGGCATCGAGCGTCTCCGCTGCGCCGCCGGCGGCGGGCTCGACGGTGACCTTGGCGCCGTTCTTGGCCGTCTCGACCTTGGTGACCTTGCTCGACAGCTTGAAGGTGAAGCCCTGCTTGGCCAGGATGCGTTGGAACTGCTTGGCGACTTCGCCGTCCATGCCGGGCAGGATGCGATCGAGATACTCGACGACTGTGACCTCGGCACCGAGGCGCTGCCAGACCGACCCGAGCTCGAGGCCGATCACGCCGGCGCCCACGACGATGAGCTTCTTGGGGGCCTTGGCGAGTTCGAGCGCGCCGGTCGACGACACCACTATCTTCTCGTCGATGGTGACGCCGGGGAGCCTGGCGACATCCGAGCCGGTCGCGATGACGATGGACTTCGTGGCGATCGTCTGGACCGAGCCATCCTCGGCCTTCACAGAGACCGAGCCGGCGGCCGGAATGCTACCGGTGCCGAAGAACACGTCGACCTTGTTCTTCTTGAGAAGGAATTCCACGCCCTTGACGTTGCCGTCGACGCCTTCCTGCTTGAACGCCTGCAGCTGCGCGATGTCGATCTTCGGCGCCGACACGCCGATGCCCATCTTGGCGAAAGCATGGGAGGCCTCGTGGAACTTCTCCGAGGCATAGAGCAGCGCCTTGGACGGGATGCAGCCAACGTTCAGACACGTGCCGCCATGGGTCTTGCGCTTCTCGACGACGGCCGTCTTCAGGCCAAGTTGGGCGGCCCGGATGGCGCAGACATAGCCGCCCGGTCCGGTGCCGATGACGACGAGATCGTAAGCGTCAGCCATTTCGCGTTCTTTCCTTCTTGCACAATGTTCAGGGGCGGCCGTTTCTGCGTTCAAACGGCTCTGCCCGATATCGGTGAGGCGCACGGATAAGCCCGAAACGCTCCATACGCCGGTGTTCTGCCTTACCGGCCACCCGATACATCGATCGTCGTGCCGGTCACATAGCTGGCCTTGTCCGACAGCAACCAGAGGATCGCGTCCGCCACCTCGTCGGCGCTTCCCGCGCGGCCCATCGGGAGCGTGCTGCCCATCCGCGCCGCACGGTCGGGATCGCCGGCGCTCGCATGAATGTCGGTTTCGATGATGCCGGGCCTGACCCCCGCGACGCGGATGCCTTGGTCGGCGACCTCGAGGGCGAGCCCGCGGGTCAAGCTATCGATGGCGCCCTTGGTGGCGGCATAGTCGACATACTGCTTGGCGCCGCCGAGTTCCGCCGCCCGCGATGACAGATTGACGATGACACCACCCTTGCCGCCGTATTGGGTCGACAGGCGGCGCACGGCTTCGCGGGCCACGATGAGGCTGCCGACGACGTTGACCATCATCAATCGCGTGATGCGTTCGGCCGACATGTCGACCAGAGACATGGCACGATCGATGACGCCGGCGTTGTTGACGAGCCCGACGAGCGGTCCGAACGCGTCCGCGTCGGCGAACAGGCGGATGACGTCGGCCTCGTTGGCCACATCGCCCTGGACGGCCTTGGCTGCACCGCCGGCCTCTGCGATGGCCGAGACCACCGCATCGGCCGCAGCCGCATCGGCCGTGTAGTTGACGACAACCCGGTAACCGGCTGCCGCAGCCTTGAGCGCGGTGGCGCGCCCGATGCCGCGGCTGCCGCCTGTAATCACCAGAACACCATCCATCGCACCAGCCCTTCCTTCAGACGCAGACGACTGGATCCCAGAGCCCTGGATCGAAGCGGCGGATATTCCCTTGCGATCAGAGGTCCAGCACGAGACGTGTCGGGTCCTCGAGGTTTTCCTTGATGCGGACCAGGAACGTGACCGCTTCCTTGCCATCGATGAGACGGTGGTCGTAGGACACCGCGAGATACATCATCGGCCGGGCGACGATCTGGCCGTTCTTCACCACCGGGCGCTGCTCGATGCGGTGCATGCCGAGGATGGCGGACTGGGGCGCGTTGAGGATCGGCGTGGACAGAAGCGAGCCGTAGACACCACCGTTGGAGATGGTGAAGGTGCCGCCCTGCATCTCCTCGATCGTCAGCTTGCCGTCACGGGCGCGCTTCCCGTACTCGGCGATCTCTTTCTCGATGCCGGCGATCGACAGCTGGTCCGCGTCGCGCACGACCGGGACGACGAGGCCCTTGTCCGTGCCGACGGCGACGCCGATGTGGTAGTAGTTCTTGTAGATGATGTCCGTGCCGTCGATCTCGGCATTGACGGCCGGTACGTCCTTCAGCGCCTGCACGCAGGCCTTCACGAAGAAGCCCATGAAGCCGAGCTTCACGCCGTGCTTCTTCTCGAACACATCCTTGTACTGGTTGCGCAGGTCCATCACGCCGGACATGTCGACGTCGTTGAACGTCGTCAGCATGGCGGCGGCGGACTGGGCTTCCTTCAGGCGGCGCGCGATGGTCTGGCGCAGCTTGGTCATCCGCACGCGCTCTTCGCGCGAGGCATCGTCGGGGGCCGACGGGGCGCGCAGCTGCACGGGCTGTGCCGGCTGGGCAGACGCCGCGCCGCTGGAGAGGGCGCCGAGGATATCACCCTTGGTCACGCGACCATCCTTGCCGGTGCCCGCGACCTTGGCCGGATCAAGACCGGTCTCGGCGGCGATACGGCCGACAGCCGGACCATTGTCGCCCTTGGCGGGAGCAGCAGGTGCGGGAGCAGGGGAAGGCGCGGCGGCCGGGGCCGCCTTTGCCGCGGGCTTTTCGGCTGCCTTGGCGGGAGCCGCGCCGGCACCCCCTTCGCTGAGCGAGCCGAGCAGGGCGCCAACCCCGACGGTGTCACCTTCCTTGGCGGTGATTTCAGCCAGGACGCCGGCGGCCGGAGCGTTCACTTCCAGCGTCACCTTGTCGGTTTCCAATTCGACAAGCGGCTCATCGGCCTTGACGGCCTCGCCCTGCTTCTTGAACCACCGGCCGATGGTGGCCTCCGTCACGGATTCGCCGAGGGTCGGCACACGGATTTCGGTCGCCATGATGTTCGCTTCTTACTGTCTGCCGGCCGGGCCGGATGGATGACGATCTATAGCCTTGCGGCCAGTTGGATGGGCAAGGCGAAGGCTTCCATCAGGAAGCCAGCGCCTCGTCAAGGAAGGCCTGCAACTGTGCCAGATGCTTGGACATCTGGCCGACAGCGGTGGAGGCCGAGGCGGGACGGCCGACATAGCGCGGACGCTTCGCCTTGAGGCCGGAATGGTCGAGCACCCATTCGAGATAGGGTTCGACGAAGTTCCACGACCCCATGTTCTTTGGCTCTTCCTGGCACCACACCACCTCCGCATTGCGGAAACGGGACAGGATGCCGGCAAGCGTCTTGGCCGGGAACGGATAGAGCTGCTCGACGCGCAGGAAGAAAATGTCGTCGATGCCGCGCTTCTCGCGCTCCTCATAGAGGTCGTAGTAGACCTTGCCCGAGCAGATCACGACCCGGCGGATCTTCTCGTCCTTGACGAGCTTGATCTTCTCCTTCGGCAGACGCTCGGCGTCGTCCCGCAGGATGCGGTGGAAGCTCGTGCCCTCGGACAACTCGTCCAGCGTCGAGACGCAGCGCTTGTGGCGCAACAGCGACTTCGGCGTCATCAGGATGAGCGGCTTGCGGAACTCGCGCTTCAGCTGCCGGCGCAGGATATGGAAGTAGTTCGCCGGTGTCGTGCAGTTCGCGACCTGCATGTTGTCCTCGGCGCAGAGCTGCAGATAGCGCTCCAGGCGGGCGGACGAATGCTCCGGCCCCTGGCCCTCATAGCCATGCGGCAGCAGCAGCACGAGGCCCGACATGCGCAGCCACTTGCGCTCGCCCGACGAGATGAACTGGTCGACGACCACCTGGGCGCCGTTGGCGAAGTCGCCGAACTGCGCTTCCCACAGGGTCAGCGCATTCGGCTCGGCCAGCGTGTAGCCATATTCGAAGCCGAGCACCGCCTCTTCGGAGAGCATCGAGTTGATGACCTCGTAGCGGGCCTGGTTCTCGTCCAGGTTGTTGAGAGGCGTATAACGATCCTCGTTTTCCTGGTCGAGCAGCACCGAATGGCGCTGGCTGAAAGTGCCGCGCTCGACGTCCTGGCCGGACAGGCGGACGGGGTGGCCTTCAAGCAGCAGCGAGCCGAAGGCAAGCGCCTCGCCGGTCGCCCAGTCGATGCCCTGGCCTTCCTCGATCGTCTTGCGACGGTTGTCGAGGAAGCGCTGGATCGTGCGGTGCAGATGGAAGCCTTCCGGCACCGTGGTCAGGCGTTCGCCCATGGTCTTGAGGGTCGCGTCCGGAAGACCGGTCGCGCCCCGGCGCGGATCGTCGGCGTCCTCGCGGACAGCCTTGAGACCCGACCAGCGGCCATCCAGCCAGTCAGCCTTGTTGGGCTTGTAGGTCTGGGCCGATTCGAACTCGCCCTCGAGCTTCGCGCGCCAGGCGGCCTTGGCCTCCTCGACTTCGCTTTCGGCCAGCACACCCTCCGCCACGAGCTTCTTGCCGTAGATCTCCAGCGATGTCGGGTGCTGGCGGATCTTCTTGTACATGATCGGCTGGGTGAACGCCGGCTCGTCGCCCTCGTTATGGCCGAAGCGGCGGTAGCAGAACATGTCGATGACGACAGGCTTGTGGAACTTTTGCCGGAACTCGATAGCGATCTTCGCGGCGAAGGTCACGGCTTCCGGATCGTCGCCATTCACGTGGAATACCGGGGCCTCGACCATCTTGGCGAGATCCGACGGATAAGGCGAGGTACGCGCATAGCGCGGATTGGTCGTGAAGCCGATCTGGTTGTTGATGATGAAATGCAGGGAGCCGCCGGTGCGGTGCCCCTTCAGGCCGGAGAGGCCGAGGCATTCCGCCACGACGCCCTGGCCGGCGAAGGCCGCGTCGCCATGGATGAGGAGCGGCAGCACCTTGGAGCGCTCGACGGTATCGCCGAGCTGGTCCTGCTTCGCGCGCACCTTGCCGAGCACAACGGGATCGACGATCTCGAGATGCGAGGGGTTGGCCGCCAGCGAAAGATGGACGCGGTTGCCGTCGAACTCGCGGTCCGACGAGGCGCCGAGATGGTACTTCACGTCACCGGAGCCTTCCACGTCGTCAGGCGCGAAGGAGCCGCCCTTGAACTCGTGGAAGATGGCGCGGTGCGGCTTGCCCATGACCTGCGCGAGCACGTTCAGGCGGCCGCGGTGGGCCATGCCGAGCGCGATATCGCGAACGCCCAGCGCGCCGCCGCGCTTGATGATCTGCTCAAGCGCCGGGATCATCGACTCGCTGCCGTCGAGGCCGAAGCGCTTGGTGCCGGTATATTTGACGTCGAGGAACTTCTCGAAGCCTTCCGCCTCGACGAGCTTGTTGAAGATCGCGCGCTTGCCCTCGCGGGTGAAGCTGATCTCCTTGTCCGGCCCCTCGATGCGCTCCTGGATCCAGGCCTTTTCGGTCGGATCGGAGATATGCATGAACTCGACGCCCAGCGTCTGGCAATAGGTGCGGCGCAGGATCTCCAGCATCTGGTTGATGGTGGCGAACTCGAGCCCGAGCACGTTGTCGATGAAGATCTTGCGATCGTAGTCCTGCGGCCCGAAGCCGTAAGTCGAGGGGTGCAGTTCCTCGTGATCGCCGCGCGGCTCGAGCGCCAGCGGATCGAGATCGGCATGGAGGTGGCCGCGCATGCGATAGGCGCGGATCATCATGATGGCGCGCACGCTGTCGCGGGCGGCCTGCTCGACCTCGGCCTGGCTGAGCTCGACGCCCTTGGTCTGGGCCTTGCCCTTGATCTTGTCGCCGATCGCCTTCTCGACGCCGACCCAGTTGCCGTCCAGCGCCGAGACGAGCTCGCCATTGGCGACGATCGGCCAGTTCGGCCGCTTCCAGGACGCGCCGCGCGCGTTCTCGACAATCGTCGCTCCCTCGTCCTTCAGCCCGGCAAAGAACGTCTGCCACTGCTCGTCGACGGAGGACGGGTTCTGCTGGTAGCGGGCGTAGAGCTCCTCCAGATAGGCGGCGTTGCCACCGTAGAGGAAGGAAGTTTGAGCAAAGATGTCGTTCACGTCCTGGCGTGCCATCGTCTTCATCCTGGCCGGGACCTTCTGCAACACACGCGCGGTGCGGCTGCGAAGGCATGTGCGCGGCCGTCGAAGGCCGGCTTCTCCCGCCGCAACCCGGTTTCGCGGCGAGAGGGACCGCCTGGGGCGCTCCCGTTTCGATCAAACTGGATCTCTTGGATCCCCGCCGGTCATATGGCGATCAAACCGCAATATTCCCAGAAGGTTTCCAGACCCTTTCCTCTTCGACCCTCAGATGAGGATCGGCAACTTCCGGACAAGACAGATGTAAACTTGGCCCGGTGTGAGCCGGACCAGGCAAAAAGCTGTCTTATCCCTTCAAGACCTCGACGAGGGTCTTGCCAAGGCGGGCCGGCGAGGGCGACACGCGGATGCCCGCCGCCTCCATGGCCGCGATCTTGTCTTCGGCACCGCCCTTACCACCCGAAATGATGGCGCCAGCATGGCCCATGCGGCGGCCGGGAGGAGCCGTGCGGCCGGCGATGAAGCCGACCATCGGCTTCTTGCGGCCCTTCTTCGCCTCGCGGGCGATGAATTCCGCGGCATCTTCCTCGGCCGAACCGCCGATCTCGCCGATCATGACGATCGACTCCGTCGCCGGGTCGGAGAGGAACATGTCCAGCACCTCGATGAACTCGGTGCCCTTGACGGGATCGCCGCCGATGCCGACCGCCGTGCTCTGGCCGAGGCCCTCCTGGGTGGTCTGGAACACGGCTTCATAGGTCAGCGTGCCGGAGCGCGAGACGATGCCGACGCTGCCGGGCTTGAAGATATTGGCCGGCATGATGCCGATCTTCGATTGGCCGGCGGTGACGACGCCCGGGCAGTTCGGGCCGATGAGGCGCGACTTCGAGGCATCGAGCGAGCGGCGCACGCGCACCATGTCGAGCACAGGAATGCCTTCCGTGATGCAGACGATCAGCGGGATCTCGGCATCGATGGCCTCGCAGATGGCATCAGCGGCGCCCGCCGGCGGCACATAGACCACCGAGGCATCGGCGCCGGTCCTTTCGCGCGCCTCGCGCACGGTGTCGAACACCGGCAGGCCGAGGTGCTTGGAACCACCCTTGCCGGGCGAGGTGCCGCCAACGAGATTGGTGCCATAGGCGATGGCCTGCTCCGAGTGGAACGTGCCGTTTTTGCCCGTGAAGCCCTGGGTGATGACCTTGGTGTTCTTGTCGATGAGAATGGACATCAGCGGGTCCCCTTCACGGCCGCGACGATCTTCTGTGCCGCGTCGTCGAGATCGTCGGCCGGTATGACGTTCAGGCCGGATTCGCGAATGATGGTCTTGCCTTCCTCGACATTGGTGCCTTCGAGGCGGACGACCAGCGGCACTTCGAGGCCGACGGCCTTCACCGCGGCGATGACGCCGCGCGCGATGACGTCGCACTTCATGATGCCGCCGAAGATGTTGACCAGGATGCCCTTCACGTTGGGATCCGAGGTGATGATCTTGAAGGCGGCCGTGACCTTCTCTTCCGAGGCGCCGCCGCCGACATCGAGGAAGTTCGCCGGCTCCTCGCCGTAGAGCTTGATGATGTCGAGGGTCGCCATGGCAAGGCCGGCGCCGTTGACCATGCAGCCGATCGTGCCGTCGAGCGCGATATAGGCGAGGTCGTGCTTGGAGGCCTCGATTTCCTTCTCGTCCTCTTCCGTCACGTCACGCAGGGCGACAACGTCGGGATGACGGTAGAGCGAATTGGAATCGAACGAGACTTTCGCGTCGAGGCACTTGAGCTGACCGTCGGTGGTGACGATCAGCGGGTTGATCTCGAGCATCGCCATGTCCTTGGCGACGAAGGCGGCATAAAGCTGGTTGATGAGCTGGCCAGCCTGCTTGGCGAGGTCGCCGGTGAGGCCGAGCGCCTGCGCCACGGTGCGGCCGTGGTGCGGCATCACGCCGGTCGCCGGATCGACCGAGAAGGTGTGGATCTTCTCAGGCGTCTTGTGCGCGACTTCCTCGATGTCCATGCCGCCTTCCGTCGAGACGACGAAGGCAACGCGGCCGGTGGAGCGATCGACGAGGGCCGAGAGATAGAACTCGCTCTCGATGTCGGAGCCGTCCTCGATATAGATGCGGTTGACCTGCTTGCCAGCGGGGCCGGTCTGTATCGTGACGAGGGTCCTGCCGAGCATCTGGCCGACGAAGGTCTTGACCTCGTCTACCGACTTGGCGAGGCGGACGCCGCCCTTCTCGCCGGCCTCGGGCTCCTTGAACTTGCCCTTGCCGCGGCCGCCGGCGTGGATCTGGCTCTTCACCACCCACAGCGGGCCGCCAAGCTCCTTGGCGGCGGCTTCGGCCTCATCAACCGAAAAAACGGCCCGACCGGCGGAAACGGGGGCGCCGAATTCCTTGAGGATGGCCTTGCCCTGGTACTCGTGAATATTCATCCGTTTAGCCTTTCAGCTGCGGAATTGGCCGTTGTCCGACGGAGGCCGGACGACATCCGGCACTCTCGATGAAGACAGAAGCGGGCCACAATAAGGTGTTCCGGTCCGCGCTCATCACGCAAAGGCGGGATTGATGCCCTTGCAGGCTTCGATCAGGCCTTCGACCGCCGCGACCGACTTGGCGAATTCCGCCTTCTCGGCCTCGTTCAGCTCGATCTCGACGATGCGCTCGACACCATTGGCGCCGATGACGATCGGCACGCCGACAAAGACGTCCTTGACACCGTACTGGCCGGTGAGATGGGCTGCCGCCGGCAGCACCCGGCGCTTGTCCTTGAGGTAGCTCTCAGCCATGGCGATGGCGGAAGCGGCCGGCGCGTAGAAGGCGGAGCCGGTCTTGAGCAGGTTGACGATCTCGCCGCCGCCCTTGCGGGTGCGCTCGATGATCGCGTCGAGCTTTTCCTGGCTGGTCCAGCCGAGCTTGACGAGATCGGTGAGCGGGATGCCGGCAACCGTGGAGTAGCGGGCGAGGGGCACCATGTCGTCGCCGTGGCCGCCGAGCACGAAGGCCGTGACATCTTCGACCGATACCTTGAACTCTTCCGCGAGGAAGTAGCGGAAGCGGGCCGAGTCCAGCACGCCGGCCATGCCGACGATCTTGTTCTTCGGCAGGCCGGAGGCCTTCTGCAGCGCCCACACCATCGCGTCGAGCGGGTTGGTGATGCAGATGACGAAAGCGTTGGGGGCATATTGCTTGATGCCCTGGCCAACCGAGTCCATGACCTTGAGGTTGATGCCGAGGAGATCGTCGCGGCTCATGCCGGGCTTGCGCGGCACGCCGGCCGTGACGATTATGACATCGGCGTCGGCAATGTCGGCGTAAGACTGCGTTCCCGAAAAGGCCGCGTCAAAACCGTCGACCGGTGAAGACTCCGCGAGGTCGAGGGCCTTGCCCTGCGGGGTGCCCTCTGCGATGTCGAAGAGGACGATGTCGCCGAGTTCCTTGAGACCAGCCAGATGCGCGAGCGTGCCGCCGATCTGGCCTGCGCCGATCAGAGCGATCTTCTTACGGGCCATAGAAAACGTCCTTGGCTTTGAAGGGGAGGGATCGTGCCCTCGGGAATACCGAGGTTCTTTGCCTCAAAGGCAGCATTGCATCAAGTCAAGGTTGTGACAGCCACATTGGCGGTCGCAGCGCCGCTGGAGGGCCCCCTGCGGGGAAGTCACGCGGGTTGCGTATAAAACCAATTTAATTGCAGGCTCTTATGAGAACCGGCGGGAAAATTCCCGTCACTTTTGTCGCTGCAATGCGAGTCGGTAACAGAATTTGAAAAATGTAATTTCTTGGCTTGCGCAGACCCTATATCAGGCCGACTGACAGGGCTCGCAGGGCCACCCGCACCACCGCCGCGAGGCGCCTGTCGAGCACATCGCGCGGTACGCCCGTATCAGCCAGAATGGCGCTCGGATGAGTGAAACGATAAAGGACGTCGGTGAGGAAGGAAAGGGCGCCGTCCCGGTCGCGCGGCTCGAAGGCCCCCGTCGCGATGCCCTCGTCGACCACGCGCTCGACCAGCATGCGGATGCGTCCGCGATGCCGGCGCGCAACGGCCCGGTGCTCCAGGGTCGCTGTGACGAAGAGACGGAACACCGGCGCGTTTTGCTCCATCAGTGCGCGATAGAGGCGCGCGAGATCGAGGACCAGCCGTTCCAGTTTGTCGTCCGCCGGGTCCGGCGCGCTCGCCACGTCCGCGATCACGGTCTCGATCGGTTTCAGCGCCTCGCCGACGACCGCATCGATAAGGGCATTTTTCGAGGGGAAGTAGCGGTACACATTGGCATGCGTCATGCCTGCCGCCTCAGCGACGGCCACGACGGTCATCTTGGTGGGACCCAACTTGCGCACATGCTCGTTGGCGATGGCGATCAGCCGTGCGTCGACCCTGTCGGGAGCGATGTCGGACGACTTGGTCGACGGATGTTTGGCCGATGGATTTCTAGCCATGCGGAGTTCCGCCAGGGATCGCTGCTGCGGGGCTTGTTTCGATCGGGCCCACACGGCCGCGGGCGCCTCTGCCGCGAACATCCGTCGGCAGCGGCGGGCGCGCCGTCATCAGGTCTCCACGAGTCCGGTGCTGTCGCCCGAGCCCGTGGAGTCGCCGCGCCCATGGGGCGCGGAGAGATATTCCTCGGACTGCATCTCGATCAGGCGGGAGACGGTGCGGTCGAATTCGAAGACCTCGCGCCCCTGATTGGCATGATAGAGGTTCTGCGGCTCAGTTGCCGCGGAGGCGAGAAGTTTCACGTGCCGGTCGTAGAGCGTATCGATGAGCGTGATGAAACGCTTGGCTTCATTGCGGCGGTCGAAATCGAGCGCCGGTATGTTTTCGACGATGAGGGTATGGAAGCGTTCCGCCAGCGCGAGGTAGTCGGAGGCGCCTAGCGGCTTGCTGCAGAGATCGGCGAAGGAGAAGCGCGCGACACCGCCGGCCGCGCAAGGCACTTCCACGGGATGCCCCTTCACCGTCAAGGACATAGGCCCGCCGACGGAGCCTGTGAGAGCATGGAACATCTTGTCCAGGCGCTGCCGGGCGTTGCCATCGTCGGGTACGATGAAGACCGGGCTTCCGGCGAGCTTTTCAAGCCGGAAATCCGTCCGCGACTGGAGCTTGACCACGTCCATCCGCTCCTTGAGGAGTGCGATGAACGGCAGGAACAAGGCCCGATTGAGCCCGTCCTCATAGAGCCGGTCAGGCACGACGTTGGATGTGGCGACCACCACGACGCCGAGCGAGAAGAGGCTGGTGAAAAGACGCCCGAGGATCATCGCGTCGGCGATATCGGTCACCGCGAATTCGTCGAAGCACAGAAGCTCGGCTTCCTTGGCGAGTTCGGACGCGACATGCGGGATCGGGTCGGTGTCCTTCTCCTCGCCGCGCTTTACCCGTTGGCGGAAGTGGAAGATGCGCTCGTGCACATCGCTCATGAAGGCGTGGAAATGCGCCCGCCGTTTGAGCGCAACCGGGGCGACCTCGAAGAAGAGGTCCATCAGCATGGTCTTGCCGCGCCCGACGGAACCCCACACGTAGAGCCCACGGACGGCCGGCCCGCTGTCGCGCTCGCGACGTCCCAACAGCCATGCGAAGGGCCGCTTCGGCGCGGCCTTGGCCTTCTCGGCCTGTCGCAACGTGTCCACGAGCCGGTCGAGCTGTGTTATGAGTTCCAACTGCGCCCCGTCGCGCTCCACCGTGCCCGTGGCGACGAGTGTTTCATAGCGCGACACGACGGATTCACCGGCTGCTGCCGGCACTTCCTGGCGGTGGGTGGGGGGGCGAGAATGAGCGGTCACACCCACGCAATAACGCTTTCGGGCCTCAAGAACAATCGTGCGCCTTGCGTCCGCCGCCTGAAAACCGTGGCCGCCGTGCCGCGTGTTTGCGGATTTGGTAACCGCGACGCGTGATGGCGATGGACAAGACTGGCGGGGCAGCTTAAGCGGTCGGCATGCTGCGCCGCCTCTACGACTGGACATTGTCGCTTGCCGCAAGCCCCCGCGCCGCCTGGGCGCTGGCGCTGATCTCCTTTGCCGAAAGCTCGTTCTTCCCGGTTCCACCGGATGTGCTTCTTGTGCCGATGGCGCTGGCACGACCGGACAAGGCATTCTTCTATGCCGGCGTGTGCACGGTTGCGTCGGTGATCGGTGGTTTGCTCGGCTATGCCATCGGTGCGCTGCTCTACGACACGCTCGGCGCCTGGATCATCCAGGCCTATGGTTACGGCGACAACGTTCAGGCTTTCCGGCAGGCTTACGCGGCCTACGGGGAATGGATCATCCTGATCAAGGGCCTGACCCCGATCCCCTACAAGCTGGTGACCATCACATCTGGCTTTGCGGGCTACGATCTTTTGTGGTTCACGATACTGTCAATCATCACCCGAGGCCTGCGGTTCTATATTCTCGCTGTCCTGGTGAACCGCTTCGGGGCTCCCGCCAAAGAAATCCTGGAGCGTAACCTCGGTCTGGCCGCAATCATCCTGTTTGCCACCATCATCAGCGGCTTTGTGGCCGTCCGCTATATATTCTAGGGGCGCATCGACAGGGCGCCTCGCCTCACGAGCGTTCAATGTCCCTTCTCTCGCGACCACGCCTTGTTGCACTGACGATCCTCGTCATCTGCGTCGCCCTCATCGGCGGCGCCTATTATTTTGAATACGTGCTGGGGCTGATGCCCTGCGAGCTCTGCCTGAAGCAGCGCCAGCCCTACTATCTTGCGATGCCGGTGGCGGCGGTGCTCGCGCTCCTGCCCGATGAGCGGCGTGACCGGCTGTTCACGAGCCTGCGCTGGATCGGCTTCGGCATCATCGCGGTCGCGTTCCTCTACAACGCCGGCCTTGGCGTCTATCACAGCGGCGCTGAGTGGCATTTGTGGCAGGGGCCGGCGGATTGCACGGGCCCCATGAACAGCAATGTCGGCCTCAATGATTTTCTCAAGAACCTGCAGACCACCCGCGTCGTGCGCTGCGACGAGGCGGCCTGGCGTTTCGTGGGGATTTCTCTCGCCGGCTGGAGCGCGCTGGCCTCGCTCGGCCTGGCCCTGCTCGCGATCGCCGGCCTGGGGAAAATGAGGAAAACTTAACCCTCAGCGTGGTTCTGCGCCCCACCGGGATATCGCATATATTGACATAAATCGGAATTTGCCCCCTATATCTAGTGGTCACGGTCGCTCGATTCGACGTCGAGCGGGCAAGAGGGAATTCGGGCGCGGTGCTTTGATGCCGCTTAACCGAAGCTGCCCCCGCAACTGTAAGTGGTGAGTCTACGTCCAACTGATGTCACTGGCGCCGCATGGCGCCGGGAAGGCAGGGCGTGGGCGGCGATCCACAGCCAGGAGACCTGCCGCGACACGATGAGATTGTCCTCGGGCGGGGTGCCCCGGTGGATCGCCTGGAGTTTGTCGCGGCAGAAGGCTGCCGGGCGCTCCTGTTTGCGCGTCCGCTCGGCCTTTGCCCCTAACATGGGGTTTGTTGCCGATGTCTTTGACGACCGAAACCGAAGCCCGATCATCCCGCTCGCCCGCGATTGCAGCAGGCACGCCCCGCGCTGCCGCGGAGCCGGGATACCAGCTTATCCGACGCAACGGCGCCGTGACGCCCTTCGACCCGTCGAAGATCGCCGTTGCCTTGACCAAGGCGTTCCTCGCCGTTGAGGGTTCCGGCGCGGCTGCCTCGCGCCGGGTGCACGATATCGTCGCGGATCTCACCGACCAGATCGTGGCCGCGCTGACACGACGCGTGGATGCCGGGCGCACCTTCCACATAGAGGATGTGCAGGACCAGGTTGAACTCGCCCTCATGCGCAGCGAGCACCCCAAGGTGGCGCGTGCCTATGTGCTCTACCGCGAGGAGCGCGCCCGCGAGCGTGCGCGTGCTGCCAGTGAGACAACGGTAACGGCGGCGCAGACGCGCCTTCACATGAAGAACACCAATGGCGAGCTCGTGCCGCTCGACGAGGCTCGTCTTGCCGCCATCATCGCGGAAGCCTGCGCCGGCCTCGAAGGCGTGACGCCCGAGGCGATCCTCGCGGAGGCGCGCCGCAACCTCTACGACGGCATCAGCCGGGACGAACTGGCGCTCGCGCCGATCCTCGCTGCCCGCACCCTTGTCGAGACCGAGCCGGACTATGCCAAGGTTTCCGCGCGGCTCTTGAACGACAAGCTGCGGCGCGAGGCCTTGAGTTTCGTCTTCGGCCGGGCGGAGGAGGCGACCCAGGCCGAGATGGCCGAACGCTATCCCAGCTATTTCCATGCCTATGTGAAGACCGGCATCGACAATGAGCTGCTGGATCCGGAGCTCGCGCGGTTCGACCTGACGCGTCTCGCCGCGGCCTTGAAGCCCGAGCGCGACCTGAATTTCGACTACCTCGGCTTCCAGACGCTCTACGACCGTTATTTCCTGCATGTGCGTGGCACACGCATCGAGCTGGCGCAGGCCTTCTTCATGCGCGTCGCCATGGGCGTCGCCCTGCGCGAGGTCGACCGGGAAGAGAAGGCGATTGAATTCTACAATCTCCTTTCGTCCTTCCATTTCATGTGCTCGACGCCGACGTTGTTCAACGCCGGGACGCGCCGCTCGCAGTTGGCCTCCTGCTTCCTGACCACGGTGTCGGATGACCTCGACGGCATCTTCAAGGCCATCAAGGACAATGCCTTGCTGGCCAAGTATTCCGGCGGCCTCGGCAATGACTGGACGCCGGTGCGCGGCCTCGGCGCCCATATCAAGGGCACCAACGGCGAAAGCCAGGGCGTCGTGCCCTTCCTGAAGGTGGCCAATGACACCGCCATCGCCGTCAACCAGGGCGGCAAAAGGAAGGGCGCTGTCTGTGCCTATCTCGAAACCTGGCACGTCGATATCGAGGAATTCCTCGATCTGAGGAAGAACACGGGCGACGACCGCCGCCGCACCCACGACATGAACACGGCCAACTGGGTGCCGGACCTGTTCATGCAGCGTGTTGAGGCGGACGGCCCGTGGACGCTGTTCTCGCCGGACGAGGTGCCGGATCTGCATGATCACTACGGGGCAGCCTTCCGCGACACCTATGAGGCCTACGAGGCGAAGGCTTCGCGCGGCGAGATGAAGGTGTTCAAGCAGGTTCGCGCGCTCGATCTCTGGCGGCGCATGCTGACCATGTTGTTCGAGACCGGCCACCCCTGGCTCACCTTCAAGGATCCCTGCAACATCCGCTCGCCCCAGGGGCATGCCGGCGTGGTGCATTCCTCGAACCTCTGCACCGAGATCACGCTGAACACCTCTCATGACGAGGTCGCCGTCTGCAATCTCGGCTCCGTCAATCTGGCGGTCCATGTCACGGCCACAGGCCTCGATATGGAGAAGCTGGCACGCACGATCAAAACCGCGATGCGCATGCTCGACAATGTCATCGACATCAATTTCTACACGATCCCCGAAGCGCGCCGGTCGAACCTGCGCCATCGGCCGATCGGTCTTGGCCTGATGGGCTTCCAGGACGCCTTGCAGACCCTGCGCATCCCCTATGGCTCGGAAGCGGCCGTCACCTTCGCGGACGAGAGCATGGAGGCTATCTCCTTCCACGCCATCGCTTCCTCGGTCGATCTCGCGGCCGAGCGCGGGCGCTATTCCTCCTTTGAGGGGTCGCTGTGGTCACGCGGAATCCTGCCGATCGATTCCGTCAACCTGCTCGCGGAATCGCGTGGCGTTGCACGGGGCGAAGCACTTGGCGAAGGGGTTTTCGAGCGCTCTGCGCGGCTCGACTGGGAGGGCCTGCGCCAGCGCGTGGTGACGACCGGGATGCGCAACTCCAACACGATGGCGATCGCGCCCACGGCGACGATCTCCAATATTTGCGGGGTCAGCCAGTCGATCGAGCCCGCCTACCAGAACCTCTTCGTGAAATCGAACATGTCGGGCGATTTCACCGTGGTGAACGCCGCACTGGTGCGCGACCTCAAGGCGCGGGGCCTGTGGGACGAGGTGATGGTGTCGGATCTCAAATATTTCGACGGCAGCGTCGGCCAGATCGACCGGGTGCCCGACGATCTCAAGGCGCTCTATGCGACGGCTTTCGAGATCGATTCGGCCTGGTTGATCGAGGCGGCCGCGCGCCGGCAGAAATGGATCGACCAATCGCAGTCGCTCAATCTGTATATCGCCAACCCGTCCGGGCGTAAGCTCGACACGCTCTATCGCCTGGCGTGGCAGCGCGGCCTGAAGACGACCTATTACCTGCGCTCGCGCTCCGCGACCCATGTCGAGAAGTCCACGCTGAAAGGCACGGACGGCAAGCTCAACGCGGTTTCCGCCGTTGTGACATCGGCGACAGCCGCAGCGCCCGCGGCCGCGCCGATCCTCGTCGCCGAAGCACGCAAGGTGAGCGATGCGACGGGAGGCGAGGCGGAGCTGGGGGCTGCCTGGGGCAAGGCCTGCTCGATCGACGATCCCGAGTGCGAAGCCTGCCAGTAAAGGCCGCCTCCCTCTCCCCGCCAAGTAGGCTGTCGCCAATTTGGCGTTGTTCAAGCTCAACACGGCAACAGCCATGTTGAGCGGGGGAGGGTTGGGGTGAGGGGGGAGTGAGGAACTCGGCCCCGCATGACAAGACATTTGGAGAATGAACGAATGCTCGATTGGTCAGAGCCGAAGGCCGCAGCCGCGCTCCCATTTCAGCCTCTGCCGTCCGGCCAGCAGCCCGCTGGCGATGCCACCGGCCTCGGTGCCATCGATCGTGGCGGCCAGCGCGTTACCGTCGACGACAAGGCGATGATCAACTGCCGCGCCGACGTGAACCAGCTGCTGCCGCTCAAGTATAAATGGGCCTGGGAGAAGTATCTCGCCGGTTGCAACAACCACTGGATGCCGACCGAGGTCTCCATGCAGGCCGATATCGCCCTGTGGAAATCACGCGAAGGCCTGACCGATGACGAACGCCGGGCGATCAAGCGCAATCTCGGCTTCTTCGCGGCGTCCGAAAGCCTCGTGGCCAACAATATCGTGCTGGCCATCTATCGGCATCTGACCAATCCCGAATGCCGGCAATATCTGCTGCGCCAGGCCTTCGAGGAGGCGGTCCACACGCACACCTTCCAGTATATCGTGGAAAGCCTCGGCCTCGACGAGGGTGAACTGTTCAACATGTACCGGGAAGTGCCGTCGATCACCGACAAGGCGGCCTGGGCGCTGAAGCACACGCAGCATCTCGACGATCCCGACTTCAAGACCGGTACGCCAGCGGCGGACCAGGCCTTCCTGCGCGATCTCGTGGCCTTCTATGTCGTGTTCGAGGGCATGTGGTTCTATACGGGTTTCGCGCAGATTTTGTCGCTGGGGCGGCGCAACAAGATGGTCGGCATCGCCGAACAGTACCAGTACATCCTCAGGGATGAGAGTATTCACCTCAATTTCGGCATCGACGTCATCAACCAGATCAAGCATGAGAACCCGCATCTGTGGACATCGGCCTTTCAGGACGAAGTGCGCGGGATGCTGCGCGAGGCAGCTGAACTCGAGGCGTCCTACGGCCGGGACACAATGCCGCGCGGGTTCCTCGGCCTGAATGCGGCGCTCTGCGAGCAATACATGCATTTCATCGCCAACCGTCGCTGCGCCCAGCTCGGGCTGTCGCCGGTTTTCGCCGAGACGGACAATCCCTTCCCCTGGATGTCGGAGGCGATGGACCTGAAGAAGGAGAAGAACTTCTTCGAGACCCGGGTGATCGAATACCAGAACGGCGGCGCGCTGAGCTGGGATTGATTCCGCCGGCAGAACGGCGCGCTTTCGTTGGGGCCGGTGCATCGCGCCGGCCTCCGTTTCGGCTGTCGCCGCAGCCAGACTTCGCCTTCGGCGTCTTCAGGGCGCTGGCGCCGCAGACGATAGGGACGCTAGGGGCGCCAGGACCTTGGTGCGCTGAAAGCGCCCGTGCAAAAACAATCAGCTTTCGAGGCTGGACTTTTCTGGGCTTGCTATGGCAAATAGCTGCCCATAGCGACGGCTTCGTCGCTTCGTGCGGGTGTGGTGGAACTGGTAGACGCGCCGGACTCAAAATCCGGTTCCGAAAGGAGTGTCGGTTCGATTCCGACCACCCGCACCACCATTTCTCTCCTGGATTGTTAAGCGGTAAAGCGCCCCCGATGGGGCTGCCGAACACAGGAGCTTCAGTTCGCCTTCGATACCCATCCACGTTCGAAGCACCGCGTGTCTCGGATCAAACGGGAAGGGGCCTATTCGCTCGTTTCTCGACCAAGTTGGTGACAGCGGGGTCATCCTGAGAAATTGCGGACGTGTCCCCATCCGCTCATTCCATTCATTGGCGATGGCAGCGAGGCGCGGATAGAGCGCCGTGCGGATGCTGCCGATGAGGTCGGGCAGCGGATAGTTGAAATAGCGATACTCGCCTTTCCCGAAGCCATGCCGCGCCATAATGATGTGGCTGTCTCATGCCATCGCCTCCTTGCGGATCAGCTGGCGCTTGCGCTCGACGCCCCAGCGATAGCCCGCCAGGTCGCCGTTGGAACGAACGACACGGTGGCACGGGATCGCCAGCGCGATCGGGTTGGCGGCGCAGGCGCCGGCGATGGCGCGCGGGTTCGCCAGCGGGCTGATCCACTTGGCGAGTTCCATGTAGCTCACCGTCCTGCCGGCGGCGATCGCCTTCAGCTTTTCCCAGACGCGGCGCTGGAACGGCGTGCCGCGCATGTCGAGCGTTAGGTGAAGCCCTTCGGAAGGTTTGGCGATGTAGCGCAGGACTTTCGCGACATCGTTCTTCACCACGGCCTCGCTCGCGATGAGCGTGGACTGCGGGAAGCGTTCGGCGAGATCCGCTGCCAGCTCCTCGGCATTGTCGCCGAGCAGGATCGAGCAGACGCCCTTGTCGCTGCGCGCGACGAGCACTTTGCCGAGTTCGCTGTCGGCGATCGCATACGAGAGAACGTCGACGGCAGTTGAGTTGGAATTCACCTGCGCGTTGGAGCGCAGCGTGTCGGTCTCGATCATGAGGTTCATTGTCGTAGCTCCTTGCTCTGTCCTCACGATCGAAATTACTTGTCTGGTCGTGTCCCCAAACTCCGATCCTTGTTTTCAAATCGAATCTTTACTCGCCTGCGGCGTGAAGAAGGAATAATGCCGGGCACTTGCATACCCGGCATGCGAAATCATGCTTCAGTCTATCTCTCGATCACGCCTTGGCGCGACGATCGGGACCACATCCTACTTCGCGTCGTGGAAAATGATCCCGAGCGTGTGCGGTGTCCCGAATGAAGCCGGCTGACGCCACGACAAGATTCGCCCGTGCCGTCCCGCGCGCCCTTCGCCGGCCGATGGTTGACCGCGAAAGCCACAGTATCGCCTTGCCCAGCAGGAACGCGCCGCCGGTGAAATCCCGCTCCGGCGCGGCCAGCAGGATCACGACCTGCATCGGAAACGCGAGATCGCCGTAGAGATCCTGATGCATGAAGTAATACAGGTCGGTCAGCGCCTCGCATTCCTCGCGCGTCAGCAGTTGCCGGGCGACGGCCGAACCGCCATCAGCGCGGTCTCTCGCCATCCGATCCCAATCAATTTGATCGACGCGCTGGGCGGGCGAAAAGTGCTCGGGGTTTCTCGGCTTGGAGGGTGGGCATGCTACGATCCCCGGCGGTTCGGTGCGTTGCCGGCGGTGCGTTCACGCGCATGGACCCATTTGCCTGCCGCATTGGTCTGGCGCGGAAAGCCCGCCTTCAGGCAGTCCACGTCGATGGTGCCGCCGACGCGGATGCCTGCGCTCAGCGCCAAGCGATCGATCATCCATCCTGTCTGGCTTCCCGTGACCATGCCATACATGATACGCCCCTGTATGTTGATGTGCCGTACAGTCTGGGGAACGGGATGTGGCAGCCGCGACTGATCGAAAGCGCCCGCATGAAATATCTCGGGATCGTCGAGGCGCTCCAGGCTGATATTCAATCTGGCAGGGTTGCGCGGGGGGAGCGGCTTCCGCCGCAACGCGCGATCGCGGAAGCGCTGAAGGTGGATCTCACCACGGTGACGCGCGCCTTCAACGAGGCCCGCCGACGCGGCCTCGTCGAGGCCCAGGCCGGACGCGGGACCTTCATCAGCGAGGGGCGTGACGGGACGGTCGTGGCCGAGCAGGCGCCTCCGTTGATCGATCTCAGCATGAATATCCCGCCTCAACCGGCCGAGGCGGATTTCAGAAGGGCTTTTCCCCAAGGCATCGCGACCATCCTGGGCAGCTCCCGTGGCATGCTGAGCCTGCATTATCAGGCGAGCACCGGCGCGGAGCCGGATCGCCAGGCTGCCGCGAGCTGGCTGGCACCGCGACTTGAGGGAGTGACCAGCGATCGGGTCGTGGTCACGGGGGGCGCGCAGAGCGCGCTGTTCGCCGTCTGCGAACTTCTGCTCGGTCGTGGCGATGGGGTTGCGGCCGGTGCGATGACTTATCCCGGTCTGAAGGCCGTCGCGGCGCAGAAGGGGCTCGTCCTGGAACCGCTGGCCATGGATGATGAAGGCATCATTCCCGACGCCTTCGCACAGGTATGCCGTGAAAGGGCGCCAAAGGCGCTTTATCTCATTCCCTCCATCGACAACCCCACGACCGCGACATTGCCCGAGGCGCGGCGGCGCGCGCTCGTGGCGCTGGCGCGGCAGCATGGCGTCGCGATTATTGAGGATGATCCTTACGCGCCGTTGCGGCCCGAGCGGCGCATCGCGCTCGCGGAGCTGGCGGGTGACATCACCTGGCATATCGCCACGCTGTCAAAATGCGCGACGCCGGCCTTGCGCGTGGCCTATGTGGTGGCGCCCAGCGCCTCGCAAGCGCTGCGTCTCGCCGGTGCGCTGCGCGCGACCATTCTCATGGCCCCACCCTTGATGTCGGCGCTGGCCACGCGCTGGATCGTGGACGGCACGCTCGACCAGATCGCCAGATCGATCCGCGCCGAGAATGTGGAGCGGCAGAAGCTGGCGGCAACCATTCTGGGCGGGGTGAGCTTCGCGGCGGATCCCCATGGGCACCACCTGTGGCTGCGACTGCCGGCCCATTGGCGCGCCGCCGATTTTGCGGACCACGCCGATCGCGCGGGGGTTTCGATCGTGCCGAGCTCGGCCTTCGCCGTTGTTGCTCATCCGCTCGAAGCCGTCCGGATCTCTCTCGGCGTCGCCCCCGATCGCGGCGCGCTCGAAGACGCCCTGACGCTGCTTGCCGGCCTCATGTCCCAGCCCTCTCTCGCGGCACGCGCCGTGGTGTGATCGGGCGCGGCCGCGTGGGCTTTCCAGGGCATCCTTTCAGCTGTTCTGTCACTGAAAAGTGAAGTAGAGCGAGATATCGTGCTCATTTTTCCAGGTGATGGAAAATATTTACACCAATGAACTGCTTGGATTTTTGAAATACCCGATGCGTAAATGAATACACATCGGGTATCCACTCAGACGATTTCAAATCCCTTGGTCAGTTCCAGCGCCTGTCTCTCGAAGAGGCGGCGATAGATGCCGGCCGGTTGACGGATGAGCGCGGCATGGCTGCCTTCCTCCACCACCCGGCCGGCGTCGAATACAAGAAGCCGGTCGAGGGACTGCACTGTCGAGAGACGATGCGCGATGACGAGCGTCGTGCGCCCGACCATCAGCTTCTCCATCGCCTGCTGGATCAGCGCCTCGCTCTCCGAATCGAGGCTTGAGGTGGCCTCGTCGAGGATCAGGATGGGCGCATCCGCGAGGAAGGCCCGGGCGAGCGCCACCCGCTGGCGCTCACCGCCCGACAGCTTGACGCCGCGCTCGCCCACCAGGGTTTCATAGCCTTTCGGCAGCCTCGTGATGAAGGCATGCGCGCTTGCCTGCTCGGCTGCGGCGATGATTTCATCGCGGGTTGCGTCCGGGCGCGCATAGGCGATGTTCTCCGCGAGCGACCGGTGAAACAGGATGGGCTCCTGCTGCACGATGGCTATGCGGCTGCGCAGGCTCGCCTGCTGCATATCGGCGATGTTCTGCCCGTCGATCAGCACGGCGCCGCCCGTCACGTCGTAAAGGCGCTGCACCAGCTTGACGAAGGTCGTCTTGCCGGAGCCGGAATGGCCGACAAGGCCGACTTTCTCGCCTGCCTTCACGCGGATCGAGAAATCCCGGTAGAGCGGGGTCGGATGCGTGCCATAGCGGAACGAGACATGGTCGAAAGTGATCTCGCCGTGCGTGATCTCGGCCGGCCGCGCGCCGGGGCGGTCCGCCACGCCGATCGGCTCCTCGTGCAGCTTCACCATTTCCTCCATGTCGTTCACCGACCGCTGGAGATGGCGGATATGCATGCCGACGTCGCGCAGATGGCCCTGCAGCACGAAGAACAGCGTGAGCACGAAGGTGATGTCGCCTGGGCTCGCCGCGCCGCGCTGCCACAGAACAAGCGCCGAGGCCAGAATGGCGCCCTGCATGGTGACCATCATCAGGCCCTGCAGGCCCACATTCGTCACGGCGCGGTTCCATGTGCGCCGGGTGCGGCCGCGCCATTTCGTGATGACGCGCGCGAGTTTGGTGTCTTCGCGTCGTTCCGCGCCGAAGGCCTTGACCACCGCATTGCAGCTCACCGCATCGGCCAGGGCGCCGCCGAGCTTGGTGTCCCAGGCATTCGACAGTGCCGCGGCGGGCGCGACATAGCCGACGGCCAGAGCGCATGTCACGACGATAAAGACGAGTGAGCCCAGCCCGACGACGAGGCCCATCACCGGCCAGGTGAAGCCGAGAAGGAGCGTCGCGCCGATGAGGGTGATCAAAGACGACAGCAACGCGACCAGGAGCGTGTCGTTCAACAGATCGAGCGCCCACATGCCGCGGCTGATCTTGCGTACTGTGGAGCCGGCAAAGCTGTTGGCATGCCAGTCCGTCGAGAGCCGCTGCACCCGCGCGAAAGTCTCCGCCGCCATGTCGCTCATGATGCGCAGCGTCAGCTTGACGATGCTGATCATCACGAACTGGCGCAGGATGATGGCACCGAGACCCAGCGTCAGCAGGATGGCGAAGGCCGTCCACGCGGCATCAACCGTCGCCGGGTTGTCGAAGGAGCCGCGCGCGATCGCATCGACGAGCTTGCCCGCGAAAAAGGGCGTCAGCACTTCGGCTGCCGTCGCCAGGATGCCGAAGAGCATGATGGCGCTCACACGCCGCCCCTGGGCTGCCCAATGGGCGCCCGTGAAGCGAAAGACAGACACGATGGTGTCGGCACGAAGATCGATGGGTTTGCGCTGGAGAAAGCGCCAGGCGCGGCGCAGAGCGCGCGCACCCTCTTGAACGGTCGGCATTGCAGGATCTCACAGGATAGCAGACGGCAGTGTCGCACCGGGCGGGTGCTGCCGGATCAGGTCTTCGGCAAAGCGCAGACGCGACGACAAGGCCCCAAAGGGCTGTCGATTAGCGTGGCATTGGCGCCGAGCTAGTGGTGTGAGCGTAGTTTCTCATAGTGGCATGTTGGTGCCACAGGATTTGGCCGGCTTCAAGCCGAAACTGGGTGTCACTGGCTCTTTTGATCGCCGACTGGTGGATTTGCATCAGTCGTCCCGGCCGTTCGGCTCCTTGTGGACGAGTATTGTCAGCATTGCTGATGAGTCTATCATTATAAGTGAACAATAACTGGCCCAGTTGGCCAAGAGGGCCGGCAACCCTTGCCGTCAATGTTGACGATATCTGTGACTTGAAGAGGCTGTCTGAAGCGGCGTTGCGCCACACGGGAATGGTTATGGACATCAGATGCGAAACGCCGGCGGATCAGAAGGCCATTCATGCGTTGGTCCAGGAGGCCTTCCGCAGCGCGCCGCATAGCAGCGGGGCCGAGGCGCTAATTGTCGATGCCTTGCGCGAGGCCGGTGCGTTGACCCTCTCGCTTGTCGCCGTGGACCAGGGCGTCGTCTGCGGCCATATCGCTTTCTCGCCGGTCACAGTGGGTGGAGCGGAAATCGGCTGGCACGGCCTTGGGCCTCTGGCCGTGCTCCCCCGCCATCAGCGTCAGGGCATTGGTTCGCAGCTCACCATGGAAGGGCTTACGAGGTTGCGCGCCGCAAGAAGTCGCGGTTGCGTCGTCCTGGGCGATCCCCTCTATTACGGTCGCTTCGGCTTCCGGGCGCGGGCGGAGTTGAGCCTGGCCGGCGTGCCGGCAGCTTACTTCCAGGCGCTGCCTTTCAGCACACAGGTGCCGCGCGGGACGGTCGACTATCACGCGGCATTTGCCGCGCGGCCGTGAGCGCCTCTCCGCACTGAACCCTCGGCAAAGATACGCCTTGTCAGAGTGGGTTTGTCGAATTATATAGCTATGCATATAATAGTTATCTATAGAATGGTTGCCCCTCCTATGAAATCGGAACTCGGCGCGGCTTTCACATTCGAGCTCGCTACGGCCGGCCGTAAAATGCGCAAGCTTTTCGACCGCTACGTAAGGGAGCGGGGACTGACGTTGCCGCGCGCCCGCGCCCTCTTGCTTCTGGCGCAGGATCGCTCCTGGAATCAGACCGAACTCGCGGATGCGCTCGAGATCGAGCATCCGTCCGTAGTCAGGTTGCTCGACGGTCTCGAGCGCCAGGGCCTGATAACCCGGTGCGCGGTGGCCGGTGATCGCCGCGCCAAGCAGATCGAATTGACCCTGGCCGCGCAGGCGCAGGTTCGCGAACTCGAGGAATTGACCGAGCGGCTGCGTTTGGACCTGCTGCAAGACATTGATGCCGCGTCGCTCGAAGTGGCTCTCGGTACCCTGCGTCGCTTCGTTGCCAATGCCGAGCGGGCGGCTGCCGCGCGGCGAGAGGAAGAGAGCAATGTCAGCCTCGGCTGAGCAGGCTACGCCGGTCGGGGCTGCGCAGCATCGCGCCGCGCCGGCGCCGGCGCTCGCGGATGGTGACGCTGCGCCGGGCGAGAGCCAGCAACCGCAACCGGCGGCCGCGCCGCCTGCTCCGCCGCCGCCAACCCTGAGCCGCGCGGCGATCTTCATGGCTGCCTCCACCTTGCTATGGCTGACGCAGGGGCTCGGCATGAACCTGGTGGCGGCCAACACGCCACAAATCCAAGGATCTCTGGGCGCCACGCTGACGGAAACAAACTGGCTGATAGCTGCCTATATGGCGCCGAACGTCAGTTTCACCATCCTGTTGACGAAGATCAGGACGCAGTTTGGCCTGCGGCGCTTTACCGAGATCAGCATCGTCGTGTTCGTGCTGACATCGCTGCTCCATCTCTTCATCTATGATCTGTGGTCGGCCCTGCCGGTGCGTTTCCTGGCGGGCGCGGCGGCCGCGCCCATATCGACGCTTGGCTTCCTCTACATGCTGGAGGCCTTTCCCCCCGCGAAGAAGCTGAACTGGGGCTTGAGCCTTGCCCTGATGCTGTCGAGCGCGACGCCGACGATCGCGCGGCTCATCTCGCCCTACCTGCTGGATCTGGGGCAGTGGCGGCATCTCTATCTGATGGAGATCGGCCTCGCCCTGATTGCATTGCCGGTCGTCTATCTGTTGCCGCTGACGCCCATTCCACACGCCAAGGTTCTGCACTGGAAGGACTTCATCACCTATCCGCTGATTGCCCTGGGCTTTGGGCTGCTCGCGGTCGTGCTGGCCGTCGGCCGCTACTATTGGTGGTTCGAGGCGCCGTGGATCGGTGTCGCGCTTGCGGTTGCCGTGATGGCGATCGCTTGCGCCGCCGCCATAGAGATCAATCGCGACACGCCGCTCATCAATATCCGTTGGCTGACCAGTCCCGAGATCCTCCATCTCACGCTGACGTTGCTTGTTTTTCGTATGGTCCTGACCGAGCAGACATCGGGTGCGCTGGCGCTTTTCCAGGGGCTCGGCCTCTTCAACGAACAGAGCCGCCATCTATATCTCGTCATCCTCGCGGCATCCGTCGCGGGCGGACTGGTTTGCGGCGCGATGCTCAAGATCGAGCGCGTGCATCCCATGCATGCAGTCGCACTCCTCTGCATCGCAGTCGGAGCCTATATGGACGGCCACGCGACCAGTCTGACGCGACCTGGGAACATGTACGTCAGCCAGGCGCTGATCGCGTTCGGGGGCGCATTGTTTCTGCCGCCGGCCATGCTGGCGGGGCTGATGAAGACCTTGAAGCAGGGGCCGATGTTCATCACCAGCTTCCTTGTCGTGTTTCTGTTCACGCAAAGCCTTGGCGGTCTGATCGGCTCGGCGGCTTTCGGGTCGTTCATCATCGTCCGCGAGAAGTTTCACTCGGCGCATCTCGTCGAGCGCATCGTAATGACGGACCCACAGGTTACAGAGCGCGTGCGCCAGCTCGCTGGCGCATTCGGCAAGGTGCTGACGGACGGCCAGCTCCTCAATGCCGAGGGACTGGCGATCTTGTCTCAGCAGGTCACGCTCCAGGCGACCGTGCTGGCCTATAACGATGCCTTCCTCCTCATCTCAGCTCTCGCAGCGGCCGCTTTCACGGTGGTCCTCGTCCAGATGGGGCTCTCCTCTGTCCGCGGCTGGCTTGCGACACGCCGCGCCGCTCACGCCTGACCATATGGATCGAGAAACCTAGAAGATCATGTCCATGTCACACGTCATTCGGGCCAGTGCCGCCATCACGGTCGGTATCGTTGGTGCCTTGCTGATCCTCCAATCCTGGCAGTTGCCACCATTCCATGGCTCGGTCGAGACCACGGAGAACGCCTATGTGCGCGGCAAGGTGACGACCCTGAGCCCGCAGGTCACCGGCTATGTCGTTGCCGTCAACGCGCAAGATTACCAGCACGTGCATGCTGGTGATGTGCTGGTGCAGATCGACGACCGCATCTACCGGCAGAAGCTGAAACAGGCAGAGGCGACGCTCGCGATGAAGCGCGCGGCGCTGCAGAATTCCGAGCAGAGCCAGCGTGCCGCCGAGGCGCGGATCCGCTCGAGCGAGGCGCAGGTGGCAAGCGCCAACGCGGCCCTCGACGTCGCACGCTCGACTGCAGAACGCGTCGAGGCGCTGCTGCCGCGCGGTGCGACGACCCAAAGTGCTGCTGACCAGGCGCATGGCACACTCGCGCAGGCGCAGGCGGCATTACATCAGGCGGAATCTGCCGTGGAGGTGACGCGCCAGGATCTGCGGTCGATCATCGTCAACAGGAACTCGCTGCAGGCGGAGATCGAGAATGCCGCGGCTGCTGTCGAACTGGCGAGGATCGACCTGGACAACACACGCATCGTCGCGCCCGCCGATGGTCAGCTCGGTGAGGTCGGCGCCCGCCTCGGCCAGTATGTTTCGGTGGGCACGCAACTCGCGGCTCTCGTTCCAGAGCAGGTCTGGGTCGTCGCCAATTTCAAGGAAACGCAGCTCTCGGGCATGAAGGTCGGCCAGCCCGTCACCCTCACGGTGGATGCCTTGCACGGCGAGACGCTGGCAGGTCGCATCGAGCGGTTCTCGCCCGCCGCCGGCTCCGAGTTCGCGGTGCTCAAGGCTGACAATGCCACCGGCAATTTCACCAAGGTGACGCAGCGGCTGCCCGTGCGCATCGCGATCGATCCCGACCAGCCATTGGCCAAGCGCCTGGCGCCGGGCATGTCGGTGGTCGTGACCGTTGATACCGCCGCCAAAGCGTCGGCGGCACTCACCCCCGTTTCGCCCCAGCCGTCTGATCCAAGCCAGGCTCCGACTGGCCAGCCCATGGCCGAGCGTCGCTCAAGCTAACTGGACCTTGGCGGCGACAGCCGCTCCCGCGGCCAGTCGGTCTTTGCTGCCGATGAGATGGATACGCATGGCCGTGCGCGCATCCTCGGGCGCCTTTGCTTCGATGGCGGCGAGGATGGCGGCATGTTCCTCGTTGAGGTGCTTGAGGTAGTCCTCCCGGTTGGCGCCGGTGATCTTGAAGGTCTCGAATTTGGTGCGCGGGATGAGTAACTCGCCGAGATAATTGAAAAGCTGCAGGAAATGGACATTCCCGGAGGCCTCCGCGATGCTGCGGTGAAAGGCGAGGTCGGCCTGGATTGCATCCTCCCCCGCCTCCGTGGCCTGCACCATCGCCGTCATGGCCTTGCGCATCTGCCTGAGATGCTTCTCGTCGCGCCGGCAGGCTGCGAGCCCGGCCGCCTCCACCTCGAGCGCGACGCGGAGTTCGAGAACAGCGATTGCCTCATTGACCAGTTTCAGGTCGGGATCGTCGATGACGAAGGACCGCAGGGGCACGTGGCGCTGCACGAACACTCCGACGCCCTGACGGGTCGAGACGAGCCCGCCTGCCTTCAGATTGGCAATAGCCTCGCGCACCACGGTGCGGCTGACGCCGAATTCCTCGATCAGATCCTGCTCGGTCGGCAGTTTTTCGCCACGTGGGTAGTCACCGGCCTGAATACGCTGGCGCATGATCGTGACGATCTGCTCCGACAGGCTGCCGCGGCGAAATTCTATTCTCGGCATGATTCTTGTCTCGCCCTGTCCACGTCCTGCGCCACTCCGCACTGTTAGCCTGCAATCGCCGGACATCATACAAGTAATTGCCGTTCCTGCCACATCGGATCGCGGTGTGGTCCGGAGCCAGCCCGCGGCCGCTTGTGCGGGCCTGTCCGTGATCGCCGCCGCCCGCTATTGCGGATGCATCGACTGGAAACCCATTGCCGCTTTGTCGCTTCAGCGCCGGAGATGCCAAGATGCCATTGCTTCCAGAGCAAATCCAAGCCTCCCCGGTCTGGTCCGAGACGCCTATGGTCTGGCCACGCGCCACGGATTCGCATAATACAGGCGATGATCGGGGAAGTGACAGGTTATGTTATGAGTGGAGTGTGGTTCGTTAGTCTGCTGAATCCGATAATTGCTTCCGTTTTTGCGTCAATTTTCTTTGCATTGTGGCTTTATCAACCGTCACGGCGCTATATCATCGACATCTTCGGTGCCGCGTTACTCTATATCGCGGGATGCACCATTCAGATTTCCAGAATTCCTGATGAGGCCGACTACAAGGCGGCCCTGTCGGCGGCTTTTTATTCGGCCAGTATCATTTTCTTTTTTGTAGGTGTCTTTAAGAGAAAGAATTTGAGGATTGGATATTCCACAATACCAGTACTTATATTTACAATAGTAATATTGATATTATATTTTTATTATCTCGTAGATAGCCTCTATCTGCGGATCTATATTCTGAATTTCGGCTTCGGCGTCTTGTTTCTCGTTGCGGCCTATCGTCTTTGGGGTGCGGGCATGGCCGGGGCAGGGGATCGCGTCCTCTTCTGGGTCATTCTCGCGGCTGGCCTTCAGTTTTTTCCCCGGACCATTCTGGCGCTGGAAGTGTTCGATCGCGGGCTTCTCCCGCACGATTTCGGGTATTCGATTTTCTGGTTGTGGCTCAACTTCACCCTCATCATCGTTATCGTCGGCATTGCGCTCGCGGTGTTGTCCGCGGTGGTCCTGGATATCATCGAGGATCTGAAGAAGGATGGCAGCACCGATGCCATGACCGGGCTGCTCAACCGCCGCGGATTTGAGGAATATGCGGATGCCATGCTCGCCGGGAGAGGCCTGATCAGTATGGTCTATTGCGATATAGATCACTTCAAGGCGATTAATGATGCCCACGGCCATGCGGCCGGTGACAGGGTCATCAAGGAATTTGCCGATCTCCTTGCGGCCGAGATGCGCAAGGAGGACATCGCCGGCCGCATTGGTGGAGAGGAATTCGCGATTCTGCTGCCCGGTGCCGATAGCGAAGGCGCCAGGGCCTTCGCGGAGCGGGTGCGAGGCAATCTGGAAGCGCGCCGTTTCGACAGCCGGCCGGGACGTCCGCGTGTGACGGCGAGTTTCGGCATCGCCACCCGACAGGGCGTGGAACAATTGCACGAACTCATGCGTCGTGCCGACAAGATGCTTTATGAGGCCAAGCAAGGCGGGCGAAACCGCGTCCACCCGCAGACGCATAACCTATTGGACTTCCCGCCGCAGGAGAAGGCCTGATTTCTCCGCCCTTCCTCCGATTGCGGGACTGTCAGACGACCTTCACCTCGATATCGCCGATGCCTTCGACATGACCCTTCATGACGTCGCCCCGCGTGATGGCGCCGACACCGGCCGGCGTGCCGGAGAAGATGAGGTCGCCGGGGGCGAGCGTGAACAGGCCGGAGAGATAAGCGATCGCTTCCGGCACCTTCCAGATCATCTGGTTGAGATCGCCGGTCTGGCGGCGCTCTCCGTTTACATCGAGCCAGATGGCGCCGGCGGAGGGGTGGCCGATGAGCGAGGCGGGCACGATCGGGCTGCAGGGTGCGGAATGCTCGAAGGCCTTTCCAACTTCCCATGGCCGGCCCAGGTCCTTGGCCTTGCCCTGCAGGTCGCGCCGGGTCATGTCGAGGCCGACAGCATAGCCGAAGACATGGTCGAGGGCCCGTTCGACCGGAATGTCGTGTCCGCCCTGGCCCAGCGCCACGACCATCTCGATCTCGAAATGCACGTCGTTGGATTGCGGCGGGTAGGGAAAGCCGGCATCCGGGAGCTGCACGTTGTCCGGGTTCTTCTGGAAGAAGAACGGCGGCTCCTTGTTCGGATCATGGCCCATCTCGATGGCGTGGGCGGCGAAGTTGCGGCCGACACAATAGATCCGCCGAACGGGGAAGCGTGCGTCGGTGCCCTTCACAGGCAGGGACGGAACGGCGGACGGCGTGACTACATACTCAACTGCGGACGAGGCATCGGCCATGGATCGCTTCCTTGATAGCTGCGAAGGCGGCTGGAATCGCTAGCGCATTTCCGGGCGAAGTGGAAACCGGTTGGCGTGAAGAAGATCCGGTGCTCAGGCACGCATGGCGTCCAGGGGCCAGCGGGCGCGGGCCGGCGCCGTGAGGTCATCGGTGAGATCAAGCCTGAGCCGTTCGAGGCCGGCCCAGGCGATCATCGCGGCATTGTCCGTGCAGAGCGCGGGTGGCGGCGTGATAAGGCGCAGGCCCGCCTCCACGGCGAAGCGCTGCAGCGCGGACCGTATCATCTGGTTGGCGGCGACGCCGCCGGCGACAACGAGAGCGGTCGGGTTTCCCGCCGCAGCGTGGAACGCCCGCAGGGCAACCCGGCTGCGGTCCACGATGACATCGACAACGGCGGCCTGGAACGAGGCGCAGAGATCGGCGATGTCGGTGGCGCTGAGCGGCGCGATTCGCTCGGCTTCCAGGCGCACGGCCGTCTTCAGTCCGGAGAGTGAGAAATCCGGCACGTCCCGCCGCAGCATCGGCCGCGGCAAGGCGAAACGCTCGGGGTCGCCACGTGTGGCTTCCTTCTCCACCTCCGGCCCGCCGGGATAGGGCAGGCCGAGCATTTTCGCCGTCTTGTCGAAGGCCTCGCCAATGGCGTCGTCGACGGTCGTGCCCAGCCTGACATAGTCACCCACGCCGCGGACGCAGACGAGCTGGGTGTGGCCACCCGAGGCAAGGAGCAGCAGATAGGGAAAGCCGACCGAATCGGTCAGCCGGGCGGTGAGGGCGTGGCCCTCCAGATGGTTGACAGCGATGAGGGGCTTGCCCGCGACGAGCGCCAACGCCTTCGCGGCCGTCAGGCCCACGATGACCCCGCCGATGAGGCCGGGGCCGGCCGCGGCCGCGATGCCGTCCATGTCTGAGAGTTCGAGGCCTGCGTGCGCCAAGGCCCGTGCCACAAGCAGATCGAGCGCCTCCACATGGGCGCGTGCCGCGATTTCCGGCACGACGCCGCCATAGGCGGCGTGCTCGGCGATCTGGCTGAGGACTTCATTGGCGAGGATATGGCCGCGCCCATCGCCATCACAGGAGACGACGGCCGCCGCCGTCTCGTCGCAAGTGGTCTCCAAACCGAGTATACGCATGGTCACCAAAGCGGGCCGGGTATCCCGCGACGTTGTTTCGGAATTGTTCTGGAACAACCTATAGTCCGAGCGGCGATCCTTCGCCATCTAAAGTCTGCCATCAAAATCCCGCCTGGCCTCGCATGGCCAGTGCCCACGGAGTGCGTTGCAGTGTCGATCATTTTTCCCGAGCGCATGGTCATCGGAACACGCGCCAGCCCGCTTGCCCTCGCACAGGCTGAGGAGACGCGGGCGCGGCTTGTCGCGGCGACCGGCCTTGCACCGGAAGCCTTGCCGTTGCTGCCGCTGACCACCACGGGGGACAAGATCCAGGATCGGGCCTTGTCCGAGGCCGGCGGCAAGGGGCTTTTCACCAAGGAACTCGATGCCGCGCTTTTCGCCGGCTCAGCCGACCTGACAGTGCACTCCGCCAAGGATCTGCCGACCGAACTGCCCGAGGGTCTGGTGGTCGCGGGCTATCTGCCGCGCGAGGATGTGCGTGACGTCTTCATCAGCCGCCGCGCGGACAGCCTGATGAGCCTGCCCGCCGGCGCGGTCGTCGGCAGCGCTTCTCTGCGGCGGCAGGCGCAGATCCTGCGCGCGCGTCCCGATCTCAAGGTGACGCTGCTGCGCGGCAATGTGGCCACGCGCCTCGCGCGCCTCGACGAAGGCCGTGTCGACGCCACGCTCCTCGCTCTCGCCGGGCTGAAGCGGCTTGGCAAGGCGGATGTCGCGACGGCCATTCTTGATACGGATGAATTTCTGCCCGCTGTCGGGCAGGGCGCTATCGCGCTCGTGGCGCGGGCGGACGATACGGCGGTCCTCGCCGCCGCGGCCACCATTGCCGATCATGACACCGGCATCGCGCTCGCCGCCGAACGCGCGTTCCTCAAGGTGCTCGACGGCTCCTGCCGTACGCCGATTGCCGGGCATGCGACCGTGAATGGCGGGCGCTTGCGCTTCCGTGGGTTGCTGCTTTCGCCCGACGGCAGCCGCTCCGTTGCTGTCGCGCGTGAAGGGGCGATCGCGGAGGCGGCGGCGCTCGGCGAGGAGGCGGGTCGCGCGGTCATCACCGAGGCGGGGCCCGGTCTCCTGCGCGGGTGACGGGAGCAGCCATGCGTATTCTTGTTTTTCGTCCCAAGGCTGCGGCCGAACGTACGGCAGCGCGCCTTTCCCTGCTGGGCCACCAGGCGGTGCTGGCGCCGGCGACCCGTATTGTCCCTCTTGATACGCCGCGGCCGGAGGGGCCTTTCGCGGCTATCGTCGTGGGAAGCGCGAATAGTTTCGTCATCGCGGCGGATGATGCGATTCGCGCCGTGCCCGTTATCGCGGTGGGCGAGCGCACGGCGGAGGTGGCACGGGCACGCGGCTTCACGGATGTGGAAAGCGCTGACGGTGATCGCGTCGCCATGGCGGCGCTCGCCCGTCGCCGTTTTCCGGCTGGCGGGCGCGCCCTTGTTCTCCAGGGGCGCGATCACAAGGCGGATACGACGGCACTGCTGGCTGACGCGGGGATGACGCCGGTCAGCTGGATCGTCTATGCGGCTGCGGCCGTTGAAGCCTTGCCCGACGAAGCCACGGAGGCCCTGCGCATGGAACAGATCGACGCTGTTCTCCATTACTCGCGCAGGAGTGCCGAGGTGGCGCTCGCCCTTGTGGATGGCGCTCATCTTGGGCGACCTTTTTTCGCAGCCAGGCAGGTGTGTCTGTCGCCCGACGTGGCGGAGCCGTTGCGCAGGGCGGGCGCGCAACGCATCGTCGTGGCGGCGGCGCCGCGAGAAGAGGCTCTGTTCGCGGCATTGAATGAGGCTTGAGGCTCGCCACCGGCGCCGCACAGGTGGTATGACGCAGGGATGAACCGACAGCGAGGCGCATTGATTCACGGGGAGCAGCCAGAATGACCGATGACACGGCCATGACCCCTCCGCCCAAGCCGGGACGGGGCAAGCTGCGGCGCAATCCCACGACACTGGATCTGACCGCTTCGCCCGCGCCCGGTCCCGACATGGATCAGGCGCAGAAAGCCGGGGATGACGTGAGCCAGGCTCCCGCACTGGATGCGGGGCAATCACCACTACCCGACACCCCCGCCGAAGCCGCAGCGAGCCCTTCCGCCACTAACACGGAACCTGCCCGTCCCGCCGGCGAAAGCAGCGGCACCGAGGGTTTCATGGAACGGCCGGATAAAGGCGCAGGCAGGGAACAGGACAGCATGAACGACGCGGCGGCCGCCGATATGAAGGACGATGGAGCCAACCGCCTGCGCTCGGCCGCTTCGGGCCTTCCGCCATCGGGCATTGCCGCGGATCCGCCCGAATCCGCTCCCGCATCACCCTCCGGCCCGCAGGCCGCGCCCGATGCGTCGGTCTCCGTAAAGGCCCTCGCGGTTGCGGCCGTTGCGGGTGCCATAGCGGGAGGGCTTGTCAGCTTCCTGCTGATGCCGACCTCGACGCCGGTCGATGAAACCGCGACGCGTCTCGTCGCGCTGGAGCGCCGGGTCGCCGCGTTGCCGGCCGCCGTGCCGCAGGATGACGTGACGGCCCTGGCGGGCCGCATCCAGGGACTATCCCAACAAGTGGCCGGGCTCGGGCGCGATGTCGCCGCGGCAACCAGCACGGCGGACACGGCCGCCAGCCGCGCGGCAGCGCTGGAGAAGGCCCCTCCGCCGCCTCCCGCGCAGCCGGCTATACCACCGCAGGTCCTGCAGGCACAGGAACAGCGGCTCAGCACGCTCGAGGGCGCCATCGGCCGTCTCGATCCCGCGCGCCTGGCAGCGGTTACCGCTGACGCGTCGACTCGCGCCAGCCGTGTGGCAACCTTGGCCGCACAGGCCGTCGTCGCCGAGGATCTGCTCGGCCGGATCCGGCGTGGTGAGTCTTTCTCACAGACGATCGATCGCCTGGCCGCCCTCGGCGTTCCGGAAGAAAAGTTGGCTCCTCTGCGCCAAGCGTCTGGCGCTGGTCTGCCGAGCCTTGCTGCGTTGCGCACCGCCTTTGCGGACTTGGGCGACCGTCTGGCTCAGCCGCAGGAGGCTCAGCCGGAGGACTTCACCAGTCGCGCGCTGGCCAGCATCAACCGCCTCGTTCGCATTCGCACCGTCGGTGGCAACGCGGTAACAGACGGCGTGGCCGCTGTGGATACGGCCCTTGCTCGCGGGGATGGCGCGGCGGCGCTGGCGGCCTGGCAGGCCTTGCCGGAGAGCGCCCGCAAAGCTTCCGCCACCTGGGGCGCGGCGTTGGAACGCCGCTTGGCGGCCGAAGGCGCGGCTCAGGCGCTCTCCGACGAGACCGTCACCGCTCTCGCAGGGGAAGCCGCTGGCGCCAGCACGGGGGCCCGGCCATGATAAGGGTTCTCGCTTTCCTCGCATTGCTCGCGCTTGTCGCCCTTGGCGCCTCGTGGCTTGCTGATCGTCCCGGCGAGGTCGCAGTGATCTGGCAGGGCTACCGGATCGAGACCTCGGTCGCGGTGCTCCTTGCGGCCGTGCTCGCACTCGCTTTTCTGCTGGTTTTTCTATGGTCGCTGCTGCGCCTCGCCCTGCGGCTTCCGAGCGTGATGAGCTTCGCCTCACGGGCGCGGCGGCGTAATCGTGGCTATGTGGCGGTCTCGCGCGGCATGGTGGCCGTCGGCGCCGGTGATCCACTGGCCGCCCGGCGCCATGCCAGTGATGCCGAACGCTGGCTGGGACGGGAACCGCTGACGCTGCTCCTGAAGGCCCAGGCGGCGCAGATCTCCGGCGATCGCACGGGCGCGGAGGCGACCTTTACCGATATGCTCGACGACGCCGAGACGCGGGTTCTGGGCCTGCGCGGGCTGTTCGTCGAGGCGCGGCGCAAGGGCGATGCTGTCGCCGCGCGTGCCTATGTCTCCAAGGCTGTCGAACTGGCGCCAGGCGTCGCGTGGGCCAGCGAGGCGATGCTCGAATTCCAGTCCGCCGAAAGGGATTGGCGTGGGGCGCTCGCCAAGCTCGAGCAGCGTGTCGCGCTGCGCTCCATCGACAAGGCCGCTGCCAAGCGCCAGCGCGCCGTGCTGCTGACGGCCGATGCGCTGGACCGGGCGGACAAGGAGCCCGACGCGGCCCTCGCGGCTGCGCAGGCGGCCGTGAAGCTCGCGCCCGATCTCGTGCCGGCCTCCGCCTTGGCCGGGCGGCTGCTCGCTGCCGGCGGCAAGTTGCGCAAGGCCGCCAGGGTGCTGGAGGCCAACTGGAAGATCGAGCCACATCCCGACATCGCGGCTGCTTATCTCGACCTGCGCCACGGCGATTCGACCCATGATCGCCTGGCTCGTGCCGAGACGCTCGCCCGACTCAAGCCGCGCCATCCTGAATCGACGCTCGCCGTGGCCGAGGCGGCGATCGCCGCCCACGAATATGCCAGGGCGAAACAGGCGCTGGCGCCGCTCATTGCCGAGCGGCCGACTGTGCGGGCCTGTCTGCTGATGGCGGATATCGAGGAGGCCGAGCACGGTGCTTCCGCGGCGCTCCGGCAATGGCTCGGCAAGGCAGCGCGCGCGCCGCGTGACGCAACCTGGATGGCCGATGGCGTTACCTCGGATCATTGGGAGCCGGTTTCGCCTGTCTCCGGGCGCCTTGATGCCTTCCAGTGGGTGGCGCCGGCCGAGCAGATCGCCCATGGACGCATTCACAGTGATGCCGACGCCGTGATCGCTGACGGCGACGAGCGGACCGTGCTGTTGCCGGCCGCGTTGGATCAGGGGCCGGAGAGCGAGGACGCGCCGCTAGCGCCCGCATCAGAGGCGTCCCCGGCTGTTGCCCCGACGTCGGCCCGTTTGACTCCCGCCCCTCTGACTCCCGCCCCATCGACTCGGGCCGAGCCGGCTCCGGTGGCTAGGGCCAGCGTCGCGTCGTCGGAGCCCGTGGCGGAGCCGGCCGGACTGGGCAGCACGTCGGTATCGCCGGAGCCGCCGTCCGGGGAACGCAACGGCGAGGCCCCTCGCCCCATGACCCCCGAAGCCAAGACACTCGAAGCCAAGGTACCTGATCCCAAGATCTCCGATGCCAAGATCTCCGATGCCAGAGCAACTGGCGTCAGGACTTCCACAGGAAAGGCTGAAGCCACGAAGCGCGCGGCCGGGCCGGTGGTTTTTCCCGTCGCCCGCCCTCCGGACGATCCCGGCACGGAAGACGTGTCGCTCGATGACTCGCAGGCTGGCGAGCGTCATCCGTTCATGAGCCGCCTCTAGATCACGGGAGCGTCGCGCCTCAGGGCGCGTACTGTTTCGGGCCTGCCAAGGGGCGGCCCGCCTGTGCCGAGGCGGCTGAGCCGCCGATAGGCGGGTTAAATCAGGCAAAGGCGCAGAGTTTGGCAAAGAGGATCTTGCCAAAACGCCCCCAATGCGGATATGAGAGCGCCAGCCGAGAGTGAGTATCGATGCCGCGGTAGCTCAGCTGGTAGAGCATCGCATTCGTAATGCGAGGGTCGGGGGTTCGAATCCCTTCCGCGGCACCACTTCTCCATCCAGTGCAATCTGATTTGGTCTCAAATTCCTTGATAAGAAAGGAGTTTGGAGAGGCGGCTTGTCCGGATCTGTCCGCCCGCGTGTGTTGGTATCCAGCAAAATCGTTGGTATTTTTAGTGGTAGTTCCAAAGCTACTCGCCAGCGATACCAACACCATGCCGCTTACAAGACGTTGCCATCCGCCGAATCAAACCATTCCAACAGTCGCAAAAGATTTCAGACGGCGAAGGTCTGCACCTGTTTGTCGCAGTGTCAGGGTCCAAGCTGTGGCGGATGTCCTACCGCTATATGGGCAAACAAAAGCTGCTGAGTTTCGGGGCTTATCCGGCCGTGAGCTTGGCCGATGCACGGCGCGCACGCGACGCCGTAAAGCAGGTTCTGACGGCCGGCGAGGATCCAGGCCTTAAGGTCAAGCTCGCAAAGATCGCCAAACGTGCCGTTGGTGATGAGACCTTTAGAAAAATCGCTGAGGAATACAAAGCCAAGCTCGTCCGCGAGGGTAGGGCTGCGCCGACCGTGGAGAAGGTGACTTGGCTTCTGGGGTTAGCCACCCCGACTTTAGGCCGACGACCGATCCGCGAGATCACAGCGCTCGAAATTCTGGAGACGTTACGGCGCGTCGAAGTGCGTGGTCGGTATGAAAGCGCGCGCAGGCTGCGCTCCACGATCGGCAGCGTGTTCCGCTATGCCGTGGCCACGGCTCGTGCCGATAATGACCCAACCTTCGCATTACGTGGTGCTCTGACCGCACCGCAGACGAAATCATGGGCCGCCCTGACCGAGCCAAAGGCCCTTGGGGCGCTTCTGCGGGCGATCGATGGCTTCGAGGGGCAGGTACGACGACGGCCGCGTTGAAGCTCTTGGCGCTACTCTTTCCTCAGCCCGGTGAGTTGAGAGCGGCCCACTGGTCCGATTCCAATCTGGCCGAGGGGGTGTGCCGTTCCGGAAGCGCGGATGAAGATGCGCCGTCCCCATCGTGTGCCTTTGCCCAAGCAAGCCGTTGCCATTCTCAACGACGTGCAGCAGCTCACGGGCGACGGCAGCTCTGTCTTTCCCTCGATCCGCTCGGTCCTCCGTCCTTTGTCGGAAAACACATTGAATGCAGGATTGCGCCGTTTGGGCTTCACCAAGGAAGAGATGACCTCCCACGGGTTCTGTGCGAGTGCCAGTTCCATGCTCAATGAGAGTGGCTTTTGGCATCCTGACGCCATTGAGCGGCAGCTTGCGCATGTCGAGGAAAACAGCGTGCGGCGTGCCTATGCTTGCGGTGAGCATTGGGACGAACGCGTTCGGATGGGCGCGGCAAGTAATCCGATGATCGCGGGCTGGGTGATGATCTGTTGGCCCTGAAAACCGCGGAGCAAGACCAGAGTTGCCAGGAGCGACGCAGAGCCGAGCTTGGCAAAAAAGTACTGGCCGGAGTGAGGTTCGGCCAGCCTTTTGCATGCGGCCCGCACAACCGTATCGCTGGTGTCGTCTGGCCGAGAAATGCAGATGCCTCATCACGCGCGGCAAGATCGACCACCGCGCCTTCGTCGCCTTGACAGCTACGACTTGTACATTATGATTGTATCAAATTTCGGAGGGGGTCCGATGGCTCAGAGTTCAGGTTTCTACATCGACGGCCAGTGGGTTCCCCCGTCGCGGCGCCAGCCGGCGGCGGTCATCAACCCTGCCACCGAGGAGGCGATCGACACGATCGATCTCGGGTCCGAGGCGGACGTTGATCGTGCGGTTGCAGCGGCCAAGCACGCTTTCACCAGCTTCTCCAACACATCACGCGAGCAGAGAATCGCGCTCTTCGACCGGATCATTGACGGGTACCAGGCACGTTTCGACGATCTTGCTGATACAATTACGCGTGAAATCGGCGCGCCGACTTGGTTCTCGCGCGAGGTTCAGACAGGAATGGCCTTGCGTCATTTCATCCATACGCGCGATGTGCTCAAAGATTATTCATTTGAATACATGATGGGCACGAGCCTCGTCAGGCGGGAGGCATTTGGAGTCTGCGGTCTCATCACGGCGTGGAACTGGCCGTTGCTATTAATTGCTTCAAAGCTGGCGCCCGCTCTGGCCGCGGGTTGCACTGTGATATTGAAGCCCAGTGAACTCTCTCCTCTGAGCGCCATCGTGCTGGCGGAAGTGCTGCACGATGCCGGCGTCCCGCCGGGTGTTTTCAACATGGTGATGGGCGATGGCCCGACAGTGGGTGACGCGATTTCCTGCCATCCCGACATCGATTTGATTTCGTTCACCGGTTCGACGCGGGCCGGGATTCAGATCGCAAAGGCCGCCGCAGATACCGTGAAACGGGTTCACCAGGAACTCGGAGGTAAATCGGCGAACATCATCCTTCCTGATGCGGATCTCAGCGTGGCCGTCCCAGATGGCGTGCGAAGGGCGTTCATCAACTCGGGTCAAAGCTGCATCGCCCCAACGCGGATGCTGATTCAGCGAGACCAGATGGATGCGGCGTTGCGTATTGCGAAAGAAACTGCGGAAGCGATGACCGTGGGCGAGCCGACCGCCGCGACTACGCGCCTTGGCCCGTTGGCAAATGCCGCCCAATACGGCCGCGTTCAGGATATGATCGGGCTGGGTATCGCGGAAGAGGCGACGTTATTGTGCGGCGGACTCGGTCGTCCCGAGGGGTTGCAGGGCGGATATTATGCCCGTCCTACGATCTTCAGTGGCGTGACACGCGACATGCGGATCGCGAAGGAAGAGATCTTCGGACCCGTGCTGTCCATCATGGCCTATGAGGATGAGGAAGACGCCATCGAACTCGCGAACGCCACCGTCTACGGCCTCGCTGCCTATGTCTTCTCGTCCGACCGCGTTCGCGCGCATGAAGTTGCAAAGCGTTTGAGGGCAGGGCGGGTATTCGTCAACGGTGCGCCGACTGACGTCATTGCGCCGTTCGGTGGATACAAGCAATCCGGCAACGGCCGCGAATCCGGCGTCTTCGGGCTCGAGGAGTTCCTCGAAGTGAAGGCGGTTCTCGGTTACGAGTCGCAGTAGACGCGGATCGACCGCGGGCTTGATACAAGCTTGCGGCCGAACGTGGCTTGATCGCCAGGCCGCCAAGAGCATGGGTTCGACCAGGGCGTGTGGACGCAAACTGGAATGGTCGTTTGCGCCGTCGCCGCGAATGACTTGATTGATACTGTGATCGCATGAAAAATAACTTGATAATGCGCTGTTAAATTTAATTAATAAAAAAACTTTTAAGAGGAATATGATTGACATCATGAATTTATGACGCTGATACTGTCTTAGGATTTTTACTCGCGCCAACGGCAGAAGCTGCCGAAGATCTGATGCGTCGCGCGTGTCTGAAGCGGCCGGAGAGGCGACTGGGTTCGTTATTCCGGTACGCGGGCTAGCGCCACGCTAGGAAGGAAGTCACTCCCGCCCGAGGAAAGCCCTGCTGACATACGTTCAACTGGAGCAAGTGGATGCCTATATCCGACCGCCTTCCCGCCAGCCGCAGCTTTGCTGCCATAGCAAGCTCTCTCTTCGTCATCGCAGCGTCGGCCTGGTCGGTGGCGGGCCCCGCCCATGCGCAGAGCGCATCCAACACGGTTGCCGTCACGATCCAGCCAACGACGACCGCCCTGCCCGTCGTTGTCGCGGAAAAGAAAGGCATATTCGCCAAGAACGATCTCTCGGTGAAGTGGAGCGTCTCCCAGGTTTCGATCTCCGACTCGATTGCCGCGCTCGGACGACAGTTCAATGTCGCCATGGGCACCCAGCCCGCACTTATCGCGGCGGCGGGGCAGGGTGTGCCGATCGTGGCGATAACCGGTGGCGCGCTCGACACGATCAAGGTTCCGACGTCCAACATTGTTGCGCGCGGAGGCAGCGGCATCGAGACATTCAAGCAACTCGAAGGAAAGACCGTCGGCACGCTGACCCTCACCGGCAACATTCACTTCGCGCTGCTTAACATTCTCCAGAAGGAGGGGGTGGATCTCAATTCCATCCGGTGGGTGACAGGCACCGTGCCGCAGCTGCCCGACCTTCTGAAGGCCGGTCGGGTCGATGCCATCGAAGAGATCGAGCCGTTCGCGACGAGCGCGATTGCAGCGGGAGGGACGGCGCTCGGTGATCCTTTCCGGTCCATCGGCGATCGCGCATTCATCGGCCTTTGGCTTGCCGAGCGGACATGGGCCAACGAGAACAAGGATCTGGTCCTGCGCTTCAACAAGTCGATGGATGAAGCGAGCCAATGGATCGTGGCGAACAACGCTGAAGCCCGGGAAATCCTGAGTTCCTACACCGGTCTCAAGGGTGTCCCGCTTGAGAAGACACCGATCCCGGAGTTCCACTTCTCAAGCACGGCGGAGGATCTCAGCAAACAGCTCCGGGCCGACTTGGATCTCTGGTCGGATATTCTGAAGCGCACGAGTGACTTCCCCCAGGTGAACACGAATGAGTTGCTGCCGAACTGGGCGAAATAAGGAAGCCTCTCGAATCTTTTTGCTGGAGACAATTGACGATGAGCAACGAAGTCGTATCGAAGAGTGAGCAACTTGCCGCAAAGCTGCAAGAGTGCCTCACTCCGGAAGAGAGACAGATTGTCTCCAGCGCCGGATATGGAAAGCGCGGCGGCTGGGGTGAGCGTCCGGCGCTGCTCATCGTCGATGCCACTTACGGCTTCTGCGGGCGCACCCCGAAACCAATCCTCGAGTCCATCGCCGAGCAGCGCCGGTCCTCCGGTGAGGGCGCGTGGGACGCGGTGTGGAAAATCGCGGCGGTCCTGGAGCAGGCTCGGGAGGCTCAGATCCCGGTCATATACAGCGCGATGGAAGACCCCTCGAGCCCGGAGTACGAACCTGGGCTCTGGCGGACGAAGAACCGCAGAGGCACTGAGGACCCGGGCAAGATCGACAGCAGCGACAAGGGTGAAAATCAAGTCGTCGCCGAAATCGCACCGCGCCCGGGCGAGCTCGTTTTCTCGAAAGGCAAGCCAAGCATTTTCTTTGGCTCCGGCTTGCTTCCTTACCTGATTTCCAAGCGCATCGATTCGCTGATCATCTGCGGCGGAACGACGAGCGGCTGCGTCTATGCTTCGGTCGTTGACGGGTTCTCGAATAACTTCAAGATCTCGGTCGTGGCGGACGGCTGCTTCGACCGGATCCAGTCGGCGCATTGGATGTTTCTGCTCGATGTCGATCTCAAATACGGCGACGTTGTCACAAGCGAAGAAGCGGTCCAGCAGTTGAAGTCGCTAACAACAGCGGAGCCTCCCGGATTGCCCGCTTAGAAGCTTGATCAGGCACGGATGCAGCGGGGTATACCTTCAAGAGGGCGGGCATAACTTGAGTTCTGCAATACAACAGAGCGCTTCGCAGAGGCGCCCCGACGCGATCCGGACGGATCTCGCGTTTCGGTGCCGTTCGCTATCGGTCGACCTCGGGGCGGGCGGCGCGAGACGACGGATCATCGCGGGATTGAACCTGGACGTTTCGAAGAACCAGTTCGTCTGTATCCTCGGCGAATCCGGCGTCGGCAAGACGACGCTCCTGCGGGTCTTCGGCGGCCTGGTGCCTGCCGCGGAGGGGGGCATCGAACTCAACGGCGAGCCCGTCTCAGGGCCGCCCAAAGGCGCTGTCTTCGTGTTTCAGAATTACGCGGCATCGCTCCTTCCATGGCGAACGGCCTGCACGAACGTCGAACTCGGGCTGGAAGCCTCTGTGCCGAAGAAGGAGCGCCGCGCTCGCGCGCTCGCCGCGCTCGAAACCGTCAATCTCAGCAAGCACGCGCATGACTATCCGCGCCAGCTCTCCGGAGGGATGCAGCAGCGCGTGCAGATTGCGAGGGCCCTCGCGCTCGATCCCCAGCTTCTCCTGATGGACGAGCCCTTCGGGGCGCTCGATGCGATGACCCGCGAGAATCTTCAGGTGGAGCTACGCCGGATTCAGCAGGCGTCCGGGGCCACGATCATCTTCATCACGCATGACGTGGATGAGGCCGTTTTTCTGGCGGACCGTCTCGTCGTTCTGAAAGGCAGGCCTGCATCGATTGGTCTCGACGTGGTGAGTGATCTTCCGCCCGACCGCGACCAGATCAAGACGAAGGAGTCTCCTGCCTATCTCAAGCTCCGCCATGCCGTGTACGAGATGCTGCGCGGGCCGGGAGCGGCGTCATGACGGAGCCAGCGCGCAGCGTTCGCACAGAGATCCGGTGGGGCTCTGAAGCGGTCCGGCGCTTCAATCTGCCAGGTCTGGCGGTCGTTTTGCTCTGCATCGCGCTATGGGAGCTGTACAGCAGAACGCTCGGCTCCGGACTGACGACCTTCGCATCCGTTTCTGAAACGATGGTGGCGCTCCGAGACCTGGCCAGGAACGGTCCGTTGCTCGAGCAACTGTTCCATACCCTGTCGGTCGCTCTCGTCGGATGGCTGATCGCGACGCTGATCGGTCTCACCCTAGGCGCCGCCATCGGCATCTGGCGACCTGTCTGGGTCTACAGCATGGCGACGATCGATGTGCTCAGGTCGATCCCCTCGATCTCCCTGGTGTCGATCGCCCTGATGATCTTTGGCTTCTCATCGAAGATGGAAATGGTGATCGTGGTCTACGTCAGCCAGTGGCCCGTGTTGCTCGCAACTGCGGGTGGGATCCAGTCGGTGCCCGCCAGCTACCTCGACACGGCGCGCGCCTTGCAGCTTTCCAGGGCTGCAACGGTTCGGAAGATACTGCTTCCAGCGGCTCTGCCGGAGATCCTGGTCGGCGCACGCCTCGCGCTCACGCTTTCGATGGCCCTTGCGATCGTGGCCGAGATGGTGGGCAATCCCGCAGGTCTCGGATTCGGTCTCGTCTTCTCGCAGCAGGCACTTCAACCCGCCCAGGCCTTCGCGTATTTCGTGGTGATCGGGGCCATCGGTTGGGGACTGAATGCTGTGTTCGTCATGGCCGCAGGTCGAATTTTTCGTCGTTTTGGTCCGGCATTGTGATGCTTACTTCGAGGGGAAATCTTGATGCGGGAACAGACCCGCTCTTGCGCAGACGCGGTGCAGCGCCGCTCCGTGGGCTTTTACCGCTGGTTGTAGGCCTCATACTTTGGCAAATGCTGGCCTCCCGGGCATACCCGTATTTTCCGCCGCCGCTTGATTGGCTCAAGGCTCTCGGTGCGCTGCATGCGACGGGAAAACTGTGGCCCGCGGTCATGACGACCTTGAGCAGCTTCTTCATAGCCCTCGTTCTGAGTATCGTGATCGGATCCGGATTGGGAATACTGCTGGGGCGTTCACCGTTACTTGATCGCCTGCTCGGTCCCATCCTTGAGATCGGCCGCACGATGCCGGCGGGCGCGCTGGTTCCTGTGGCGGTCCTCATCATGGGTTACACGGAGTCGATGACGCTCTCCGTGGTCACCTTGACCAGTTTCTGGCCCATTCTTCTCAACGTGCGGTCGGCGGCCATGCGCATCAGCCAGGACAGGCTGGATACTGCGCGGGTCCTTCGGCTTTCCTGGTGGGCAACACAAAGGAAGATTCTGCTTCCTTCGGTGCTTCCGAGCGTACAACTGGGAACGCAGATAGCGGCGCCCGTTGTCCTCATCATCGTTTTGCTCGTGGAAATCCTGACTCAGGTCTCTGGGATCGGCCGTGAAATCGCGCTTGCCCAAAGCACGTTCCGAAGCTCGACCGTGTATGGGCTGGTGGCGCTTACCGGCATCTTAGGCCTCGTTGTGAACTGGATCATCAGTTGGACGGGGCGGTTGACGCGTAATTTCTAGACCGACGTTCTCGACGCTGACCACGAGCGCGAGCAGGAGGTGAAACTATGCCAAGCGTGCGGGGAGACGACGACAGAACGTCGCCACAATGGGCGCAAGAGGCGGTCCTCAACGCGCTGACGCCGGACGTCTCCGAAGAGATCGTCGAAATGGCCTGCGATCTCATCAATATCGTGAGTCCGACCGGCGAAGAGCAGCAGGTGGGCGAATATCTCGCCAACAGGTTCAGCGAGCTTGGCCTGTCTGTCTCGATGCAGGAGGTGGAAGACGGCCGCAACAATATGCTCGCGCATCTGAATCCCGAATCTGCCGGACCGAGCATAATGTTCAACGGCCACATGGATACGAGCACAAGCGGCCGGGAGGGCGGGAACCTGCCGATTGGGCTTCTTCCGCGGGCGGTGATCGAGGACGGGTGGCTCTACGGGCTGGGTGCTTCCAACATGAAGGCAGCCTTCTCCTCCTACTATGGAGCGCTGCGGCTCATCAAGAAAGCGGGGATCGTGCTCAAGGGGCGGGTGACGATCAGCGGGGTTGTCGGTGAGATCGAGAAGGCGCCCGTGGGCCGCTATAAGGGCGCGTTCTACAGGGGCGGAGGGTGCGGCGCCCATTACGGCGTGCAGCATGGCATGATGGCCGATGCCGTCGTGATCGGCGAACCGACCGGCATGCGCATCCAGAACGCTGCATCGGGTTATATGTTCTGCCGGATTGGGGCCAAGGGGGTGGCGCAACATACCTGGTCCCGTGAGCGGGGCGTGGACGCCCTCGACAAGGGCATGTTCATCCTCCAGGCGCTCCGCGCGTGGGAGCCCGAATTCGAGCGTTTGGTGGCGGGCGCGAAAATCGGAGCGCGGTTGACGGTTGGCGCAATCGAAGGCGGCTTCCCATTCAAGCCGTCTATTGCTCCTGCGCCGATGTGCGACATCTTCGTCGATCTTCGATACCCGCCGAACCATTCGGTTGTGGAAATCGCCAATCTCCTGCGGCGGTATCTGGCGACCCTTGGTGATGAAAATCCGGGGCTCGACCCCACGATGGAGGTCTTCCTCTGCAGAAATGGCTTTCTGTTGCCGCCTGAGGACGAGTTTTTCCAGGATGTCCTGGAGGCCCATCGCCTGGGAGGATCGCCACCGACCTCAGAGGTCGAGCGAAACCGATATTTCGTATCGGCCGACGCTACGACGTTCATGGAGTACGGCATGAAGGCACTCGCCTTCGGACCCGGCGGGCTGACGAAGGACGGTTCCTACCAGATGTATGATGACCGCGGCGAAGTCTGCAGTCTAAACAACCTTATTGCCTGCGCGCGCAGCTACGCAATGCTGATCCTCAAGCGTTGCGGCGTCGAGAACTAGGTGCGCCGTGCTCGCGCCTGCTGCTTCGCCCCCAGGTGTGCTCTTCGGCCTCGCCATCGTGTGCCGCTCATCGGGCTGCTTCGATTTCGCGACGCGCATTGATGTGCGGCCGACCGGTTTCACGATTTGAACGGGAGTCTCTGAATGTCGTCTCAAACCAGGGCCATCGATCAGCAGCCCTTCTCCATCGTCGACGCAACGATCGACGACATCCATGCTGCCTTCGCGGCGGGTCAACTCAGTGCGCGCCAGCTCACCCAAGACTACCTCGACAGGATAGAGGCCTATGACAAGCAGGGCCCCTCCATCAATGCGGTCGTTTCGCTGAATCCCGATGTCCTTGCGGACGCCGATCGGCTCGACGCCCTCTTCTCGGAGAAAGGTCTTGTCGGTCCCCTTCACGGTATTCCGGTGCTCATCAAGGATCAGGTTGATGTCAAGGGTATGGCCACGACGCTCGGATCGGCATTATTCGAGAACTTTTCGCCGGATCGAGAAGGCTTCGTCATCAAGAAATTGAGAGAAGCCGGTGCAATCATCCTGGGCAAGGCGACATTGGGCGAGCTGGGCGGCGGCGATACGCACGGTTCACTGTTCGGCTCCACGCGCAATGTCTATGATCTCACCCGCACGGCCGGTGGCTCCTCTGGCGGTTGTGGCGCGGCGGTTTCAGCCAATTTCTGTACGGTCGCTCTCGGCCAGGAAGGTTTTTCCTCAATCCGTCGGCCGTCGATCTGGAATGGCATCGTCGGAATGCGCCCCACCGCCGGATTAGTCAGCCGGACAGGCATATTCGCGGGGTGGCCTACCCTCAACGGCTCACTTGGTCCCATGGCGCGGACCGTGCGCGATCTCGCCCAACTGCTGGACTGCATGGTCGGCTACGACCCGGCGGATCCCGTCACCGCTTACGGCTACGGCCGGACGGCTTCCAGCTATCATGCTGGCTTGCGGAAGGACGCCCTGGTCGGAGCGCGGCTCGGTATTCTCCGGGAACCGATGGGCTATGCGACCGACGCGACATCCGACGACTTCAAGAAGGTCGATGACGTCTTCTGCAAGGCGGTTACCGAACTGCAGGACGCGGGAGCGGAGATCGTCGACCCAATCGTCATTCCTGACTTGAAAGAACTCCTGGCCACACGTGCTCGGAGCCCGGAAGACGATGACCTGATGTACGAGCTCTATATAAAGGGCACGAATGCGCCTTTCCCCGATCGAGCGGCGGTTGCAGCGTCACCCCTTTTCGAGAAAGTCGGTCCCAACTCACAGAAGCGGTGGCTCGACGCCCCATCGTCGGAGCGTCAGCTTGCTTATCATCGGGCCCGCGCGACGCTGATGATGAACATGCTGAACGTGATGGCGGAGCATCGCCTGGATGCGATCATCCACAAAGCGGTAGAGCACCAGCCCACCCTGATCGAAGACGGCGTCAACCCGCCCTTCGTCGATCAAAAGGGGGCGCCACACATAAATACATTCCTGATGTTCGTGCCCTCTGTCGTTGTTCCAGCCGGCTTCACCGTCGATCAGCTGCCCGCGGGAATAACCTTCCTCGGGCGGCCTTTCTCCGACGAACGGATGGTTCAGCTCGCTTTTGCCTATGAGCACGCGACGCAGCATCGGCGCCCACCGCAGACCACGCCTGAACTCGCCTAGCGGCAGCTGCGCGTCTGGTGGCGAGCAACTGCCGGCGGCCAATCGAGATCGGACGGTCGAACCTGCAACATGGGGCACAGCGTAATCTTGGAACGAAGAGATGGACCGGGAGAACTTACATGAAGCGAGCTTGTTTGATTCTGTTGTTTGGATTGCTGGCATATCCTGGCCTCTCAGCGGCCCAAGACTATCCTAAGCAGGCCGTCACCATCATCGATCCCGCCGCACCGGGCGGCATCAGCGATATCGCGGCGCGTGTTATCGGTGAGCAATTGACCAAGAAATGGGGACAGCAAGTCGTTGTCGAGAATCGTCCGGGCGCCGGCGGTTCGATCGGTGTCGGCGTGGCGGCGCGCGCGAAGCCCGATGGTTACACGCTTTTGATGACGACGAATGGCCAGTTCGCCGTCAATCCTGCCGTGTATCCAAGTCTTCCCTACGATCCCGATAACGACTTCATCCCGATCTCCATGGTGACGAATAACCCGATGCTGTTGGTGGCGAATATCAACGCGCCGTACAATACCTTCGGGGAATTCGTCGCGGCGGCGAAGGCGAACCCGGGGCAGATCGGTTGGGCGTCTCCTGGGGTCGGAACCTGGAATCACCTGGCCGGTGAATGGCTCCAGGCCGAGGCAGGCATCAAGCTCCTGCATGTCCCGTACAAGGGTGGCGGGCCGGCGGGGGTTGCCGTGGCCGGGGGTGATGTCCCCGTTGGATTGATCGCCATCTCTTCCGCCATGCCGCATATTCGCGCTGGCAAGATGAAGGCGCTTGCCCTGTCGACCGCTAAGCGGTCCAGCATGGATCCGAGCTGGCAGACGATCGCGGAACTGGGACTGCCGAAGTTTGACGCAGCGAGCTGGGTGGGGCTCTTCGTTCCGGCAAAAACGCCAGCCCCCATTGTCCGCAAGATCGAGGAAGACGTAGCCGACATCATGGCGCAGCCTGATGTACAGCGCAAATTTACGGATCTGGGGATCGAGGTGGCCGTCGTTCGCTCCGCCGATTTCACAAAGCGGATCAAAGAGGATCAGGTTCGCGCCAAGACCATCGTCACGGATGCCGCCATTCAACTCCAATGATCCCGGCACTTTGCGCTTGAGGAGCAGAGGCTGCTGAGCGGCGCGAGCGGGCGGGTTCGCGCGAAGGCAGGGAACGAAATTGGGGGTATTGTCAGATGCGGCTGAGGCTTCCGTTTGACGACGGCAGCTTCAGCCGCGGTGATTTCCGTCCCACTCGCGCGTTCTCAGCAATCTCCACGCTTCAGGACTGGATGCCTTGAGCCGTTCTGGACGATCATGCCCATTGGCTGGGGATGTTGAGGATCGCGGGTACGGAACTGCGCAGTTCGTTGCATAAGAAAGCGAAGCCACGCTCCCCTTATGTGACTGCACATCGGCGCGAAGGCCTCATCGCTCGGCCCGCGCCGATTCGGTGACCCGGATCTCCGCGAGTGCGTATTCGGAATTGGTCAGCAGCGTCGAAGCGAACATATTCACGGTATCGAGCTGTTTGCGGTCGATGTCACGAAAGAGGATGTCGTTGATCTGGCGGACCATCGGCAGCACGTGCATCACGGCCTTCTCCCCTTCCGGCGATAGGGAGATCAGAACGCTGCGGCGGTCCTGTTGATTCGGCAGTTTGACGAGAAGACCCTTTCGAATCATGCGTCCGACCTCGGTCGTGACATGGGTCGCGGCAAGCCCGATATAGGTGGACAGAGCGGCAATCGAGATGCCGTTCTCGCCCTGGCGATACGCAACGCCGAAGAGCACGGCGAACTGGCTGCCCGTGAGCCCGAGTTCCCGTCCGAACGCTTCCCGGCAGACGACGAGCCGTCCCAGCGCCTGAACGAGGCGGTAGATGACATCGCGGAACCAGTCATCCGAGCCGTTGAGAACATAATCTCGCCGCGATGTAGTCGGCGGGGAAATGAAACCAGCCTTCTTGCTCCGCGATGCAGACTTGCTCTGTTTTTTTGCAGTCTTTGCCATCATAAAACACACATAAAGTGGAATCTGCCAATCATGGCCCATTCGCTACGACGACGAAAGCGTTTCGCGAAATATTCTGTGTGAAGGGAACGTAAAGCGAAGAGGCGCCTCATTGCCGAGTCTGACTCAAGATCGGCTCGATCGGCGTCGTTATCGAATTCCGCGCTTCGAGAACGGCAGCGGCCTGAAGGCAGAGGTCCTCCCGGAATCGTCCGGACACCAGTTGCACCCCGACCGGCAGGCCGTCTGAGACCCCGGTCGGAGCCGATAGGCCAGGCAAGCCGAGCGTCGATACCGCGAGCATGGGCTGGTGCGCATCGAGCATCGCGGCAACGGCCTCGTTGCCCTTCTGATCTTCGTCGATGGGGACGGGGAGCTTGTAGGAAACCGGGAGCAGCAGCACATCGAACCGCTCGAAGAAGAGCTGCCAGGCGCGCAAGATGTTCGTGCGCCTGCCGAGCGCCTCGACATATTCCTCCAGCGTGAACTTCTTCGCCCGCGCCATCGTGCCTGATCGCGCGCGTCGGAGGGCTTCGTCGCCCAACTGCGCGATGGCCTTCGAGGTGCCCTCTCCCTCTTCGGTCTTCACCATCGAGAAGAAGAGTTCCGCAGATTCGGAGAAGTACGGCGGCGTGGCCTCCTCGACTCGGTGGCCCGCGTCCTCGAGCCATCGCGCCGCGTTAAGGAGCGCATCCGAAACCGCGGGGTCGATGGTCGCTCCAGGTGTTCCCGCGAACAGGGCAATGCGGAGGGTGCGTTTTTCAGCCGGCTGGCCGAGGGGCGCCGGCGCCCACCAAGGATCGCGTGGGTCGCGCTCCGCGAGGGTCTGAAGCCCAAGGCGCAAATCGGCGACGGTACGCGCCAACGGGCCCTGCACGCTCATGAGCTGGCTCGCCAGGGTCGCCTCGACGGAGGCGTTCTCACTATAGGCAGGCGCGCGCCCGAAGGATGGTCTGAGGCCAAAGACGCCGCACGCGTAACTTGGATAACGGATCGAACCGGCGCGATCGGTGCCGTGGGCGAGGGCGCCAATGCCTGCGGCAAGGGCAGCCGCCGCGCCGCCGCTCGAGCCACCTGGCGTGTGCGTCGGCGACCAGGGGTTCAGAGTTCGCCCATGCAGGTCATTGTCGGTAAAAAAGCGGGCGCAGAATGCCGGGACGTTGGTGCGGCCGATGATGATCGCGCCCGCCTTGCGCCAGTTCGCAACGGAAGGGCTGTCCGCTGCGGCGATTGTGTTCCTGAACGCGACCACCCCCGTGGTCGTCGGGCGGCCAGCATAATCCACATTGATCTTGACCGTCACAGGCACGCCATGCAGGGGACCGACCGTGCGGCCGCGGTGCATCGCTGCGTCAGCCTGATCGGCGGCTATGAGCGCCTCTTCGGCGAGCACGTCCACCACCGCATTGATGTGTGGATTCACCGCTTCCAGCCGCTCCAGCGCGCTCGCAACCGCCTCGCGGCTGGATATCTGCCGGGATCCTATTGCTTGCGCCAGCTCGGTCGCGCTCCAGCGCCAGAGTTCGCCCGACATGCCATCTCCTCCCATCGCGCCGCTGCGCCGGCGGCTGCGCACCCACCGTGTGATCATTGGCTCAAAGGCGCAGCGCGCCCTTCCACTTCGCTTCGATTTCTGCGGCTTCCTCCGGCGAGAGCGCGGAAGCGAGGGGGAATTCATCCTTCCATGCGAAAGGTTTGCACGCGTCGATAATCATCTTCGAATGCGAAGTCGCACCTATCGCCCTGTCGTCGGGCGTGATGCGCGGATCGAGCGAGGAGCTCCAGGCATTGCGGATAATGTCGACGGCTTCGGACGGCTCGCAGCGCGTGGTGACGGCCCACATCACATCCGCCAGGTTCGACGGATCCACATCCTCATCGACCACAACGACCAGCCGGCCCATGTAGCTGTTGGCAGCGGCGATCAAGCCGGCGCGTTTCGCATGACCCGCATAGCGCTGCTTGAGCGCTACCACCGTCATCAGCTGCGACACGTGCTGCCAAGCGCCGACGACGTCCGTGACCCCGGCGGATTCGAGATTGCCCCAGATCCCCGCGGCCCGGAACGGCAGGCCGAAATGGAAGCGCGGCGGCTTTAGCGGAGGAGAGCCGAACAAGATCGGATCGTTGCGATAATGGACCGCTTCCACTTCCATCACTGGCGCGGGGCGCGTATCGGCGGCGTAGTATCCTGTGAACTCGCCAAACGGGCCCTCAGGCAGCATGAGCTGCTCTGGGGGCAGCAACTGGCCTTCGAGGATGATTTCGGCGTAAGCCGGAATTGGCAGGCCGGTGCGAGGGCCATGCATGATCTCGATGGGCGATCCCTTGATGGCGCCTGCGAAGTCGTATTCCGAGTGGCCGGCGGGAAGGTACTCGAAGCCCGCGATGAACAGCGCGGGATCCTGGCCATTGACGATCGCGACCGGACAGGGCTTGCCCTGATCCCAGTATTTCTTTGCAATCATCGCACCGTGCCGACCCAGATGGTCGAACTGCACCGTGACGCGGTTTTCGCTGTGCACCTGGACGCGATAGATCGAGGCGTTGATCCAGTCGGTCTCCGGGTCGCCGGTGATGACAAGGCTGCCGGAGCCGATATAGGGGCCGCCGTCCTTCTTGTGCCAATGGGGCACCGGAAACTGATAGAGGTTCACGTCCGGCCCGGAGACGGTGTTATCGAGGAACGGCGCATCGCGTCGCACAACTGGCGCCAGCGGCTGCAGCTTCATCCGTTTCTCTTTCCAGACCTTCAGGGCGTCGATGGGACGAAGGTTCGGATCGATCCCGAGGGCAAGCGCGGCGCGCTGGGGACTCGTCGTCGCATTGGTGAAGACGCGATAACCGGCAGGGAACCCGAGGATATCGTCGAACAGCAGGGCGGGGCGATCAGTCGATCCCGCAGCCACCTCCGTGATCCCGCCGATCTCGTACAGCGGATCCGCGCCCTTGATGTGCCTCAGCGCGCCGATGGCTTCGACCTGCTCGATGAATTCCCTCAGGTCCTTGTACATTCTTTGTCCTCTGCGGGTTTGGTGCGATCGGGGGGCGGTTCTTGTAGGCCTCGCCAATCCGTGCGCATTCATCTGAGCCGGGGGCAGCCGGGCCCAAGCCTCCATGCGCGGACTATCCGACCGCGGCGGTACACTTGTCAAATATATTCGATACGTAGGTAGTTTTGCGCGGGTTATCCCCGCCTTCCCGTAACGCACCCCTGTGCGGCGCACGGAATCCGGAGCGGCAGCCTCGCGAATCGGGCTTGACGCCTACAGCATATAGCTTCAACTTGTACAGGAATAGGGCCGCCCGGGTTACCGTTCGCAGTGACCGTTGTGGTGATGTCCCGCGCGGGTTTGCGAGGCGTTCATTGTGGGGATAACTGCGAAGGATCGGTGGGCACCCGATCTCGCATTCTGTTGGCAGGACGACTGCCTCGCGCTTAAGGGGGACGATGGGAGTGGCGACGCTATCCTCGCGTAGACAGTACTCGCGGCGTTTCTCGTCCTGCGGCCATCGTCAACATCAAGACTGACTTGCAACAAGACTAACTTGCAACGAATACGCAATGGACGCAGCGGGATCTTCCAGGAGGGCTCCGTCCGCGACTTAGCCTTCCAGACCGACATGCTCCGGCGGCGAAACCGATGGGGCGCCGCTTGTCCTGCCATCAAGGTGTTCTCATGAAGCTTGCCGTTCCTGACCTCATTTCCAATTCCTACTTTCCGGCGGCCGCGGCCGTCGAACTCGGCTTCTTCAAGGAGGAGGGGCTGGATGTGGAACTCGAGCTCATCTTCCCCGTGGACAAGTGTTATGCGGCGCTGCGCGACGGCAGCATCGACTTCGTGGGCGGGTCCGCGCATTCGGCGCTGGCGGCGTTCCCGAACTGGGAGGGCGTGAAGCTGCTTTGCGCTCAAGCGCAGGGTATGTACTGGTTCCTCGTCATGCGCGCGGACCTCCAGGTCGCCCGCGGCGATCTCGCGGCGATCAAAGGCAAGCGAATTGGGGCCGCTCCCTGGGTGGAGATGGGGCTTCGCCGTCTGTTGATCGAAGCCGGCTTTGATCTTGGGCGGGACGACATCACGATCGCGCCGGTGCCGGGCGCTGTCGGACAGAGCGTGAACTTCGGCCTGAACGCCGCGAAAGCTCTGGAAGAAGGGCTTATCGACGGATTCTGGGCCAATGGCATGGGCACCGAGGTTGCGGTGCGGCGCGGCGTCGGGACGGTCGTGCTCGATGTGCGCCGTGGTGAGGGGCCGAAGCCCTGTTTCAACTATACGATGGCTTCCATCGCAGCTTCCGACCAGCTTATCGAGCGCTCGCCGGAGACAGCGGCCGCTGCCGTCCGCGCCATCGTTAAGACACATGCCGCGCTGACGCGGGATCCCGAGCTTGCTACGACTGTCGGCCTGAAGATCTTCCCAGCCTCCGAGGCCGCGCTCATCTCCGGGCTGATCCGACGCGATCTGCCGTATTACGACGCGACGATCAGCGAGGACTTCGTGAAGGGCATGAACGCGTTCTCGCGCGACATGGGCATCCTCTCTGCCGACGTCAGCTATTCCGACGTGGTCGCAACCCAATTCGCCCATTTGTGGCAGGGGGGAAGCCGATAATCCCGCCTGCCCCGGATCCGGGCGAGAGGCTGACATGGCGATCAACGCGCAGAAGGGCGCGTTCTATACGCGCGCCATGAAAACTTGTTGCGAAAAGCGTCCCGGCTATACATCCGGGAACGCCAGCTCGCCGCGTTCTGACCCTATGCCTATACTGATGTACGTTTGTGGCCAATTGTTTTTCAGGGGCGCGGAGACAGCGAGGCGGACGCCCCGGCTTGAGCAAGTCGACCTGTTGCGGACGTGCTGCGCTCAAAAAAACAGACGAGCATATTCACCGACCTGGATGGCATCCACCGGGTCAATCCAAGTCGGATTTCTCTAATTCCTGAGGCGCTGCCAAGCTTCTCGAAAGCTATGGCCGCAGTTGAGCCCAGCCGCAACCGAGCCCTTCATCCACGGCATGCCGGCAAGTGACGGCGCGCGCCAGACCTGCGCACGCCGCCAAGCGACGGAAATGGATCGCGCCTCGCTCAGCCGAGCACTGGCAACTCGGCAATCTCGTAAGCGTGGCGGATGCGGCGGCCGAGGACGGAATCCTCGATTTCGAATTCAAACTTCGGCGCGGGCCGGATGCCGCCGAGAGCTGCCAGCGTGCCACAGAACATAGCCGCTCCGTCCGGCAGACTGTCCCGCCCCTCGAAACCCTTCACGATCTCTTCCGGCGGCAGCATAGCCGTGATCGGCCCCTCCTGATACAGGGTCTTTTCGCCACCCCACCAGGCCCATGAGCGCAGGATCAAACTGTCCCAGTGGCCCCGGACCTCCTCGTAAGCCCAAAGCTCGCCGGCAATCGGTTTGTCGCACATCTGCTTTGAGGCAGTGATGTTGTAAGTTTCCACTTTACGGTCGGTGTGGTCGGAGCCGAGGCCGATATACCTTTCCCCCCCGGATTGGATGAGCACGAATTCCACCTCACCGCTCGAATCCGAGCCGCTTACCTCGATGCTATTGTCGGTAGTGAGGCGCCTGCTCGCAACGCGATAGTAGATCGGCGTCGATGCGGGCCTCGGTACACCCAGTTCTTCAAGTTCCGCGATGTGCTTCTCGCGAGCGACCGGATCGCGTCCCGTCCAACCGGCAATGATCGCATGATCAATGCAAATAGTCTTACGGGTGGTCTCACCCCCCACATGAAGCGTGAAGGCAATTTCATTTCTGCTCATGATGTCACCTGATGTCGGCCTACCAGCCGTGGAGCCAGAAGTCTTCGCGCGAAGGCGTCTCTATCGCGAGGTCAGGGTCAAGTCGCCGGTAGCGGCTCTTGAAGAAGACGAGCGGTCGCGGCTCCGGTTCGCTCCGGCACCGCAATGATAGCACGCGGCCGACGAATATGACGTGGTCGCCGCCATCGTATTGTGCGTAGGAGGCGCATTCGAGCCAAGCGAGCGCCCGCGGCAGAAGTGGTGCGGCGGTTGCTTCGCCGGGCAGCGGCTCGATGCCGGCCCACTTGTCGGTGTTTGAGCGGGAGAAGCGGGTCGACAACACGCTCTGCTCTTCGCCGAGAATGTTGACCGCGAACTCTCTGGCGCTCTCCCACGCGCTGAACGCGCGGGCAGCCCGCGCGATGCTAAAAAGGACGAGGGGCGGGTCAAGAGAGACGGAATTGAATGAACTTACGGTCGCGCCGATGCGTTCGCCGTCTTCCATCGTGGCGGTGATGATCGCCACGCCCGTTGCAAACAGGCCGAGGACCTCGCGCAGTTCCGTGCTGGAAATGGGAACGGAAGAAACATCCGCGGCCATGGCGATCTCCTGGGACAATGCAGTTCCTCCCTGGAAAAAGGCATTCGACGGCGCCTGGGAGGGGCGGCATGGAATAAAATGTCGCTACTGCTCGATCTTCGGCAGGTTGAGCGCCTTGTCCACGAGAGCGCCCGCCCGGGCGAAATCGTAGGAACGCGCCATGTTCATCTTCACCAGGAACGACGCTCCCCCGTAGAACTTTTCGTATTGCTGGTGGCGGTTGCCGAATTCGGTGCCGATGAAGTCCCAGGCAAGCCGCATAAGAGCGATGCGCGAACGCGCGTCAGCATTGCTCGACCGGTAAAAGCGCTCGATGTCTTTCGCCGTCTCGGGGTTTTCAAGGTCCTTGACCGAAGACGGGAGCGTTATCATGCCGGCGCCGGTCAGCTCCCGGACGATGTCGATCATCTTCGGGTTGATCTCGGACTGGAGCGCCATGACCGAGTAGAGCGCGGTTTTCGAGGGCCACAGGACGCCCTCTTCGTCGTAGGTCGCCAGTGTTTCCTGTGAGCAAAGCATGCTCTCGACTATGGAGGCGTAAGCCGCGAGCTCGCCCATCATCACCTGCACGGGTGGCACCGCGTCGTTACCCGTGGCCTCGTTCATGCGCTTGGCGAGGCCGAGCAGAAACCGGAGCTTCGTCGCGTAGCGGGCCTGTGCCTGCAGGTTGCCATAGAGGTGCGCCGGTGTCTTCCACCATTGATTCATGCACACATCAAGGTTTCTGTAGGCGAAGACATGTTCCCACGGGACGAATACATTGTCGAAGACGACCATGCAGTCGGTCTCGTCAAAGCGAGTCGTGAGCGGATATTCCTCGGGATCCGACGCAGTGAGCGCGAAGGCCCGGCGGGAATAGAGCTTCAGGCCCTCCGCATCCGCTGGCACCACGAGGCTGATGGCATAGTTCTCATCACCCGGGCGGAGCGGGTGGATGCAGCTCAGCTGAATGTAGTCGGCGAACACGCCGCCCGTTGCGAGTTGCTGTGCACCGGAAATATAGATGCCCGCGTCCGTCTCCTTCACCACGCCCGCATAAAGGGTCGGATCCTCTTGCAGGTGCGCCGGCTTGCTGCGGTCGATCTGCGGTGGGACAATCGCGTAGGACACATAACTATGCGTGTCGCGCAGGTGCTCGTAGAAGGCGACTACATTGTCGGCGAAATGTTGCCCGCCTTCCGCGAAGACTGAAGGCTTGGCGGCGTAGCCGCAGAAGAAGCCGGCGACATGGTCTGGCGAGCGCCCCATGAGGCCGAAAGTGAGTTCCGCCCACCTCTCCGCTGCGATGCGCTTGGCCCGCAGATCCGCATGGGTCTTCGGGATCTGGTAAGCCCGCAGCACCGGCCGCCCGTCGACCGGGGACGGGAACGTCATTGTCTCCAGATTCTCGGGAGCTGCAGCGTAGTCGTAGAGGCTCGCCACGGAGCGCGCCGCCTGCCTGAACGCGGGATGGCTCGTTGGATCCGAAATCTTCTCGCCATCGACGATCACCACTCGGCGACGCTGGCGGAGATCGGACAGGAATTGAGAGCCAGTCCGGAGAGGAGAGGTCTGACTGACCGAAGCCGCAGGTTTTGTAGCCAAGATTGATGTCATTGTGATTCCTTTGAATCGCTTGCGCTCGCGAAGCTCTGTGACGAGGCGGTTCGAGAAAGCTGCGGACAACAACCGCTCGGACAGGAACAACAGACTTCGACGACTCAAGAATATATACATGTTGAAGCTAAAATATGTAGCTGTCAAGCGTGGTCATCCGGCGAAGTGAGCGAAGTGCCGAGCGGCGGCTTTCTGTAGACTATCGTTGCGGTGTCAGCCTGTGAGGGGCCTCAGAAATCGCCTCGTGTGCTCTTCGCGAAGGCAAATCCCGGAGCGCAAACTAAAAGCTTGACACTCTGTCGTTAGTATACATCATGTAGGTAAATCAGGTAGGCAGATGGCTTTCGGCATGGTCGCATGACGAGCCAGTCAGGCCTTAAACCTGCGAGGGGACAGATGAAGCCGGCCGACCCGTTTCTGCCCGGGCAGAAGCTAGTCGCGTATCGATGCTCGGAAACGAGGCAGCGATCATCCCATCTTTGTTCCCCCGCATCGACATTTGCCGTTGGCTTCGCGGCACTCCGCCGGAGTGCCTGCCGCGCAGGATTTGATCTGTGGGGATGCTGTGAAGAGTTTTGACCGACCTACCTCCGTGCAGAAAGACGTGCCGCTTGCCTGGAAGAGCGATGTCGTCGCTCAGCTCCTGCGGGAACTCGCGATCCCGTATGTGACGCTGAATCCCGGTGCCAGCTATCGCGGCCTGCACGACAGTCTCGTCAATTATCTGGGGAACGAGGATCCCCAGATGCTCCTGTGCCTTAACGAGGATCATGTGGTCTCGATGGCGCATGGATACGCCAAGGCGACCGACCGCCCGCTCGCCTGCGTGCTGCACAGCAATGTCGGGCTCATGCACGGGCTGATGGGCATCTTCAACGCATGGGCGGATCGGGTGCCGATGATCGTCATCGGGGCGACCGGCCCTATTCAACCGGAAAAGCGCCGCCCCTGGATTGACTGGATTCACACGGCCAAGGACCAGGGCGCGCTGCTCCGCAACTATGTGAAGTGGGACGACGAGCCGCGGTCGGTGCACGGCGTCATCGAAGCGTTCGTGCGCGGCATGCAGATTACCACGTCGGCTCCGCGCGCGCCCGTCTACATCTGCCTCGATGCGGGCTTGCAGGAAGAGCCGGTCGACGGCGATGTCGTCTTTCCTAACCTCGAGCGTTTCAAGGCGCCCGCCGCGCCTTCGGGATCTCCGGATGAGATCGCCCGCATTGCCGATCTCATTGCGCAGGCCGAGAGGCCGCTGTTCCTCATGGGGCGCGGCTCGCGCTGCCAGGAGGCATGGGACCGGCGCGTCGCTTTGGCGGAGCTCACTGGCGCAGCCGTGGTCACCTCATTGCGCGAGCGTGCCGTATTCCCTACCGACCACCGCCAGCATGTGGGGCCGCCAAGCGGCTGGATGACGCCGCGCGCGAAGGAAACGGTCCAGCAGGCGGACCTGATCGTCAGCTTCGACTGGGTCGATCTCAACGGATATCTGCAACAGTTCGAGCGGCAGACGAGCCGCGTCCCGGCCAAGATTGTCCATATCTCGATGGATAGCATGCTCCATAACGGATGGAGCATGGACCACTTCGGCCTCGCCCCGGCGGACATGCTGGTCACGGCAGACCCGGATCAGCTCATCCGGTTCCTGCTCCCGACGATGCAGACCGTGCTCCAGAGCGGGCCGAGGCCGGCCTGGCGCGAGCCGACGCCGGACCTGTCGCGCGGTTACAGCAGCAACGCTTCCGAAGAACTCGTCCCGCACGACATCGAGGTTGCCCTGGCTGAAATCCGCAAGGAGCAGGCGTTCACGCTCGCCCACACCACCATCGGCTGGGCCTCGACCGACTATCATTTCCGGGGGCCGCTCGACTATCTCGGCCATGATGGCGGCGCGGGACTAGCCGCAGGCCCTGGACTGACGCTGGGTGCCGCGCTCGCGCTCAAGGACACCGGGCGCGTCGTCGTCGGCGTCATCGGCGATGGGGATTTCCTGCAGGGGGTGACCGCTCTTTGGACGGCCGCGCATTATCAACTCCCAGCGCTCATGATCATCTCCAACAACCGCTCGAACTTTAATGACGAGGTTCATCAGGAGGCGGTCGCGAAGACCAGAGGCCGGCCGGTCGAGAACCGCTGGGTCGGGCAGCGCATCGACGACCCGGCGGTCGATCTCGCCGCGCTGGCAAAGGCCCAAGGGGTCACCTCGACCGTCGCGGACAATGTCAGTGGCCTCCTCGCCGCGATCCGTGAGGGCCTGGAAGTCGTGAGACAGGGAAAGCCCTTCCTCATCGATGCGAGGGTCAAGCCTGGCTATGCCAACATCATCGTGACGCGGCATGGCTAAGTCCGGCATTCAGTTTTCTAATAACTAAGGGGAACCATCATGCTTAGAAGATCTGCATTCATGTTTTTCCTAGGCATGCTGGCCATGCCCGCCTTCGCGCAAGACTTTCCGGCCAAGCCCGTCACGATTATCGTACCTTCCTCCCCCGGCGGCATCAGTGACACCTCGGCCCGGATCATCGCCGAGGGCCTTACCAAGCTCTGGGGCCAGTCCGTGGTCATCGAGAACAAGCCCGGCGGCGGCGGTTCTATCGGAACCGGCATCGCGCGTCGGGCACCGGCAGATGGATATACGCTCCTCGTCACGACGAACGGTGAGTTTGCGCTCAATCCGGTAATCTATCCGAACCTTCCTTACGATCCGAACAAGGACTTCCTGCCGCTCGTGATGGCGACTTATCACCCGATCGTGGTGGCCGCGAACACGAGCACGCCCTACAAGACCTTCAAGGACCTCGCGGATGCCGCCAAGAAGGATCCGGGCGGAATCTCCTGGGCGTCCGCCGGCACCGGCACGTGGAATCATCTCGCGGGCGAGTGGCTGCAGGTCGACACCGGTCTCAAACTGGTTCACGTGCCGTACAAGGGCGGCGGACCGGCTTCCACAGCTGTTGCGGGCGGCGATGTTCCGATCGGACTGCTCTCCGTCTCGTCGGTCATGCCGCATCTCAAGTCAGGCAAGATTCGCGTGCTCGCGGTCACGTCCAAGCAGAAGTCGAGGTACGACGAGTCGTGGCCGACAGTCGCCGAGCTCGGCGCCCCTGAGCTCGATGCGACCAACTGGGTTGCATTCTTCGCTCCAAAAGACATCCCCGCCGATGTCGCCAAGAAGATCGAAACAGACGTGATCGCTATCCTCTCGCAGCCCGAAGTCGCGCAGAAATTCCTGACGATCGGGGCTGAGGTGGCGGCAATACCTTCGGATAAGCTGATCGAGCAAATCAAGCTCGATCGGGCGCAGGCCGAGCGGATCACCAAGCAGGCAAACATCAAGGTTGACTGACAGACCATATCAGAGGGCGTGGGATGAAGACCAAATTGAGTCCTGATGTTTTAGCGGGTTTTTTCTTCATCCTCGTCGGTCTCGGATTTTATCTGACTGCGCAGAACTATCCCATGGGCACAGCTGGACGGATGGGGCCAGGTTATTTTCCAGCCGCGCTGGCAGGTATTCTTGTGCTCCTGGGGCTCGCTATTGGTATTCAGGGCATGCGCGCGCCCGAGGACGAAGAGCAGGCGCCCGTTTTCTCGTGGAAATCTGCCTTCATCGTCACCGGCGCAACAGTCCTTTTCGCCATAGTCCTTGAGTTCGCCGGCGTCATCGCCGCGATTGTGGCCCTGGTCGTGGCAGGTTCAGCTGCGGTCGGTCGCGCGCTGCATTGGCAGACCTTCCTGCTGGCGATTGTACTCGCCGCATTCTCAGCAATCCTGTTCGTGGGGATCCTCGGCGTGCCCATGACCCTCTGGCCCAGTCGTTGAGCGCCATCCCATGGAAATGATCGAACAGATAATCTTCGGTTTTGGCGTGGCGATCAGCCCCACCAACATCTTCTATTGTTTCGTCGGTGTTCTCGTGGGAACGCTGGTCGGCGTGTTGCCGGGCCTTGGTCCGATCGCAACGATCTCGATGCTGCTGCCCATCACGTTCAATCTGTCCGCCGATACCGCGATCATCATGATCGCGGGTATCTACTATGGCGCCCAGTACGGTGGATCCACCACCTCTATCCTGATCAACATCCCTGGTGAGGCGTCCAGCGTGGTGACGGCCCTTGACGGGCATGCGATGGCGAAGGCAGGCCGCGCGGGCGCCGCGCTCGGGATCGCAGCCATCGCCTCCTTCATCGCAGGCACCGCGGCGACTTTCGTCATCGCCTGGTTTGCGCCGATCCTTTCAGGTATCGCGCTGAGCTTCCGGCCGGCGGATTACTTCTCGTTGATGGTGTTCGGGCTCATCGCCGCCGTCGTTCTCGCGAGTGGCCCGATTCTCAAGGCGCTCGCGGCGATCATCCTGGGCCTCTTGTTGGGCCTCGTCGGGAGCGACGTGAACTCGGGCGCGCTGCGCTTCACGGCCGGGCGACCCGAGCTCATGAACGGCCTCGAGTTCGTCGTCATCGCGATGGGGCTTTTCGGTATCGCAGACGCTATCGCGACAGTCCAGAACAAGGAGAATCCCAATCTTGTAACGCGCAAGATTGATAAACTCCTTCCGAGTTGGCGCGAGTTCAAACGCTGCTTGCCGTCGATCGGCCGCGGGACAGTTATCGGCAGCGCCCTGGGGCTTTTGCCGGGCGGCGGCGCGCTCCTGTCCTCCTTCGCGGCCTATTCAATCGAGAAGAAGATGTCGAAGCCGCCGCGAAACTTCGGTTCGGGCGACATCCGCGGCGTTGCTTCGCCGGAAGCAGCCAATAATGCTGGCGCGCAGACCTCGTTTATACCGCTCCTGACACTCGGCGTGCCCTCGAACCCCACGATGGCGCTGGTGCTCGGCGCCCTGATGATCCAGGGAATTACCCCGGGGCCGCAGGTCATGACCGAGCGTCCGGCATTGTTCTGGGGTCTGATCGCAAGCATGTGGATCGGCAACCTCATGCTCGTATTCCTCAATCTGCCGTTGATCGGTCTCTGGGTTCGGCTCGTTACTGTCCCCTACCGCTTCCTCTATCCGGCAATTCTGACGTTTTGCTGCGTCGGCGCCTACACCGTCAACAATAATCCATTCGACGTGATGGTCATGGCGGCGGCGGGCCTGCTCGGATATGTCCTCCTTTACTTCCGCTGCGAGCCCGCGCCGCTGGTGCTCGGCTTCATCCTCGGGCCGCTCATGGAGGAAAACCTCCGGCGGGCGCTCCTCATATCTCGCGGAGACTTCACGGTCTTTCTGCGCGAGCCCATCAGTGCGGTATTCCTCGCGGCATCGCTGGCCGTTCTGGGCTCACTGATCTTCTCCTCGGTGAGGACAACCCGCCAGGTCGCCATGCAGGAATGATGATCTGAAAATGGCTCCGGCCGGGGGGGAGCGGGGCGCGTTTTTCACCCATCTTGGCGAGCACATGCCCCCAGGCGTGCCGTATTGCGCTGGTCGCTGACACCGCCGGGCAGCATCTGGCCGGCGCGAAGGACTCAAAGGTCATCGTCGCCATCGACAAGGACAAGGAAGCTCCGATCTTCCTGGTCGCAGACCACGGCCCCGAGCGATTGTCAGCCGCGCGAAAGCGGACATCCTTTCGCACATCGTGGTCAGGCGTGGAGCCGTATGAGCAACCTGTTGAAGTCTGCTTCCGCGTTCGCGACGCGTGGTGAAGCGAAGGGCGACAGCCTGTAGCCAGCGAGTGCTGCTGCCCGCACGTCGCCGGGACTCCAGCCGAATTCGGTACTGAAAGCGCGGGTGAAGGCTGACGCATCGGTGAAGCCCAGGCTCTCGGCGATTTGCCGGATCTGTCGGGTCTGGCTGACATCGGAGAGTGCCACATGGGCCCGCAGCAGCCGCTGCCGGCGGATATAGCTTGATACGCCCCCCAAATTCTCGAACAGACGATAGAGCCGTGACCGCGATACGCCCAGCTGCCGGCAGAGTTGGTCCGGGTTGAGGTCAGGAGCGTGGATGTTACGACGGATCAACTGGCGCGCTCGTTCCAGCAGCATGGCTGAAAGCGGGACATCCGCCATTTCAAGGTTGTCGGGGGTGGGGACAAGACAGCCGCGGATCATGGCGAGAATGGCATCCACCAGCCGGGGCACGTTGTCCGCCGATATATGCGGCAACTGGCGTTCCACGCTTAGCATGAAATCGGCGAGGATACTGCCCAGGCCTTGGTCGGGGATCGCATGCGGCGTCGCGTCGAGCAGGTTGGCGATCTCGCCGAAATGGTCGCGGGGGATGAACAGGCTGATGACGTGGCTGTCGGTGCCGCTGGCGGCATAGGGCCGGGCGATCGAGCGGAAGCTCAGGCGGCGCGGCGCCAGCCTGCGCCCAGGCTGAGTGATTGCCATCGCATGCTCGGCCTCGGAAAGCGGCAACACAAGGCACCAGTGGTCGGTCGGCGGCGCTTTGCGGTGCCGGAAGGTGCGGATGGCCCCATCACCCGGCATCGCCATTTCGGTGAAGGCCAAGCTGCCGAGATCCCAGGCGTACAGGTCGGCGGCGAAGCCGACATCCTGGCCCTCGGGCTGCGACAGCTCGATCGATGATGCCATGAAGCTGCGCCACGCATCAAACTGGTGCTGGGGCGTGAGGTCGCGTGTCGAGAAGTGGTAGGGCTTCGCTGCGAGCCTGGACTTGTCCTGCGGCGCCTCAATGGTGTCTTGAAGAGACACGGCAATACTCCTCACTGAAATCTGTCGTAAACCATGGCTCAGCAGTTCGTGCGGACGCAAGCTACAAGGTCGGTGCTAGAACAGATCCGGCTTGTATGGAATCACCGGCTATGCGGATACAGCGCGATATGATCCTTTGCCTGCACATAGGCCCTTCGCGCGGTGATCGCCTATAACGCCCGCGAACGTTGGGCGGGCAGATTGCCGCGCCGCCGCAGCATGACGCGCAACATCAGGGCCAGCAGTCCTGCGGCGCAGACCACGCCGGCCAGCAACTCGAAGCCTGCCGTGAACCGGTCGGTGGATTGCTTGATGAAGCCGACCGCATAGGGCCCGACGAAGCCGCCGAGATTGCCGATGGAGTTGATGAGGGCGATGCCTGCGGCGGCCGCGGTCCCACGCAGGAACAGCGGAGGCACCGCCCAGAAGGGGCCGAGCGCCGCATAGATGCCGACTGAGGCACAAGTCACTGCCGCGATGGCGAGGACATGCGAGGAGACATGCACGCTCGCCACCAAACCGATCGCGCCGAGGAAGGCCGCGGCCGCCACATGCAGCACACGCTCGCCGGTGCGGTCGCTATGCCGCCCCCAGATCAGCATGGCGAGCGCACTGAGCGCATAGGGCAGGATGAGGATGAGCCCGATTTGGAGCGTCTCGTAGCCCATGGCGCGGATGATCTGCGGCAGCCATAGGCCGATGCCGTAAAGCCCCACGACCAGCCCGAAATAGATGAGGCTGAGCATAAGCACCCGAGCGTCAGCCAGTGCTGGCCAAAGGTTGTGGCGGGTGGCCGCGCTTTGGCCGGCGCGATCGGCGGCGAGGCGTGCCGCTATGATGCGCCGCTCATCCGCGTCCAGCCAGCGCGCGTCGGCTGGTCCGTTCGGCAACAGCACCAGCACCACCAGGCCGAGCAGCGTGGCGGGCAGTCCCTCCATGATGAACAGCCACTGCCAGCCGGCGAGCCCGAGGAGGCCGTGGGTCTCCATGATCAACGCCGAGAGCGGCGAGCCCACCGCGCTGGCGATGGGCACGGCAGCCATGAACAGTGCGATGTAGCGCGCACGCATGGCGAGTGGAAACCAGTAGCCGAGATAAAGGATCATCCCGGGCAGAAAACCGGCCTCCGCCGCGCCCAGCAGGAAGCGCAGGATGAAGAAGGAGGTAGGGCCGGTCGCGAAGGCTGTCGCGGCTGATATAAGGCCCCAGGTGATCATGATGCGGCAGATCCAGAGCCGCGCGCCCACCTTTTCCAGCACCAGATTGGACGGCACCTCGAACAGGAAGTAGCCGATGAAGAAGATTCCGGCGCCCCAGCCATAGACCTCCGGGGAAAAGCCGAGATCGGCGTTCATGGTGAGGGCCGCGAATCCCACATTCACCCGGTCAAGGAAGCTGACCAGATAAAGCAGCATCATGAACGGAATGAGCCGTCGCGCCACCTTCGCGAAAACGCGCCGCTCCCCAGCCGTTATCGCCGTCATTGCGTCCATGATCCGCCCCCCGCCCCCTCTCAGCTGCGACGTTCATGGCTGTGGCATGCGGCGGCGTCAATGTTCCGCGACACGCGCGGGCTGCGGAGCGGGGGCCTGGATCTGGCCAAGCACACCCATCCGTTTGTCTTTACGATCTGGGCGGCGAAGGTCGATAGGGCTGATCGGTTACTGGTTGATCTCCGGTTCCACGAGTTTGGCGAGCTTCCGGAGTGATTCCTGCCAGCCGAGATAGCAGGCTTCCGCTGGAATGATGTCGGGAATGCCCTCCTGCTGGATACGCAGTTCCGTGCCGACCGAAACGGCTTTTAGCGTCACAGTGACTTTCATCTCGCCTGGCAGGTTGGGATCGTCGAAACGGTCCGTGTAGACGAGCTTTTCGCCCGGAACGAGTTCGAGATAGGTGCCGCCGAAAGAATGGCTCTCGCCGGTGGTGAAGTTCCGGAAAGACATGCGGTGCTTGCCGCCCTCTTTGGCATCCAGCTCATGGACGGTGCAGAGGAATCCAAACGGCGGAAGCCAGCTCGCCACGGCATCCGGTTCAACGAAAGCCCGATAGAGCTTTTCCGGCTTTGCGGCGATGACGCGATGGAATTGGACGGTGCTTGGCATGACACGCTCCTCTCGGTTCGGTTTCAGGTGGAGGGTCGGCCGACCTGCGGCCGGAACAGCAGCTCAAGATAACGGCGGAGATGGTCGATGCTTTCGGCCGCAGCGGCGGCGCCGCCTTTTGCCTTGGCCAGGATGAACGCGCCTTGCAGAACAGCCTGTGTGTGCAGCGCGAGAGATTGCGCGCTCCAATCCGGTGACAGCGCGCGGCTGCCGATCGCCGCCTGAATGTCGGCCTCCAGCGTTGCGGCATGGCCGCTGATGCTGCGCTCACAGGCGTCGCGAATGGCAGGGGTGCTCTCGTAAGCCTCCTGCACCATGGTTCCAACGAGGCAGGTGAACTCCGGCACCTCGCCTTGCAGAAGTTGCTTGCGGAAAGCGACATAGCCCAGCACCCGATCCAGCGGATCGGCGTGATTATGATAGGGCGCGACGGCAAACAGGGCTCCCGTCGTCTGCGACCAGTAGTCCGCTGCCGCGACGGCGAGCGCGTCCTTGCTCTTGAAATGATGGAAGAAGGCGCCCTTCGTCACGCCCGCGGCCGTGCAAAGCTCATCGACCGATGTGGCCGAGTAGCCTTTGGCGCGGATAAGTGTCAATGCGGCCTCGAGCAGCCTTGATCGGGCGTCGGGTTTTCCGGCGGCGCGCGGCATCGGGGTTCCTCTCACTGCCAATAAAAATACCAACCGGTTGGTATGTTGTCAATCGCATAAGCCCCGCAAGTCCAGAAGCCGCATGATGACGCCAACCACTACCGCTGGTGGCTCTCGCCGATCACGGGTGTCGGGTCATGGAGACGGTTTGCGATGCCGCCGCCCGGCCTGCCGGTCTCGGTCAACGGGCCGCAGGCTGATGGTTCTGCAGGCCCGTCTCATCGCCTATGCGCTGGTCGCTATGTGTCGTCTCAAAGGATAGCGACGGCGCGCGTCCAGCCGGCCGAAGCCTTGCGTATTTTCACCGGGAAGCAGGAGACGGTGAAGCCGGTCGGGGGAAGGACCTCCAGCTGGTGCAGCTTCTCGAGATGGCAGTAAAGGCGTTCGCGTCCTGCCTTATGTCCTTCCCAGACGAGGCCGTAGTCGCCGGTCTCCTCCACTTTCTCGCGGGTGAAATTGAAAGGCGCGTCCCAGCTCCAGGCATCGGTGCCGGTTATCTTGATGCCCTGTCTCGCCAGGAACAGCGTCGCCTCGCGGCCGACGCCGCAGCCGGCGGTGACATAGTCCTCACGCGCATAGCGGGAGCCGGCCCGCGTGTTGATCAGGACGATATCGAGGGGCTGGAGCGTGTGGCCGATCCTGTCGAGTTCTGCGGTGACGTCGTCGACCGTCGCGACATAACCGTCCGGGAAGTGACGGAAATCGAGTTTCACGCCGGGCTTGAAGCACCAGTCGAGCGGGATCTCGTCGATGGTCGGCGAGGGCTCGCCACCCTCGACGAGGTCATGGTTGGTCGTGGGGTGGAAGTGATAGGGCGCATCGAGATGCGTTCCGTGATGGGTCGTCACCTCCAGCGTTTCAATCGCCCAGGCGGCGCCGTCGGGGAGATGATGCGCTTCCAGGCTCGGGAAGGACGTCCGCATGCGATCGATTGTCATGTCATGCGCGAGATAGGTGATCTTCGGACGCGAAAAATCCGGATCGCTCACCACGTCGTTCTCAATGGGGATGGAGAGGTCAACGATACGCGCCATCAGCACAATGTCCGTGTTGTCATTCTGGGGATCGGGCCATCAGAGCCCGAGATAGGCGCGCCGGATCGCGGAATCTGCCGCAAGTTCCGCCGAGGCGCCCGTTGTCGTGATATGGCCGGTTTCCAGCACATAGGCGCGGTCCGTGGCCGCGAGCGCCATCTCGGCATTCTGCTCGGCCAGCAGAACAGTCATGCCCCTGGCCTTGAGCACGCCGATGAGCGCGCGGATCTGGTCGACGATGATCGGGGCCAACCCGAGCGTGGGCTCGTCCAGCATCAGCACCTTCGGCCGTGACATCAGGGCGCGTGCGATCGCGAGCATCTGCTGCTCGCCGCCGGACATGCTGCCGGCAAGCTGGCCGCTGCGTTCGCGCAGGCGGGGAAACAACTCCAGCATGTCCTCGCACAGGGCCGGGAAGTCACCGCCGATGAAGCCCATCTCGAGGTTCTCGAGCACGGTCATCTGCGGAAAGACATGGCGCCCCTCTGGCGACAGCGCGACGCCGCTGGCGACGCGCACATGGCTCGGTCGCCCGTAGAGTTCGTCGCCGTCGATGCGGATCGAACCTGAAGACGTCGCGAGGCCGAGGATCGCCTTGAGGATCGAGGACTTGCCGGCGCCGTTGGCGCCGATGAGCGCGACCGCTTCGCCACGCGCGGCGGTCAGCGCGATATCCTCGACCGCCCTGACCTTGCCATAGGTGACGCAGAGTCCGGAAAGCTCAAGCATTCTGCGCCTCCTCCGCCTTGTAACCGCCGAGATAGGCTTCGATGACGGCCTTGTCGGCCTGGATTTCGGCGGGGGTGCCCTGGGCGATGAGACGGCCGCGATCGAGCACGATGATACGGTCGCAGAGCGCCATCATCATGCGCAGGTTGTGATCGACCAGGACGATCGTCAGGCCGCGCTGGCGCAGGCCACGCAGCAGATCGGCCAGCCGGTTGGCCTCGGTGTGGTTGAGGCCGGCCGCGGGCTCGTCCAGCATCAGAAGGCGCGGCCGTGTGGCCAGCGAGACGGCAATGGCCAGCATCTTCTGCTCGCCATAGGGAAGCGATCCCGCTTCGAGCGAGGCCCGCTCCGCCAGGCCGACGAAGGCCAGGCAGTCGAAGGCGCGCTGGATGCGTTTGGCTTCCCTCGCGCGCCAGCCGGCGCCGCGCAGCACCGAACTCAGGAGGGACGCGGGCTCCGGGCAACTCGTGGCGGCGAGCACGTTCTCGAAGACGGTCTGGCTGCCGCAGAGCGCGGCCTGCTGGAACGTCCGGGCCAGTCCATGCGCGACGAGGCTGCTCGGCGCGTCACCTGTCACCTTGCGCTCGCCATAGCGGACCTCACCCTCCGTTGGCGGGGTGAAACCGCTGATCAGCGACAGGCAGGTGGTCTTGCCGGCGCCGTTCGGGCCGATGATGCCGACGAGTTCGCCAGGCTCGATGCTCATGCGGACGTTGTCCACCGCGGTCAAGCCGCCGAAGCGCTTTGTGAGATCCGTCACGGTGAGGCGCGGGGAGGGCTCGAAGGCGATCTCGCCACCCTTGGCCGGCGCGCGGGGTGTGCGGAAGGGCGATGTCAGGCGGAAGAGAGGCGCGAGGCCAGCCGGCTGGATGCGGATGACGGCCAGCAGGATCAGCGCGAAAATGGCAATCCGATATTCATCGACGAAGCGCAGGGTCTCGGGAAGGGCCGCGAAGATGGCGCCGCCGAGAAGCGGGCCGATCAGCGTGCCCTTGCCGCCGAGAATGGCGATCAGCAGGCCCGTGGCCGAGAACATCGGATTGAACAGATCCGGCGTGAGGACGAGCGTGCGTGGAATGAACAGGACGCCGGCAAATCCCGCCAGGCCGCCGGAGAGCGCGATGGCGATGACGCGTTGGCGCACGGTGCGAATGCCGATGCTCTCGGCGAGATCATTGGATTCGCGGATGACCTTCCAGGACCGGCCGGTGGGGCTGTTGAGCAGCCGATGCACGATGAACACGGCAAGGCCGAGCCCGAGCAGCGTCGCCAGAAGATAGTATTGGTGGAAGACGAGACCGAGCGACTCGATGGCCTCGACGCGCGGGCGCCGCACGATCAGGCCGAGCGGCCCGCGCGTGAGATCGACCCAGTTGGAGACGACGAGGCGCAGAATCTCGGCCGTCGTCAATGTGGCGATGGCGAAATAGGCGCCGCCCAGCCGCACAGAGGCGAAACCGACCAGGGCGCCGAGAAGAGCCGCCGGTATCGGCGCGAACAGCAGGGTCACCCAATAATTGACGCCGAAGTTGATGATCGCCAGCCCGGCGACATAGGCGCTGAGCCCGAAGAAGGCGGCGTGACCGAAGGAAATCAGGCCGAGATAGCCCACGGTGAGGTTGATCGACAGGCCAAAGATCGCGAGCACCGCGGCATAGGCCATGAGGCCGCTGTAATAGCTTTGCCCGGCGAGCAGGAAGGGCGCCGCGATCGCGAGGGCGATTGCGAGGATGATCAGGAGACGTCTCATCGGGCACGCCCCGCGAAAAGGCCATGCGGCCGGATGAGAAGGCACATGAGAAGCAGAGCGTAAATGATGGCGGTGCCCATTTCCTGAGGCATGAAGGCGCTGGCCAAAGCTTCGAGCAGGCCGAGCAGCAGCCCGCAGATGACAGCGCCGGTCGCGTTCCCCATGCCGCCGATGACGACGACCACGAAGGCGGTGATGATGGCGTGCTGACCCATGGACGGCGTGAAGAGGCTGACCGGCGCGATGAGGGCTCCGGCCGCTGCCGCTATCCCGGCCGCTCCCAGGAAAGTCAGGGTGCGGATGCGTGCGACGTCGATACCGACGACCTGCGCGGCGAATTCGCTCTGAGCGACAGCCCTGATGCGACGTCCCACGAGCGTGCGGCGCAGGACATATTCGATGGCGAGCAGGATGACGATGCCCGCGGCCAGCACGAGCAGCCGGTGGTTGGTGATGACGACCGAGCCTAGGGATAGAGTTCCCTCCAGCCCCTCGACGCGGGATGGATTGGGCCCCCAGGTGGACAGGACCGATTGATGGAGCAGCAGGCTGACGGCGAACGTGCTGAGCAGTACGGTCGACGGGCCATCCTTCGTCGGCAGGACCGGCCGCACGGCGATCAGGTCGACAAGCGCGGCGATGATGATGACGGCAACGATGGCCAGTATGAGCGCGAGGCCATAGGGCAGGCCGAGCATCGTGGTGGCAACGACGGCCATGAGGCCGCCCAGCATGTAGAGCTCGCCATGCGAGAAATTGATGACGTGGAGCACGCCGAAGATCATGGTCAGGCCGAGCGCCACGAGGGCATAGGCCATGCCCTGGGTCAGCCCGTTCACGGCTTGCTGAAGGAGAAGTTCAAGCATCGCATTGTTCCGGCATGCAGCCGCGGGAGGCGCGCGTGACGCGCATCCTCCCGATGGCCTTTGGATCTGTCGGGGCGACTATCGGTCGACTACGATCTCGCCAGACTTGACGGACAACCGGAGCAGCTCACCGCTGGAAGCCTGACCGTTCTTGTCGAAGGTGACTTCACCACGGGGCGTTTCCCATTTGCCTTCATGGATGGTCTTGGCGATCTTGGCGGTGTCGTCGGCGGTTCCCGCCTTGTCCATCGCCTTGGCAGCGATCCAGACAGTTTCGAAGCCGAGGACTTCGATCTTCTCGGGCTTGCGGCCGAATTTCTTCTGGAAAGCTTCGACGAAGCGCTTGTTGAAGGCGTTGTCGATCGCGGGGACGTAGATGTCCGCGCTGAAGGCCTGTTCCGCCGCCGCGCCAGCGATCTTGACGCCCTCGGAATTGAGGATGCCTGGCATCAGGCAGCGGTGGCCCTTGAATCCGAGGTCAGAGAGAACGCGCAGGATATTGCCGTACTGCTCCATGTTCGAGCCGACGATGCAGATCGTGTCCGCGCCGGATGAGCGCGCGTTCGTGGACATCGCCGCAAAATCATTCTGCTGCATGCCGAAGGTGTCGGAATAGGCCAGCTTGTTGCCGAACAATTCCTTCATATGTTTGATCGTGACCTGGCCGAAGTCGCTGTTTTCAGCAAGAATAGCGACCTTCTCCGGCTTGATCGTTTCCAGAAGGAATGTATCGAACGACTTCGCATCTTGCGCCGTCGTTGTGTTCATGCGGAAAACCTTGTCATAGCCGGATTTCGTGACGTCCGGATGCTTCGGCACCGCCGCCATGAAAATGGCGTCCTCGCCCTCGACAACCGGAATGGCCGCCAGCGCCACGCTGCTGGAGATCTCGCCGGCGATCACCTTCACCTTGTCCTGGGTGAGCAGGCGCTGGATCGCGGCGACACCCTCGGGTGGCGAGAAGTTGGTGTCGTAGGTCACGAGCTCGATCTTGCGGCCGCCAAGGATGCCGCCGTCCTGGTTGAGCATCTCGACCGCGAGCTGCGCTCCCTCGACATTCTGCTTGCCGATGAGGGTCTTGATCGGATTGATCAGGCCGAGCTTGACCGGATCGGCTGCGTTCGCCTGGCCGGCTACGGCAAGGATGGCACCGAAGGTGAGCGCGGTCAGGTGGCGCTTAAGAATTATCATGACATTCCTCCCTATATGCGCGGCACACAATCCAACTTTCGCGCTTGTGTCAAGCGCTTGCTTTAATCAGTTGACTGCATTACACGAAGGCGTGGAGGAAATTGCATGAGGCATGTTCAGGATGTCGCATCAGACACGCGCGAGCGGTTGATGGACGTCGCGGAGCGTCTGTTTGCTGAGCGTGGCTACAGCAACGTGCCGACAAGGATGATTGCAGAAGAGGCGAGCGCCAATACCGCTGCCGTGCACTATCATTTCGGTTCGAAGGAGCGTCTGCTGGAGGCGGTCTTCCATCGCCGGCTGGAGCCGATGAACAGGGAGCGGATCGCCAAGATCAAGGAGGCGATGGCCGCATCAGGCGACAGCCGGCCCGATGTCGAGGTGGTGCTGCGCGCGTTCATCGAGCCCACGCTGCGCAAGCCGCGCGACGATGGCGAGCGCGCGTTTCGCCTGCTGTCCGGCCGCGCATCCACAGATCCCAATCCCGAGGTCAAGCGGATCCTGTTTCAGGCCTATGATGAAGTGGCGCGCTCCTTTGCCGACGCCATCTCCAAGGCCTGTCCGGATCTGTCGGCCGAGGAGCTGTTTTGGCGGGTCGCCTGTGTCTACGGCGCGATGCTTTACATTCGTGCCGACAACGGCCGGCTGCAGCCGGTCTTCGGCGAGGAATTCAGCCTGGCCGATCCCGAAGGCGCGCTGCGCTACGCCATCGCCTTCATGAAGGCCGGCATGCAGGCTTCTCCCGCCGGCCCTGTCGACTGACGTTCAAACTGGAGAGATCAACGGTGCCCACAAAGATCTTGCTCAAAGGCGGGCAGGTGATTGGCGGTCCGCGCGAGCCGGCGGATGTGCTGATCGAAGGCGATATCATCGCCGCCATCGGTCCGTCGATCGACGCCGGCGACGCGGAGGTTATCGACGTTTCCGGCATGCTTGTCGCGCCGGGCTTTGTCGATACGCACCGGCATATCTGGCAGACCTCGATCCGTGGTGTCGCCGCCGACTGGAGCCTCGTGGAGTATATCCGCTTCATCCGGCTCGGCTACGCGACGGCCTACCGGCCGGAGGATGTCTGGATCAGCACCTATGCGGGTGCGCTCGAGGCGCTTGACGCCGGCATCACGACCATCTGCGACTTCTGCCATATCATGCGCACACCCGAGCATGCCGACGCCGGCATCGACGGGCTGGACCGTTCCGGCATAAGGGGCCAATTCTACTATGGCTTCTATGACGTACCGTCCGAGCCGCGCAGCTTCACCGATCACGACGCCCGCGTGCGGCATGCGCGCCAGTTTTTCGACGCGCGCTTCCGTGCCCGTCCCGCCAGCGCCCTCGTGACGATGGGCGTCGCGTTGACGGAGTTCAACCTCATACCGGTGGCCCACACCGCCGACGAGATCACCGTCGCACGGGACTTCGATATCCCGATGACCATGCATATGGGCACCCTCTCGACGCCTGACAGCGTCGCGCGCCTGGCGCAAGCTGGTCTGCTCGGTCCCCGTATGCTCCATGTTCATTGCAACGCGTCGAGCGACGACGAACTGAAGGCCATCGCCGACAGCGGCGGGGCGCTCAGCGTCACGCCGGAGACGGAGCTGCAGATGGGCATGGGCATTCCCGTCATCAACCGGGCGCTCGCCGTCGGACTGCGCCCCACGCTCGGCATCGATATCGTTTCGGACTATTCCGGCGACATGTTCGCGCAGATGCGCATCGCGCTGCAGACGGCGCGGGCGATCGACAACCAGAAGGTGCTGGATTCCGGCCGCATGCCGCCCGAGATCGATCTGAAGGTGGCCGACGCCTATGATTTCGCGACGATCGACGGTGCCAGGGCCATCGGCCTTGATGCAAAGGTCGGTTCGCTCGCCGTCGGGAAACAGGCGGACATCATCACGGTCCGGCAGGATGGCATTCATCACGCGCCGCGCACGCCGGACCCTGTCGCATCCCTCGTTCTGCAGGTGCGGCCGTCCGACATCGACAGCGTCTTTGTGGCCGGGCAGGCGCGCAAGCGCAACGGCCGCCTCGTCGGCGTCGATGTCGAGGCGGTGAGGGCTCGCGCGCAGGCTTCGTCGGACCATCTGGCCGCCGCTTTTGCCGAGGCCATGCAAAAGACCGGGCAGACGGCCACGCGGGCGACCTACGGCTCGGAACTCGCCCGCGCCACGGGAGGGCATGTATGATGAAGCTCGCCAGTCTCGCGGACGGGCGTGACGGCCGCCTGGTCGTCGTTTCTCCAGATCTCAGCCGCGCGGCGGACGCTGGCGCCATAGCGCCGACCCTGCAGGCGGCGCTGGATCGTTGGGCCGACGCGGCACCACGGTTACAAGAACTCTCCGAGCGGCTGGCTAGCGGAACGGAAGCCGGCTTTGCTTTCGACACGGCGGCCTGTGCGTCGCCGCTGCCGCGCGCCTTCCAATGGGCCGATGGCTCAGCCTATGTGAACCATGTCGACCTCGTGCGGCGTGCGCGTGGCGCCGAACTCCCGGCTTCGTTCTGGGTCGATCCGCTGATGTACCAGGGCGGCTCCGACGCGTTTCTCGGCCCATGCGATCCGATTACCTTGCCGGATCCCGCATGGGGTGTGGACTTCGAGGGCGAGATCGCCGTCATCGTTGACGATCTGCCGCTCGGTGCCAGCCGCGCTGAAGCGCTCGATGCGATCCGGCTGGTGATGCTGTGCAACGACGTGTCGCTGCGCAATCTCATCCCCGGCGAACTGGCGAAGGGCTTCGGCTTTTTCCAGTCCAAGCCCGCCTCCGCCTTCTCGCCGGTGGCCGTCACCCCCGAGGCGCTGGGGCCCGTGTGGAAAGAGGGGCGCCTCTCCCTGCCGCTCCATAGCTGGCTCAATGGCGCCGAATTCGGCAAGCCGGATGCCGGTGTGGACATGACCTTTGACTTCGGCACGCTGATCGCCCATGCGGCGCGCTCCCGCCGCCTTTCGGCGGGGACCATCATCGGGTCGGGCACCGTCTCCAACCGTGGCGAGGACGGTGGACCGGGCCGGCGCGTGGATGAGGGGGGCGTCGGCTATTCCTGTATCGCTGAACTGCGCATGATCGAGGCCATTCAGATGGGTAAACCCGTGACGCCTTTCATGCAGCCGGGCGACACCGTGCGTATCGAGATGTTCGATGGCGCGGGGAAGTCGATCTTCGGTGCCATCGACCAGCGCTTTCTCCCCTCGGACCCTGCAGCAAAGGCGGCGTAACATGACGGCCGGCTTGATGTATCGCATGCCCTATGGCTTCGGTCCGAGTGCCGGACCACGCCAGGGGCCGGATGGTCGCCCCTTCGACTGGACGCATGCGCCGCGCAAGCGCTCCGTCGCCGTGAGCTATCTCACGGATGCGACGCTTCTCCGCAACCTGCTGCCGCCCGGGTTCTCGCTCACGGATGAACCCGTGGTGACAGTCGAGCTACAGTATTTCACCGAACTGGAATGGCTTGCCGGTCGCGGATACAACACGCTCGGCATCAAGTTTCCCGTGACCTACAGGGGCGCGGTCGACGAAATCACCGGGATGTTCCTCGCGGTCCTGTGGGAAAACATGCCGGATCCGATCATGACCGGGCGCGACGAACTTGGTTTCGCCAAGCTCTACGCCGATATACCCGAGCCGCGCATCTTCCGGGGGCGGGAATTTCATGGCGCCGCTTGGCTCGGCCATCGTTTCATCGACATCGAGCTTGATGCGATTGAGGAAGCGCCGCCCGCGCCGCTCTCCGGCCCTGCGGCCGGCGGCACGTTGCACTACAAATACGTGCCCGCGACGGGACAATGGGGCGAGGCCGACGTCGCCTATGCTTGCCACACGCCTCCCGGTGCAAGCCTGCAGCGCACCACCGCGACCTTCCGCGCCGAGGGCACGGTGACCATCCACGATACGCAATGGGCTGACATGCCAACGCAGTTCCATATCGTGCGCGCACTCGCTGCCCTGCCGATGGTCGAGGCGCGCGGCGCCGTGATCTCGGAAACGCGGGGCGGCAAGGATCTGTCTGATCAGCGCCGCCTGACCTGAGGACGGGACATGAGTACGGGAACACTGCCGCCATTCCGGCGGATCATCACGACCAATTCGGAGGGCGGCCGCTCGTGCATCCTGACGGACGCGCCCGTTCCGCATGTCCTCGAATCCGCGCCCGGACGTGGATTGATCAATCTGTGGGCGACCGAGTCCAATCCGCCCTCGCTCGACAAGCTCGACGACGCGGCCTGGCCGGTTCAGCTCGAGCCGCCCGCGGGCGGCACCGTCTTCCGCTTTTTTCAGCTTGGTCCGAAGACGGTGTCCAACGAGCATCCTGACGTCGCCGAGCGGGCCGCGGCCGCCGCCTTCGCGCGTATGGGCGCGGCGCATCTGCGCGTCGATACAACCCGCCATCCCTCGATGCACAAGTCGCATACGCTCGACTACATCATCCTGCTCAAGGGCAGGGTGCTGCTGGTGCTCGATGAGGACGAGACGGAACTGAGACCTTTTGACGTGGTGATCCAGCGCGGCACCAATCACGCCTGGATTAATCTGGAGGACGAGCCGGCGCTCTTGATGGGCGTGCTCATGGACGCCGCTCATGATCCACAGGGGGGTGAACAGCCATGAAGCCCGCGCCCTTCGACTATAGGAGGCCGGCCACGAAGGCGGAGGCGCTCGATCTGCTGTCGGCCCATCGCGACGACGACGCGAAGATCCTCGCCGGAGGACAGAGCCTCGTGCCGATGATGAATTTCCGCATGGCGCAGCCGACTGTGATCATCGACATCAACCGGATCGCGGAACTCGCCTTCGTCGAAGAGCGGAACGAGCACATCGCGATCGGCGCGCTCACCCGCCACAACGACGTCATGCACCATCCCCTTGTCGGCGCTCACCTGCCTCTGCTGGCGATGGCCTATGAGAACGTCGCCCATCACACGATCCGCAATCGCGGAACGATCGGCGGCAATGTGGTGCATGCGGATGCGGCCTCCGAGGTGCCGGCCGTGCTGACCGCGCTCGATGCGGAGTTCGTGATCGAAAGCACCGAGGGCGCCCGCATCGTCGGTGCCGATGACTTCTTCCTCGGCGTGTTCACGACCGCCGTCGAGGCGCACGAGCTGCTGGTCGAAATCCGGATACCGCGCCCCAACGCGCGAGCGGGTGTAGCCTTCGAGGAGGTCAGCCTGCGCAAGGGCGATTTCGCGATCGTGTCCGTCGCGGTGGAGATCGTTGCCGACGACGGCCAGATCGAATCCGCCCGCATCGCCATTGGTGGCGTCGAGGAACGCGCCCTGCGCGCGGGCACCGCCGAGCAGGCGCTGACCGGGGCCAGTCTTTCCGACGACGCCATTCAGGCGGCTGCCGCAGCGCAAATCGAAGAGATCGACTTTTTCGACGTGCCGGGCATATCGGCCGCATACCGCCGCGATACGGCGAAGGCTTTGCTGGAGCGCAACATCCGGGCAGCGGCGGCACGGGCAGGGAGGATGAATTGAGCCAGATCACCATCTCCGTGACCATCAATGGCGAGCCCATCGAGGCGACGGTCGAGCCACGTCTGCTCGTTTGCGATTTCCTGCGCGATCATCTCGGCCTCACGGGCACGCATATCGGCTGCGAGCATGGCGTTTGCGGCGCCTGCACCGTGCTCGTCGACGGACGCACCGCGCGCTCCTGTCTCCTGTTCGCGGCCCAGCTCGACGGGGCTGAGGTCGAGACGGTCGAGGGGTTGCTGCTTCCCGACGGCGAGCTTTCACCGCTGCAAGCCTCCTTCCGCGACAATCACGGGCTGCAGTGCGGCTTCTGCACGCCCGGGATGCTGATGACCGCGACCGAGCTGCTCCGGCAGGACGGACGGCTCGATCGTGAAGGAGTGCGCGAGGCGATTTCAGGCAATCTGTGCCGCTGCACCGGTTACGAGACCATCGTCGACGCGATCCTGACCGCGGGCCGTGATCAGGCGAAGGAGACGGCATGATGTCTTCGGATCGACGCAATTTTCGCTGGATCGGGCAGAGCCTCAAGCGCCCTGAGGATATAAGGCTGGTGGCCGGCCGTGGGCGCTTTGTCGACGATGTGAAGCTGCCACGCATGGCGCATGCGGCAGTGCTCGCGAGCCCCCACGCGCATGCGCGGATCGTGTCGATCAATCTCGATGCAGCGCGCGCCTTGCCCGGCGTCTATCTGGCGATCGGAGGCCGAGAGTTCGCGGACAGCGTCGGCCCGATGCCGACGCTTTCGTCTCCGCCTGTCGTGCAGCACTGCATGGCCATCGATCGTGTCCGCCATGTCGGCGAGCCTGTGGCGGCCATCGTCGCCGCGTCACGTTACATCGCCGAAGATGCGTTGGCCCTCATCGAGGTCGACTACGAATTGCTGCCGGCTGTGGTCGATCCGGTGGAGGCGATCGCCGCAACGGGCGATGCCGTCCTGCATCCCGAACGCGGCAGCAATGTCGTCCACAATAGCCGCCACGTCTGGGGGCCGGTCGATGAAGCTTTCGCCACGGCCGCCCACGTGGTGCGCCGCCGCTTCCGCTGGCCGCGCGTCTCCCCGCAGCCGATCGAGACGTCGGGAGCGGTGGTCGACTACGACCGCGCCGAGAAAAAGTTCACCGTTCATTCGAACATGTCCCAGCAGAGCGTCATCGGCGCCAGGCTGGCGCGGGCGCTCGGCGTCGAGCCCTTCCAGATGAACTTCCACATCAGCGACGTGGGTGGAAGCTTTGGTGGCAAATCGTCCCTCTACCATGTCCCGCTGATCGCCGCCGGGCTCGCACGCCTTGCGGGCCGGCCGGTCAAATATGTCGAGGATCGCCTCGAGCATATGGCGAACGGCAACCAGCACGCGTCGGATCGTATCTATGACGCGGCCCTCGCCGTGGCCGCGGACGGCACCTTCACCGGTCTCAGTCTCAAGGTGATCGACGACTACGGCGCCTATTTCATGATGAATACCGGTTCCCACGGCAATGCCCTTGCCCAGGCGACCGGCCCTTATCGTATTCCAGCGCTCGAATATGACCTCACCGCCGTCCTGACCAACAAGACGCAGCAGGCGCCTTATCGCGGTTTCGGCGGCGAGGTCGGCAACTTCGTGCTCGAGCGGCTGGTCGACGCGGCCGCGCAGGAAACGGGCTTCGACCGCATCGCGTTGCGCCGCCAGAACTTCATCGACAAAGCTGAGTTCCCCTACAGGATTCCGAACGGCAATATCTACGACAGCGGTGACTACCACCGCGTGCTCGACCGGGCGCTCTCCCACATCGACCTCGATGCCTGGGAAACCCGGCGTGTGAGCGCCCGTGCCGAGGGCAAGCGGATCGGGATCGGCGTCGCAACGGTGAACGAGCGCAGCGTGCTTTCGGTGACGGAGCTCTGGTTTCTCGATGAAAAGCCGGCTTTCCCGCAAACGAGCAGCCCAGAGAGCGTGCGTATCCGCATCAATGCGGACGGCATGGCCGTCGTCACGATCTTCGCGCCGCATTGGGGCAATAGTCCTGAAACAGTGGCCAAGCAATTGACGGCCGAATATCTTCAGATTGATCCCGATCATATTGCGGTGAACTACGCCTCGACAGAAAACGGCCTGATCTCGAAGGGGCCTGTCGGCAGCCGTTACACCGTCATGCTGGCCGGCGCGATCGCGGGGGCTACGGCGACGCTCAAGACCAAGATCATCCGCTTCGGCGCGCATATGCTCGGTGTCGCGGACGACGAGGTGGAGGTGCATGACGAATCCGTTTCCGTCATAGGGGACCCATCACGCCGGCGGTCCTTCGCCGATATCGCGCGTGCGGCGCACAGCTTCCGTTTGTCTTTTCCGGGCGGCGAGGACTTCCGCAGCGGCCTATCCGCCGAACATACCTATGACCATCCTTATACGACCATGCCGAAGGCCGACAGGTCTGACCTCGGTGTCTTCTATCCCATCGTCGGCCATGCCTGCCACATCGTGGTCGTGGAGATCGACGAGCGGACAAACCAGACGCGCATCGTGAAATACATCGCCGTCCACGACGCAGGCACCATCGTGAACCCACGCATCGTTGAAGGACAGATCAGGGGCGGCATCGCCCAGGGGATCGGCACCGCGCTTTACGAGATCTATCGTTACGGCGAGGACGGGCAACTGCTGACGGCCTCCCTCGCGGACTATGCCATCCCGACCGCGCATGAGATCCCGGATATCGTCGTCGACCACGTCGAGACACCGTCACCCTTTACGGAATTCGGCATCAAGGGCTGCGGGGAGGGCGGGCGTCTCGCCTGCATGCCGGCGGTTGCCGCGGCGATCGACGATGCCTTTCGCGGCGAGGGCCTGTTCGTGGCGGAATTGCCCGTCACCCCCTCCCATTTGCACGCCTTGAGGAGCGAGGCGGGCTCCCCGCCCGAATAGTCGATCATGCCCCAGAAGATATGTATTCGATCAATGACGATTGGTCGGATGGATGCCTTCATGGGGTGAAAGAAGTTCATGTCTCGGCGCATTGTCCGTTCTCGGTGAAACGCTGAGACTTCGTTGTCATGGCCGGGCTTGTCCTGGCGATCCCGGTAAGCGAGGTCCAGTGGCCTTCCAATCGGGATCCTTGGGACAAGGCCGGGAATGACGCCGGTGGGTCAGGTATTTCAACGAGATCGGGAAACGGGCTCCGCTGCATGTGTCGATCATGCACAGCCCGTTGCGCTGCAGCGCGTGTGACATCCAGGATGGAGAAAGTCTATGGCTTTGCTGATTGAAGGTGAGGAGCGGATCACCGCGCCGGTTCAGGTTGTATGGGATGCGCTGAACGACCCCGCCATTTTGCAGCAATGCATCCCCGGCTGCCAGTCCCTGACGCTGACGGACGCCGGCGCCATGGAGGCGACCGTTGTTCTCAAGGTCGGCCCCATCAAGGCGACTTTCGCCGGTTCCGTGACATTGACCAATCTTGATCCGCCCAACGGCTATACCATCCAGGGGGAAGGAAAAGGCGGCGTCGCCGGCTTTGCCAAGGGCGGCGCGGACGTCACGCTGATCCCGGATGGCCCGGAGCACACGCTTTTACGCTACACGGCGAAGGCGGATGTCGGTGGAAAGATCGCGCAGCTCGGAAGCCGGTTGATGATGTCGACCGCCAAGAAACTATCCGGCGAATTCTTCTCGGCTCTTGGAAGGACGATAAGCGCGGACGTTGAGAGATAATAATCTGATTACGTTCTTCAGGATAAAGTATTTTATTCTCTGCTGCGGGAAATTTCGTCAATTTATATGTAAATTTCCGCTGAATATCTATAAATTTCCGATTTTACACTCGTAAATAGTTTTATTATTCGGACAGATGTTGCTTGCGTGGCGCCAGCAAGGCCGGCTGCCCAGGCCTCGATCATTGTCTACTCAAGCGCGACATCGCAGAAGCGGCCGGCAACCGGTCGCTTCCGCTTTGTCGCGTCTGCCGCTTGACTGCCCGGGACTACCGTACTACGGTATGACAATCTACAACAAAGAACCGAGCCGCAGCTCGATGCGGCCGCAATCCGGGAGGATCAGAGATGGCGGAGCCTGTGCACGTTGGCATCGTTGGGCTGGGGCGCTGGGCGCGAGTGTTGACGCGCGCCGCCAAGAAATCGAACGCGATCAAGATTGTCGCCGGATTCAGCCGGTCCGAGGAAAAGCGGGCGGCCTTCACGCGCGATACCGGCATTCCCACCACATCAGACCTGAAGTCGTTGCTCGCCGATCCGTCGATACAGGGCGTCATCCTGACAGTGCCGAACGAACAGCATCTGCCGGTTGCCGCCGAAGTCGCGAAGGCCGGCAAGCATGTCTATACGGAAAAACCCATCGCCAGCACGTTGGAGGATGGCCTCGCCATCGCTGCCCTGGAGAAAGAGCACGGTATAACGGTCACGGTCGGGCACAGCGCCCGTCTGATGGCGGGCGTGCGCCGTATCCGCGAGGCGATTGACGCGGGAGAGCTTGGCCGAGTCGCGCTGATCGAGGCGAATTTCTCGAACGAGCGCGCCTTGGAACTCACGCCGCAGACATGGCGCTGGTACAAGCATCGCGCGCCGGGTGGCCCGCTGTCTCAGCTCGCCATTCATATGTTTGATCTTGTTCATTACATTGGTGGCGAAATATCCGAGGCCAGTTCCATTGCCTCTAAACTGTCTCCGGTGGGTGCGGAGGTTGATGATCAGTCGCTGACCCTGTTGAAATTCCAGGACGGCAAGGTTGCCTATGTCGGCTCGAGCTGGACATCGCCCGGCATCTTTTCGCTCAGGGTCTTCGGCGCCAAGGGCCTCATGCATTATGAGATCGACTTCGGCGTATGGGATACGCCGGATGAAATCCATAAGTCTTCTTCACTTTACATCCAGCGCGGCAAGGATGGCTTCGGGAAACGTGAAGTCCTTCAGGACAGCGAGAGCGATATGTTTCGCATCGAGCTCGAGCTCTTTGCCGAAAGCTGCCGTTCGGGCAAGGGCAACGAGTTGAGCGCCGACAACGGCAACGTGGCCGTGGCCTGCGTCTATGCGGCCCTCCAGTCCATCGACAGCAACGGGCAGCTGGTCAAGCTCGCCGATGTCATGGCAGCCGCCCGCGCCCGGGCCGGCGAGGGCGACCGCCATGTCGCCTAGCGCCTTGCCCAGTCGCTATTTCTGGGATCTGACGCAGCCGGAGATCGTCGCGCAGTTCAAGCGGCATCCTCTGGTCATCCTGCCGGCGGGAAGTGTGGAGCAGCACGGTCCACATCTTCCGACAGGAACGGATATCTTTGCCGCCAACGTCATTTCGCATGCTGTGGCGGAAAGGCTCGACGGTCTGGTCCTGCCGGCCCCGGCCGTCGGGGTGACGCCGATGCACATGCCGTTCGAAGGCACGATCACCTTGTCGCCGGATACCTATATGCGGGTGGTCTCGGAGATCTGCGCGTCAACGGCCCAGCACGGGGCGCGCTATCTCCTGATCCTCAACTGGCATGAGGGCAATATTCCCTCGCTCGCGATCGCGGCAGAGGATCTCCACCGCAAGCATGGCATGACGGTGCTGACCGTTCAGGCCTGCTATGTCGCGGCGGACATGTACGGGCATGAATGCAACGGACTGACGCATGGCGGCGAGATCGAGGCATTGGCGGTTCTCGCCTATCGTCCCGAGCTGGTGCATCTCGATCGGGTTGCCTACTGCTCGGACCAGTCCCATGGCTTGAAGATGGACAAGCTGCGGCGCACCAAGAGCTATCAGCCGGTATTGACCGATATCCGCTGTATCGCGCCGACGGGCTGGTATGGCATGCCGCAGAAGGCGACCAAGGAGCGCGGCGCGGCAATGCTCGCGGCGCTCGCCGATGCCATCGCGAGCGAGGCCAGGGAAATCTTTGGCCTTCTCGATGATGTGCTCGGGGGCACGGCGGAAGTCACTGAGATCAGGCGGGCGACGCCGTGACCCGGCTGGTGCGGGCTTCCGACGGCCGCCGGCTTGGCCTCCCCGGCCGCAGCGCGCGCGAGATCGCGGATGGCGGCCTGGGCGATGCGATGACCGTTCGTCATGTCGAGATCGCCATGAGCCAGCCCGGTTCGGTCCAGCGCGGCCCGCATGTCCATAGCGACGTCGCCGAGTGCATCTATGTTCTCAAGGGGGCCGGCGTCACCGAGACGGAAAGCGGCAACTTCGCGCTACAGCCCGGGGATTGCGTGATCGTGCCGGCGGGAGAACTGCACGTGACGCGGAATACCGGCGCGGGAAGCCTCGAACTGCTGTGCTTTTTTCCCGTCGGGGACATCGCGATGCAGACACGGGAATTCGCATCCTGGGATGAAGCGAGGGCGGCACGATGAGCGTCGATGTCTTGTGCCTTCGGCCGGAAGCCGACTTCATGCGTGTCGGCGTGGAGCCACCCCGCAGCCTCACGATCGCCTATCGCGCGCCCGGCGACGCCGACGTCGCCGGACTGCTCGGGCAAGCCCGCGCGCTGGTTATTCCCGCGGTGGGGCCGAAGCTCGATCCGGCGCTTTTCGCCGATACGCGCTTGCGCCTCGTGCAGGTGACGGGAGCCGGGGTGGATCGCCTCGACCGGGAGGGCCTTGTTCAGCGGGACATTCCGGTCTGCAACGTGCCGGGGGGAAGCAACGGCGCGTTGGCCGAATATGCCGTGACCTGTGCGTCGGTGTTGTTGCGTCGTCTGATGTGGTCGAGCAACGAAATTCGCCGGGGCAACTACGTCTCCTTCCGCGCCAGCATGGTCGCGGACAACCTTGCCGGCATCGATGGGCTCATGGTCGGCCTCGTCGGTCTGGGGACGATCGGCCTCGCGGTGGCGGATGCCTTCGCGAAGGCGGGCGCACGGCTTGCCTATCATGATCCATCGCCGCGGGATGCGGAGGCCGCGCGAAGACTGGGTGCGATCGCCATGCCGTTCGATGATCTTCTTGGCACGGCCGATGTGGTGAGCCTGCATGTGCCTTTGCTCCCGCAGACCACCAACCTGATAGGCGCGGCGCAACTCGCGCGGATGAAGAAAGGTGCAATCCTGATCCAGGCTGCCCGTGGCGGTATCGTGGACGAGGAGGCACTGGCGGCGGCGCTCGCGTCCGGCCATCTCGGCGGTGCGGCGGTCGATGTCTACGCCAAGGAGCCCCCCGACCCGACACATGCGCTGCTCGCTTTGACCGGTGAGGCCACGGACCGGCTGATCCTGACACCGCATATCGCGGGCGTGACACGCCAGGCTTCCGCGACATTGTTTCGGCGCGCCTGGGACAATGTCGAACGTGTGCTGATCCAAGGCATGCCACCCGACTGCCGCGTTTTCTGAAACGTGCCCATGATGCGCCGACGAGTATTGTACAAGGTGAGTGCCTGATGGAATAATTAAAGACAGACAATAATGATTGCGCGAATGGCAATCAAACAGGGGAGGAAAACGTTATGGCTTGGACACGCCGGCCGATTGACTTGCAATCGGCCTATACGATTGTTTCCCGTAGAGCCTGCCTCACTTTCGCGGCCGTTGCCGCGCTGGGCCTCTGTGTACAGGCCCCGGCTCATGCCCAGACGATGACGGCGCCGGAAGGCAGCATCGAGATCACGGTGGGATCCGGTCCCGGCGCCACGCCCGACGTCATCATGCGCCGCGTGGCCAAGATCCTCAACGAAGACAAGATTGTGACGAACCCGATCGTGGTCCAGAACCGCACCGGTGGCGGGTGGACCGTGGCAGCCAACTATGTTCTCGGCCATCCCGGCAACAAGAACATCCTCTTCGGCGTTGTACCTACGGTCTACGCGACGCCGATCGTGCAGGGATTGCCGAATACTTATGAAAAGGTCACGCCGCTTGCGATGCTGGCGCGCATTGATCTTCTCGTCGTCGTCCGCGCGGATTCGCCTTACAAGACGCTCGCCGATTTCGTGAAGGCCGCGAAGGAGAAGGAGCGGGCGCTCTCGATGGCAGGCGCCAATGTCGGGTCCACCGACCACATCGTCAACGCGCTCATCGAGAAGGCGGGAGGCGTCAAGCTGAACTACGTCCCGTTCGACGGCGGAGGCGGGCAGGTCATCTCGTCCCTGCTCGGCGGCGTCGTCACGGCCATCACGCTGCCGCCGGACGAGGCGATGCCGCTGCTGCAGGGCGGCAAGGCGAGAGCGATCGCTGTCCTCAGCGAGCAACGGCTCACGGAACCGTCGCTGAAGGACATTCCGACTGCCCGTGAACAAGGCGTGGACGTCATCTGGGGGCAATACTACGGCATCGCCGGGCCACCGCAATTGGACCCCTCCGTTGTCGCCTGGTGGCAGGACAAGTTCACCAAAATGGTCGCAACGCCGGCTTGGGCGGCCATGATGAAGGACATGTATCTGACAAGCGCCTATGTGCCGGCGAACGAAGCGCGACCAGCCATGGACAAGGTCTATCAGGGTTTCGCCAGCGTATTGTCCGATTTGGGACTAGCCAAGAAATAGGGAGGGCCGCATGCGACGCATGGATATTGCAGCCGCCATTTTCCTGCTTCTCTGCTCAGCGCTCATCGCGATAGGCACCTGGCACTTGCCGTATTGGGCCGACTTCGCGCCGGGACCAGCCTTCGCCAGCATTTGGGTTGCCCTCGCCGGCGTTGCGATCGGCGGCGCGATGCTCGTGCAAGCGTTCCGCCGCGACGCCGACGTTCCCGTCGAATGGCCGGATCGCGCTGGCGCACGCCAGGTGCTTCTCGGCATCGGGACGCTCTGGCTGCTTCTGATCCTGATGCCCCTGCTGGGTACAGCTCTGAGCGGCCTGATCTTCGTTGCCCTGTTTTTGCTTGTTGTTGCGCGCCGCCCCGTCGTTCCGTCACTGATCACATCCTTTGTGACAGTCGCGCTGATTGAGGGGGTGTTTGGTCTCTGGCTCAATGTCGATCTTCCGAAAGGCCTCGTAGGTTTCTGACGACGAAACCGGCCAATCGTAGAACAAGGCCACGTGATGGAATCTTTTGGTCTGCTCCTGCACGGCTTTGAAGTCGCGCTCACGCCGTCGAATCTCCTCGCCGTATTCGTCGGCGTCCTGCTGGGACAGGTGATCGGGGCGTTGCCCGGCATCGGCCCGTCGTTGGGCATGGCGCTGCTCTTGCCCATTTCTTTCGGACTGGCGCCGATTACAGCGATCGTCCTTCTCTGCGGGATCATGTATGGCGCGATGTACGGCGGCACGCTGACATCGGTGCTCATCAATGTTCCGGGCGAGTCGTCCGGGATCATGACCACCCTGGAAGGCTACAAACTGGCGAGGCAAGGCCGCGCCGGTGCCGCGTTGTGTATCGCTGCCATCGGCTCCTTCATCGGCGGAACCATCACGATCTTCCTGCTGATCTTCGCGGCGCTCGCCATCAGCAACTTCGCGCTCAACTTCGCGCCGCCGGAGTATTTTCTGCTCGCGGCGCTGGGGATCACCGCAACCGCCAGCATGGGCGAGGGCTCGCCCATCAAGGCGCTTTTCATGGCGGTGATCGGCCTGATGATCGCGCTCGTCGGAACGGATCCCATTCTGGGCACCGAGCGGCTGACCTTCGGCCAGGTCGACCTTCTCGACGGTATTGATTTTCTTCCCATCGCGATCGGGGTGTTCGGCATCGCGGAAGTGCTCGTTTCGCTCGAACGGCTGGTGGATCTCGAGCCCATGAAGACGCGGCTGCGCGACCTCTGGCCACGGTGGCGCGACTGGGTTGAATGTCGCATGGCGATTGTTCGCGGAACGGCCATCGGGTTCGGTCTCGGCCTGTTGCCGGGTGTCGGGCCGACGGCCTCCACCTTCATCGCCTATGCGGCGGAGCGGCGCTTCAGCAGACATCCGGAGCGCTTTGGGAAGGGCGCGCTCGATGCCGTTGCCTCAGTCGAGACGGCGAACAACGCATCCGTCGTCGGATCGCTGGTACCCATGCTGACGCTCGGTATTCCAGGTTCCGGCCTGACGGCGGTGCTGCTGGCCGCCTTCACCCTGCAGGGCATAAGGCCGGGGCCCTTGCTGATGACCGACCAGCCGGATCTCGTCTGGGGTCTCATCGCCAGCATGTTCATCGGCAACCTGATGTTGCTGATTCTCAATCTTCCGCTCGCGCCCCTCTTCGCATCGCTGCTGCGCGTTCCCTATGCCTATCTCGCGCCCGGCATTCTGCTGCTGTCGATCGTTGGCGCCTATGCCACCAACCTCCGGCTTTTCACGGTGGGCCTCGCCATTGCCTTTGGCGTCGTGGGCTATCTGATGATCAAGGCTCGGCTGCCGCGCGCTCCGCTCATCCTCGGCATCGTTCTGGCGCCGATCCTTGAGTCGTCGCTGCGGCAATCCATGATCCTCTCCCATGGCAGCCTGGATATCTTCGTGACACGGCCTCTGGCGCTCATTCTCCTGATCACGGTGATCGCGTCGCTTGCCCTGCCGCTGATGAGCGGTCTCTGGCGGGCCACGCGGCGTGCTCGGGCGCAGGTTGGTATTCCCACAACCTGAGGCATAAGGCGCGCATTGCAGTTCGGCTGGTTTAGCGGCAAAAGTGGCGCGGATGTCATAGTGAGTGATAACGGTGTATCTGGTCGGTTGAGCGCTTTTGGGAGTCCATTGCACGTGTCGTCCGTCAATGTCAGTCGCTCGCTTGGAGAAGAAGCCCTTCCGACCATCGAGAAGGATGCCGCCCCGCTGCGGCGCAAGGTGCTCGATACCTTGCGGCTTTCGATCGTCCATGGCCGACTGGCGCCGGGAGCGCGGCTCGTCGAGCGGGAATTGATCGACATGCTCGGGGTCTCGCGGACCGTGGTCAGGGAAGCTCTGCGCCAACTTGAGTCCGAAGGCTTGATCGATGTAATTCCCAACAAGGGTGCTGTGGTTCGCAGTTTGACTTTGGCCGAGGCCAAGGAAATTTATGCGATCCGCGCCGTTCTCGAGGGGCTGGCGGCACGGCTTTTCTGCGAAAATGCCACAAAGACCGAACATCAATCCTTGGTGGCAGCATGTGAAGGCGTGGCCGCTGCCTACAAAGGCGGCGATGCTCCCGCCATCATCGAGGCGAAGAACAGATTCTACGACATCCTGGTCAAAGGCGCGCGCACCGAAACCCTTTGGCGCATGATTGGCGATCTGAATGCCCGCATCTGGCGCTGGCGCGTTCTGGGCCTCGCCCATCCCAAGCGCTCGCCCAAACGCTCGGCCGAAAGCGTTTCGGCGACGTATGCGCTGGTCGAGGCGATTGAAAAGGGCGACGCGAAACTTGCCGAGGAACTCGCGCGCGCCGAGGTTAACCGCGCCGAGGTCGAGGCTACGCGCCTGGTTGCCCAGGAAGGGGCCGAGGGTCTTTAATCCCTTTACGCTTTTGCGGTATTAAAACGCCATTGCAACGGCGCGCGTCGATGTGTCATCCAGTGCGCGGGCATAAGGAGGCGTAAGGGGCATTTGACGCCGGAGGAACAACGTCGCTATCGCTTGGCGAAGCGCAGGATTCGGGAATTCGAGCCTGTTCCGGTCGTTCTCGCCAACAAAGGCGCGGTGGAGATATGCCGGCTCGATGACGCGGTCATCCTGCTCATCGGAAAGTGGCCGCCGGCTTTTGCAACCACCGCCAAGAGGCTGACCGCCATATCCCTCTGCCGTGAAGCCCTTGAGGGACGGATTTGGCCCGACATAGCGCGCCAGGCTTTTGTGTCCGCCGCCGAGGAGGCCGGGGTCCTGGATATCGGACCGGCCGCCGCCGATCCTCAGGCGCCTCGACGCCCGTAACGTCCGTCCATGCGGGACGAGATCCCTGGCTCATGCGCCAGTGCGATTATTGGCAGATGCCGGACCTTGGAGCCGGACGCTCCAAACTCTATCCAACCGGGCACTCAAGCAAGTCCGCCTGTCGCGGACTTGCTCAGTTCAAAAAAAGAAGTCGGACTTGCTCTATCGGCCGACCGCGAAATCCTGCATGCCGCGCGGGTTCGCGGCGGAGCGCAGGATGGGCATGCCTTGAACCGTCTCGCGACCAACGGCGCATAGCCGGCCGAGTGTCCAGTCGCCTGCCACGGTCATATCATGGCCACGCCTTAGGAGGGCGGCGATGACATCCCGCGAGAAGCGCCCTTCCACGGACAGGGACCGTGGCTTGAAGTCTCGCGGCCAGAATGACGCGACGAGATGACTGGTATGGAAGGCGGGCGCGTCGATGGCCTGTTGCAGCCCATAGCCATGGTGCAGGACCCTTAGCAGGAACGCCATAGACCACTGCTCCTGCTGATCCCCGCCCGGTGTCCCGAAGCCGAGATAGGGCAAGCCGTCCCGCAGGACGAGCGTGGGCGTCAGCGTCGTCCGCGGGCGCTTGCCGGGTGCCAGCGAGGAAGGCAGGCCCGGTGTGAGCCAGAACATCTGGGTTCGCGTCGAGAGCCCAAAGCCGAGTTCGGGAATGACCGGGCTCGCCTGCAGCCAGCCGCCCGACGGGGTGGCGGCCACCATATTGCCGAACCGGTCTGTCACGCAGATATGGCAGGTGTCGCCCTCGCGGCGTTCCACATGCGCCGCCAGCGCGGCCTCCGCCAGGCTGCCGCTCGCGAAGGTTGGCTCCCCGATGGCGGCGTGGAATGTGGGCTCGCCGACGCCCGCGGGCTTGTCGCCCGCAACGGCTTCCCGTAGCGGAACAGGCGCGGGCATTCGCCCTCCGGGTGCACCCGGCCGAAACTTCGCCGAACTCATTGCCGTGACGAGCTGGCGTCGCTGCGCGATGTAGTCACCGTCGAGCAGCGCTGAGAGCGGCGCGTCGCCATCGCCGAGCCAAGCATCGCGATCGGCCAGGGCGAGCTTACCCGTCTCGGTGACGAGATGGACGAACTCATCCCCCAGCGGATCGAGATCACCGAGAGGAAAGCCCTCGAGCAAGCCAAGCCATTGCAGGAAGGCGGGACCTTGCGTCCAGGCGCCGCATTTCAGCACTGTCACGCCGTTGTAGTCGCGGCTCACAGGCGCGTCATAGCTCGCCCGCCAGCGCGCGAGATCCTCCGCGGTCAGAAGTCCCGCGTGGCGCCTGCCGGATGAGTCAAGCACCGGCTCATGACCGGCACGGTCAATCGCTTCGGCAACGAAGCCATCGTACCAGAGCGTCTCTGCCTTCTCGATTTCCGCCTCGCGACTGCCGCCCGCGCTTTCGTTGACGATCCGCTGATAGGTCGCAGCCAGCGCGGGGTTGCGGAACAGCGCGCCGGCCTCCGGGGCCTTCCCGCCGGGGAAGTACACCGCCGCCGAACTGGTCCACTCGCTCTCGAAGAGGGCACGCATGGATTCGATCGTGCGCGCGACACGGAGCGTCAGGGGAAAGCCGCCGCCCGCGAGCTCGATAGCCGGCTCCAAAATGTCCTTCAGGCGCAGCGTCCCGTGGTTTCGCAGCAGCAGGAGCCACGCGCTGAAAGCTCCAGGCACGCAAGCCGCCAGATGGCCGGTGCCGGGCACCATATCGAGCCCCAGTTCGCGGAAGCGCTCGGGCGTCGCGGCCGCCGGTGTCACGCCTTGCCCGCAAATTCCCTCGGCCTTTCCCGTCCTTGCGTCATAGAAAAGGATTGGCACCTCGCCGGCGGGGCCGTTGAGATGGGGCTCGACGACCTGCAGCGCGAAGCCGGCCGCAGCCGCCGCGTCGAAGGCGTTGCCTCCCCGCTCCAGGATACGCATGGCGGCCGCCGCCGCGAGCCAATGTGTGGCCGCGGCGCAACCGAACGTGCCGCGGATTTCCGGCCGCGTGGTGAAGGGACCGTTGGAAAAGACCGTGACCATGGCTCAGGAACGGAAATAATCGGGGCGTTTCAGGACTATGGAACGCATGCTCGCCGAAAGGGGGCCGTCGGTTTCGGTCGCGGCCTTCGCGGCGTCCCAGGCGGGATCGTCGCGGAACTTGTCCCAGCCGGCTTTCATCGCCGCCTCGTCAGCCCATTCCATCACATACCAGATCTCGCGGGCGTCATCGGTTGTCTCCCAGTAGTCGTGGACCTTGAAGCCGTATTTGGCGAGAAGCGGGAAGACATGCTCCTCAAAACGCCGCGCCAGGGCGTCGGCCTTGCCTGCAACAGGGATGTAGTGACGAAGTTCATAGATCATTGGTTGCATCCTTCTGTCTGGACCGGAGGTCAATGCCCAAGGGCTCAGCGGTCGCGGTCTTTCGCGCCGTCCGCAAGGCGCATGAATATCTCGGGTCCAAGAGCGACCTGTTGCGTCTCCGCTTCATGAACCAAGGCCAGAAGCTGGTCGAGACAAGGGGTTGCGATGGCATGCCGGCGTGCCGCGGCCACAACGGGTGACAACATCGCATTCACCTCCGTCGGGCGATGAAGCTCGGCGAGGTCGCGCCAGATGCCGGTGCGCGTGTTCGCGTAGCGCCGCCAGGCCGCGCGCTGCCCGGCCCATACATCATCGGGGCCGAATAAGAGGCTGTCTCGATCGAGAAGACGCAGGGGCTCCAAGCCGTCCGCAGGTTCGAGCCGCGCGCCTTCGGCGAGCGCCACCGCGACCACCTCGCTGCCAGCGGCGGCGAGAATGGCGCAAACGGCGGGGTCGTCGTAAAGCGCCAGGACATCCCGGTCGGCGAGCGCCGTCGCGGAGTAGATCGCGGCGAGGACCAGCTTGCCCCAGGCATGTCCGAGAATGTTGTCGGTCATCTCGGCCGGCTGCAACTGGCTGAGCAGGGCGACAGCCTCGTGGGTACGCGGCTTCGCCTCGCCGTCGATTTCGCCGGCGTGAGTTTCGCCATAGCCGAGGAGCGCGAGCCTGCCCGGCGACTTGTAATGCGCACCGATGGCAATGACCGCGCCGATGGTGCGCTCCGCGCCGACGGCGGATGCAACCGCGAGCATGCCGAGACCGTTCTGCAGGGGTAAGACCCAGCCATCGGGCGAGAGATGCGCACGCACCGTGGCGAGCGCCGCCTCGGTGTCCTTGGCTTTCACCGCCAGGACGACACGGTTGAACGCTCCGATGAGCGTCGACGGATGATGCGCCTCGAGCCTCACGTGGAGCGGGCGGACGCCCGCTACGACGAGGCCGTTCTCCCGTATCGCTTCGACATGGGCGGCATTGCCGTCGACGGCCACCACATGCTCGCCCGCTGCCGTGAGACAGGCGGCGAGTGCGCCGCCGATGGCGCCGGCGCCGACGATCAGGATGGGATCCTTGATGGCCACTGCGTTCATTTGAAATTGGCGTCGAAGGTAAGCGGCACATGCGTGCGGCCGCAATGGGAGCCGCCGTTGACCTCTAGCGTCACGCCGTTGATCCATTCCGCGCCATCTGAGGCGAGGAAACTGACAGCCCGGGCTATGTCGTCCGGCCGGCCTGTCCGCCCGAGCGGTATGCCGCGCAGGCTGAGATTGATGTAGGCGTGATTGTCCGGGCTCTCCTCCTCGATCACATGGTCGAGCACGACCCCCGGCGCCACGCCGTTCACCCGGATGCCTTCCCTGCCGAATTCTATGGCGAGCACCTGCGTCAGCATGTTCACGCCGGCCTTCGCCGCCGCATAATGCGCACTGCCGGCGCGCGCGGACGTGCCGGCGCCCGACGATATGTTGACGATCGCGCCGCGTGTCCTGGCGGCGATCCAGCGGCGGCCATAGGCGCGGCACATCAGCATGGTGCTGCGCAGGTTGAGCGCCATGGCGCGGTCCCATTCCTCGACGGTCATGGCGACAACCGGCTGGTTCAGGTATTTGCCGGCGCAGTTCACGAGGATATCCACGGGCCCGGCCAGCCTCTCCGCTTCATCGACCATTCGCTCGACGTCGTTCTCGTCCGTGACGTCGCCGATCACGGCGGTGAGCGAAGGACCGTCGGCGTCAGTGCTTGCGACCATCGCAGCCAAACCCTCGGCGTTGATATCGGAGGCGACGACCTTCGCGCCCTCGCGCCGCAGATCCGCGACGATGGCGCGGCCAAGGAGGCCGGCAGCTCCCGTGACAAAAGCGGTATGACCAGCAAGGCGCATGGGTCAGGCTCCCTTTTCTGGGGCGAGATCGGCGAGGCAGGCATCGAGCGCCGCGTTGGCTTCTCGCAAGGCGAAGAGGACACGGTTCACGCCGCGCCGCGCCGCGACGGTCGCGAATTTCTCCGCGTCCGATCCCGGGCTCGTGGCAGCAAGCCGTCCAAGCGCCGCGAGCGAGGGATAGGCCGGCTGGGCGAGCGCCGGATCGTGGTCGAAGCGGTCACCGGACGTGTAATCGACCGGGACAAGCGCGCGCGACACCGCCATGAGGCAGGCGTTGATCCGACCGGCCTGCTCTTGCGTGTGTTCGCCTGCGGCCTGTGCGGCCAGCGCTTCTGTGCGGGTCCTTAGCCCTTCGGCGCGGGTCCGGAGTGGCGCGAGATCGAAACGATCGCCCAGGCTTTTGGCGAAGCCATCGATCTGCGCAAGGAGCATGCCGGCATGGGCCGCATAGTCGATCGGCAGGATCCTGGCGGTCAGCAGCCCCGCCACGGCATGAAGATAGACGCGGGTGTCACGGACCGCGATCGCCTCGTCCATCTTGTCGAGGGTGTCTTCCGGCGTATGCCACCACCAGCCCGTCCCCGCGCCCTGCTTGTTCGGGCCGCCGAACAGGAAGGACGCGGCCGGTGCGGCGCCGCTCGCGGGATGCTCGCCGAGATTGGAGAACATCGCGGGAATGCCGACGCCCCAGAACGACTGGTCCCCCGCCCGCGTGATGCGATGGCCGAACAGCTCCTGCTCGCCCTCCGCGCGGATGACCTTGCGGCTGAATGGCACGAGTTCGGCCGCCGCCTGCACGTCCGTCAGGACCGTGTTGCCTTTGGCGCAGGTGGAATCGATGTTCACATGCGCGACCGCGCGGGTGGCGAGCTCTTCCCAGTGCGTATCTGCATACCATGTCGAGCTGGAATAGCGCCCCTGCGAATGGCCCGACCAGAAGAAGATCTTGAGGCCCCGCTGCCAGCCATTCCGCGCACCGGCGCTCAGCCGGGCCACTTCGAGCATGGTGGCATTGGCGCCGCCATTGTCCATGACGCCGTAGTACCAGGTATCGTGATGGCCGGAGAACAGGACGAAGGGCTCATCCGCGGCCGCGCCGGCGCGATCCATCGACGCGACGAGGATCGGCGTCTTGCGCCAGCCGGTGTCGACAGCGGCATTGAGCGTGACGAGCGTCTCGGGGGCCGACCCGAGCTTGTCTTTGAGGCGATCGCCATCGGCTTTCGCCAGCGTGACGACGACGGTCGTGGGGAGGTTGCCAGCGGTCTCGTCCGTCGGGCTGCCCCATACGGGAGAGATGCACATCTCATGCGCGTTGACGCTCGGACTGAGGTGGATCTGGCCGATGGCGCCGGCCCGGCCCGCGCGCTGCGACACCGCGGGCGTCGCGATGCCCTCCACCAGCACGATCTTGCCGCGCACGTCGCGCGCGGCGAAATCCGCCGGGCTGCCCGAGCCGACCGGGATGACCCCACCTTCGAGGCCGCCTGCTGGAGAACTGCGCGAAAACGACTGGGTGATGGCCGGTAGCGTCTCTCCGGCGATGGAGACCGAGGCCGCGCCCGGCAGGCTGATATAGGCATCGTGCAGGATAAGCTCGGTCGCGTAGCCATAGCCGTCGAGCTCGGCGCGGACATAGGCAAGGCTGTCCAGCTCACCCTGCGTTCCCGCATGTTTGGTCCATCGCGCGAAAGCCGCGAGATGCTTCATCAAACGCGGGCCTTCGACGCGCGCGGCGAGCGCGTGGAGCTCGATGTCATTCATGGTCCGGGTTCCGCTGAGGTCTGCAGGGTCGTGATCTTGCGTCGGCCGAGCACGAGGCTCGTCAGGACGAGCAGGAAGATGGCGAATACGATGAGGACGGATGAGAGCGCGGCGATGGTGGGATCCTGCCAGCGCTGGAGATAGAGGAACATCTCGATCGGCAGCGTGCTTTCGCCCGGCCGCATCAGGAACATCGTGGTCTCGACCTGGTCGAAGGACGTGACGAAAGCGAGCAGGCCGGAGATGAAGACGCTGACGGAGATCTGCGGCAGGATCACCTTGAGGAAGGTGGGCAGGGGCCTCGAGCCGAGATCGAGGGCCGCCTCCTGGAGCGACCAGTCGAAATTGGCCAGGGATGCCGCGACGATGGCGATGACGAAGGGCACGCAGATCAGCGTATGCGTGAGAACGAGGTTCCAGCTGCTGCCGTATAAGCCGATCTTCACCACCAGCATGAAGACCGCGACGCCAAGCACCATCTTGGGCAGGACGACGGGCGACAGGAAGATCGCCTTGAGAGCGGAGTGCCCGCGCGGCCGATAGCGCACCAGCGCGTAGGCCGTCATGGTGCCCACCACGAGGGATGCGGCCGTGGCGACCAACGCGAGGACGAGGCTCCGCAAGGCGGCGACGTAGAAGGGGGTCTGCGCGGCGAGATTGGCATACCAGCGCAGGGAATAACCCTCCGGCGGGAAAATCGCGTAGCTCTGGGCGGAGAACGAGGTCAGGATCACGATCGCCAGAGGCGCCAGGATGAAGACGACGGCCGCGACCGTGAAGATCCCAAGCGCGAGATGCCGCCAGGCCGGCAGTGTTATCCCGCGTGAATTGCGAGCCGCCATCACACAGCCTCGCTGTATTTCGACAGGCGTCCGAAGGCGACCACCGCGATAAAGGCCATGACCAGCAGGCAGAGCCCGCCGACAGCCGCGACCGGCCAGTTGATGTCGCTCGTCGCGGTATAGATCTGGATCGGCAGCACGAGCACACGCCCCCCGCCCAGGATCGCCGGCGTCACGAAGGAGCCGAGCGACAGGGTGAAGCAGATCTGCGCGCCCGCCACGACACCGGGAAGCGTGAGGGGCAGGGTGATGCTGCGGAATGTCTTCCACCAGCTCGCGCCGAGGTCTTCCGCCGCCTCGCGCAGCGTCGGGTCGAGCCGCAACATGGAGGCCAGGATCGGAAAGACCACGAAGGGCAGGAAAACATGGGCGAGGCTGATGACCGTTCCCGTCATGTTGTAGACGAGGGAAACAGGCCCGGATGTCAGGCCGAGACGGGTCAGGACGAAGTTCACCGGTCCCTGGTCGGCGAGCACGACGGTCCAGCCATAGCTCCGCACGACGACGCTAACGAGGACGGGCGCGAAGACGATGAAGGCGATGAGCTTCTGCAGTCCGGGACTGCGCATGCGCCACATCGCATAGGCAAGCGGATAGCTGATTACCAGGCAGAGCAGTGTCGACACCACCGCGAGCTGGAGCGTGTCGTAGATGGTGATGAGATAAAGCTCATCCGTCATGAAACGCCAGTAGGTCTCCAGGGTGAAGGTCTCCTCGAGCCGCCCACCCCGGAAACGATAGAAGCTGTAAAGCAGGAAAAGCCCGACCGGCAGAATGAACGCCACCGCCATCAGAAGGCACATGGGCGTCAGCAGCAGCCAGGCCGCGCGTTCGGCTTTCGTGCGCGCGGACGCGCCGCCCTCACGGCTTGAAGAGGCGGCCATCGGCTGGCTCCCAGGTGAGGGTGACGGGGGTGCCCTGGGGGAAGACGGGCGCACCGGCGCCGTGGGGCTGCTCGGCGGTGATCTCCACCGGCGCGGCGTCGAGCCCCACCACATATTGCACGGTCGAGCCGCCGAAGATCATCTGCCGCACCACGCCGGTCGCCTGCGCCGATCCCCGATGATCTTGGCCAGAATGATCCTTGCCAGAATGATCTTGGCCCGGACGATCTTGGCCCGGCGCGCCCGTGCTGGCCGCGCCGATGCGCACCCGCTCGAAGCGCAGCGCCAGGATCGCCTCTCCGGACAGCGCCTCGCGCGCCGCGGCCGCGAAGACGAGGTCGCCCAGCCGCACCCTGACAAGCCCGGCCGCCGCACCCTCAACCACTCCTTGCACCGTCACCGGCAGGAGATTGGCATGGCCGATGAAGCCCGCCACGAAACGGGTCGCCGGCGCGTCATAGAGCTCCTGCGGCGAGGCGATCTGCTCCACCCGCCCGGCATTCATCACCGCCACCTTGTCCGACATGGCGAGGGCCTCGCCCTGGTCATGGGTGACGAAGATGAAGGTCGTGCCGATCTCCTGCTGGATGCGCTTCAACTCGATCTGCATCTGGTGGCGCAGCTTGAGGTCGAGCGCGCTCAAGGGCTCGTCGAGCAAGAGCACCTTCGGTCGCTTCACCAGCGCGCGCGCCAGCGCCACGCGCTGCATCTGCCCGCCCGAGAGCTGGCCCGGCTTGCGCGCGGCAAACCCCGAAAGGCCGACGAGCGCCAGGGCATCGCCGACCCGGTTGCGGATCTCAGCGCGCGGCCGGCCTTCCGCCTCCAGCCCGAAGGCGACATTGGCCTCGACGCTCATATGCGGGAACAGGGCCCAGCGCTGGAACACGATGTTGGTCGGCCGCCGATAGGGCGGCACGTCGGTCATGTCCTGCCCGGCGATGCGGATCGCCCCCGCGTCCGGCGCCTCGAAACCCGACAGCATCCGAAGCGTCGTCGACTTGCCGCAGCCCGACGGCCCCAGCAGCGAGAAAAACTCCCCGCTGCCGATCCCGAAGGAAATGTCATCGACCGCAAGATGCGACCCGAAGCGCTTCGTCACGCCAACGATCTCTACCGTTCCTGACACGTTGCTCGGTCCCGGATGCAAGCTGGTTTCAAGACAAGCTGATTTCAAAGATGGAGCGGGAATGGGCCGTGGGATCAACACGGCCCACGCCTGGCTCAGCGCATTTTCAGTTTGATCTCCCGCGCCCAGCGATCACGCCAGTCGGCGGCCACGGTCGCGATATAGGCGAAATCGATCTGAATGGCGTTCTTTGCGATGGCGGGATTGAGAATGGGGTTCTCGACCTGCTCCTTCGACAAGGTGGCGTTGGTCACGAGCGGAATCGACGATGTGACGAGCGCGTAGCGGCCAGCCCTGTCCGGCGTGAGGAGCTCGTTGAGCAGATCCTCGCAGACCGCGCGCTGGGCCGGCGTGACGCCCTTGGCGATCGCCATATAGATCGGGAATGCGATCGCGCCCTCTTTCGGCACGGCAAATCCGACCGGTGAGCCTTCCTTGATCCAGACATCGGAGACCGACGAGAACCACGGCGCGATCGGCGCGTCGCCGCTGATCACCAGGTTTTTCAGCGCGTCATTGGAATCCACCAGCGCGCGAAAATTTTTGGCGTTCTCGGACAGGAGCTTGAAACCCGTGTCCGGGTTCTTTTCATCGGCGCCATTGAGTTTGGATGCGAGGCCGATAAGCCGCAAGTCATTGTCGAAAGTGACGATCTTGCCACGGCTGTCCGGGCTCCAGAGCACGCTCCAGGAGGTCGGCGGCTCTTTCAACACGCGCGTGTTATAGAGAAGGCCGATGCCCATCGCCTGGTAGGGAACCCCGCGCGCGTCAGGACGCGCGTAGGATTCCAGGGTGTTCGCCATGTTGGGGATGTTCGCCTTGTTCAGCGTTTCCCACATGTCATCGGCGTCACCACGGTTGATCGTGTCGGCATTGAAGAAGCCGCAATGGACGAGTGGCTGGTCTGGCGTCGTACGACGAGCGGTGACCATCTTCGGATAGATGATCGCGTTTGTCGTCTCGACGATATCGATGCCGGCCTTGGGGTTTTTCTTGAGATAGTCGGCGATGACTTCCTTCGGCACCACATCGGAGCCGGATCCAGCGAACATGAAAAACGAGATCTTTCCATCCCGTTCAGCCTGCGCAAACGTCGGCGAAGCACTCGCCACGGCTGCCGCAATGAGACTTGTCGCGAATAACAGGGCTTTCGCCGACATCGTTGCACCCTCTCTGTTTGTCGCTCTTGGCGCCCTTGGTTGTGCATTTGCGCAAAAGTGACTTTATGATACGCAATGCATAATGCTAAACTTCGATTTGATACGCAGTCAATAGATTCATATGCGAATCTAATGCGCAAAGCAGTAATTTTTGAGCAGCAAGATGCCCATTGCGAAGCCTGGGGAGAATGGCGTGAACGGTTTGAATCTCGATGCGCTGGACAAGCGCATTATCGCTGCGCTTTCCCAGAACGGCCGCCAGCCCTACCGTGAGATCGCCCGTGACCTGAAAGTGTCCGAGGCGACTGTTCGCCAGCGCGTCAGCCGCCTGACGGATTCCGGTCTCATCCGCATTGCCGCCGTCGGCAATTTCATCGCGCTCGGCTTCGACGTCGTCGCCCTCATCCATCTGAAGGTGCCGCCGGCCTATGTCGACGACTATGCACGCCGGATCGCCGAATATCCGTCCGTACGCTTCGTCTCGATTTCCTTCGGCAGTGCCGACATCATCGTACAGAGCCTCCACACGACGATGAACTCACTCCATCATTTCATCCGCAACGAAATGCCGGCGCAGATGCCGCATATCACCTCGGTTGAGGTCTTCCCGCAGGTGGAGATGCTGAAGAGCTCGTGGACCTGGGAAACCTGGTTCGGGCTTGAACAGGGGGAGGGCTTCCAGCCCGCCTCTCCGGTGGACGACCCTGAGTAGCCTCGCGCTAGCATGCTTTCGGTCGCCGACTCTTGCAACGATGTCCAAATATGGATCGCCCAAATGATCGTCGAAATTCGCACCTATACTTTCCGCTCAGGTACCATGGCTCAATATCTCAAGGCCTTCGAGCGCATCGGCTTTGCGCTGCAGAAGAAATATCTGGGCGAATGCATCGGCTTCCTTACTTCCGAAACGGGCCCCATCGAACAGGTGGTGCAGATTTTCGGCTATGAAAGCTGGGAGGACAGGGAGAGCCGGCGGACGGCGCTCTATGCGGATGAAAGCTTCAAGACCATGAGCGAAGAACTGCATCCACTCATTCAAAGCAAGGATAGCCAGATCTTCCGTTCAGTTCCGTTCGCGGGACGATAAGAATTCTGCCAGGATTTGCGCGTCGCAGCCCGGAACTGGCGGCGCGCGAGGCCTGCTTTCATCGTGCTCCAAAGAGCCTGTCGCGCTCGGACGCCCGCGCGCTTGCCAGGGACGCTGCCCGTCCGGCCAACCGCGTCCGCCGAGGCAGCCCCGTTGGAAGCCTGCCCCGATTTCCCCGTATGCTTGGAGCCTGCCACCCGCTATCCCTCGGGGGCGCCGACAACAGCGGCTTTTGAACAAAGCTCGCGGCAAGCATTTCAGTTGCGCGCGCAAACTGCAACAATGCGCCGATGAGACGCAACAATCGCCCGATCCTTGAAAACCCGATCGCGCTGATCATCATCGGGTGTTTGCTATTGGTGGCCGTGGCTGGCGCGCTCGCGATCGTCCAGCGTCACGCCCTGGTTGCGGACCTGGAGCAGGAAAGCGTCGTCTTGCACCGCCTCGCGTCGCAGCGTGCGGACCAGCATGATGCGCATCTGACGGCCCTGTCGGCGATCGCGGTGGCCGCGGAGGGGCAGCGGCACGACCTGTTTCTCGATGTCGCCGCAACGATTGCGCGCTTTTATCCCCGGATAGACGAGGTGCAGCTGGTTTCGCTCGACCCGCAAGGCGAGACGGTCGGCACCGAAGCGCTCGATCCGGCAATGGCCGACCTCGTCCGTTCCGCGGCACGGGGGTCTGACGGACGGATCGTCCTACAGCAACATCCGGCGAAGCCTAACCACTACATCATGATCAAGCGCAGCCCCAATTCGGAGGCGGCCCGCTATGGGCTCGCGCTGGGCATCAGTGCTGAAAAACTGCTCGCCGAAGGCGGCGCTTTCTGGTCGCGGCCCGGCATTTCGCTGCGGCTTTCCCTGCCGGACAACCGTCCGCTCATAGACTACGGCGCAACGCCGGAGACGATCCGATTTTCGAAGCCGCTCAGCAGTTTATCCCAGCCGCTGCTTCTGGAAACAGGGATGAAGATCAGCCTTGGTGATCTATTCCCTCCTCTCAAGACCGGCCTGACGCTTGTTGCCGTCGGCTTGATCTATCTCGCCTTGCTTGCTGCGCTGCGCCAGCGGGCCCGCACGCGCGCCGCGATGGAACAGGCACGGCTCAACGCGCTCGATTCGCGTCTCGCCCATGCCTCGCGCGTCAATGCGCTCGGCGAGATGGCGAGCGGCCTCGCGCATGAACTCACGCAGCCCCTCACGGCCATCCTCGCGCAAGCACAGGCCTCACGGCGGCTGCTCAGCCGTGGAGACACGGGGGCGCTGGCTCCCGTGCTCGACGATACTGTGACCCAGGCGCGCCGGGTTTCCGCGATCCTCGATCGGTTTCGCAACTGGTCGCGCCCGCAGCGCATCTCAGCGATCGCGTTCGATCTGCGCGAGGCCGTGCGTAACGTGCAGGCGCTGCTTGGGCCGCAGGCGGCCCAGCATGGCGCGCAGGTGGAATTCGAAGTACCTGAAAACCCCGTGTCCGTGGTCGCCGACTCTGTTGAAATGGAGCAGGTTGTGTTCAACCTCGTGCGCAACGCGATCGAGGCAGCGGGCCGCGAGAGCGGCGGCGGCAGGGTTTGGGTCAGGTTGCGGCAGGAGGAAAGCGGGATCGTGCTTGAAGTCGCCGACAATGGGCCTGGCGTGGCAGATGCGCTGCGCCCTCGCCTGTTCACGCCATTTACGACGACACGCGCAGGCGGCACCGGCCTCGGGCTGGCGCTGAGCCAACGTCTCGTGGAGCGGGCCGGCGGAGAAATCGCCCTGGTGGACGGTGGTCCGGGCGCGACCTTCCAGGTCGTTCTTCCGCGCGGCGAGCCCTATTCCGTGGCTGCGCAATGATCCGCCCTGTCTATCTGCTGGATGATGATGAGGCGGTGCGCAAGGCGCTCAGTCTGCTCCTGTCCACTGTCGGTATCAAAACGGTCAGCTTTGCCGATCCGACGGTGTTTCTTGCCCAGGTGCCGAAACTCGAGCCCGGTTGCCTGATCCTCGACATTCGTATGCCGGTCATGTCCGGCCTGAAGCTGCAGGAGCGACTGGTGGCGATAGGGGTCGACTGGCCGACCATCGTCATTTCCGGCCATGGTGATATCGAGGCCTGCCGCCGTGCCTTTCGCAACGGCGCGGTCGATTTTCTATCCAAGCCGGTTGATGAAGAGGACTTGATCGATGCGATCCAAAAGGGGCAGGAGGCGCTGGAGCGCGCCCTGAGCCGCCGCGCGGAGCGGGCCGAAACGCTGGCGTTGCTTGCCGCATTGACACCGCGCGAGCGCGAGGTGATCGACCGTATCGCGGAAGGGTTTACGACGCGCCAGATCGCCGAAGGGCTGGGCCTGTCGCCCCGCACGGTCGAGAGCCACCGGGCTGCCATTGGCGCCAAGCTCGGCACGACGTCGCAGGCTGAAATTACGCGCCTCTGGCTCGAAGGGCGCGACGGTCCGTAGAACTACGGATACGTCCGCAAGGCGTACGCATACCCGCCACAAGCTGTGCGGCCTAGTTTCCTTCAACAACGTCGAAAGGAAACCATGATGATCCGCAAACTCGTCTTCGCAGCCGCGCTTTTGGCCCCGCTCGCCGCTGTCGCGCAGGAACTGCCCAGCGCGCCCTATCTGCCGCTCGATGTTGCGACGAAGGCCGCGGATGCAGCGCTGAAGTCCTGCCTCGCCGAAGGCCACAATGTCAGCGTCGCTATCGTGGCGCGTGACGGCGCGACCAAGGTGCTCCTGAAGGCTGACAATTCCGGTCCGCATACCGTGACGAGCGCGCAAGGCAAGGCCTTCACATCTGCTGCCCTGGGCCGCGATACGGCGGGGCTCGCCGAGTTCATTGCCTCCAAGCCCGCCAACACCGGTTTGCGCGACATGGACGCGCGCATGGTTATCCAGGCTGGCGGCCTGCCGGTGAAGATGGGCAAGGCCCTGGTCGGTGGTATCGGGGTCGGCGGGGCTCCGTCCGGCGATATCGATGCGGGTTGCGCGGTTGCCGGCTTGAAGGCGATCGGCGCGGCGCAGTAAGCGCCGCCATGCAACCCGGTGCAGCCCGCTTCTGCGGGCGCTCCTTGGTCCGGAGATGCCGCAATGCTGCGTATGGTCCTTGTTTTCGCATGGGTCGCCGCGACAACTGCCGCGCATGCCCAAACGGCGCCGTCGCGTTCAGAGATGGCCGCATATCGGGGCCTGCATCAGGCCGCGCAAAGCGGCGATGCCGGCGAGATCCGACGCCTTGCCGCGGCCGGTGCGGACGTCAATGAACGTGATCGGCACGGTCGCGCGCCGGTTCACGTCGCGGCTTTCGCATCCAGTGACGGGGCCCTGCGGGCTTTGGCCGCCGCCGGCGCTGACATGAACGCGCTTGAAAACCAGGCTTATGACGTCGTCACCATTGCCGCCGTTGCGGATGATCCCGGGCTGATGACGCTGGCCATCGCGCTCGGCAATGATCCGGGACTGACGACGAGTCCTTATCGGGGAACGGCATTGATTGCCGCCGCGCATCTCGGGCATGTCGAGGTTGTCCGGCGTCTGATTGCCGCTGGCGCGTCGCTCGACCATGTCAACAACCTCGGTTGGACCGCGCTCATGGAGGCTGTCGTCCTCGGCGATGGCGGCCTCAATCACCAGCAGGTCGTCCGCCTGCTTGTCGAAGCAGGCGCAGATCAATCGAAAGCGGACCGGGATGGGGTTTCCCCGCTCGCCCATGCGCGCGCACGCGGATATGCCGAGATTGCGAGTTTACTGGAAAAGCGCCGTTGAGCGCCTAATGCGGAAACCGGCGAGCCTCCACACTGGAGAAAATCCGACAAGGATGGAAACATCGGCTTTTATCCCTGTCGTTGAATTTGCTCGTCCAATTTTAGGCGGAGCGAGCCCGCAACAGACGGACTTGCGCTAGAGCCGCGCCACAGCAAGCGCGAGCGTCTGAGCACGCGTTAAAAGCGTATCGAGCTCGATGTATTCTTCCTCCGTATGGGACCCGCCCCCGACGGGACCGACCCCGCAGAGGGTGGGAATGCCCTGCGCGCAGGGAATGCCGGCGTCAGAGCAGCCGCCCGAGAACTCCTCGCCGAAGTGGCAGCCGAGCGACGCGGCTGCGGTGTCATAGATCGCGTAGAGGGCACGTTCCGGCTCGGACTGCACAAGGGGCAGGAATTCGCCGGTGATCGTCAGTTCGGCACTCGCCCCCGCCACGTCTTCTTCATCGACGATGGCTTGCACGGCGGCGAGCATCCGATCCCGCTCGCCTGGCTCGACGTAGCGAAGGTCAAGCTCCGCGAAGGCATCCGGCGCCACGGTATTGAGCGTCAAGCCGCCGCCGACGACGCCGACATTCACGGTCGTGCCCGCCTGAAGGTCCGTCAGGGCATGAAGCCGGATGGTCTTTCGCGCCAGCGCCTCGATGGCGCTGATGCCATGGGTGAAATGTGATCCCGAATGGGCCGCGCGGCCACGGACGTCGATGCGCATGAACAGTCCACCCTTGCGCCCGACGGTCACATTGCCGCTCGGTCGGCCGGGTTCGCCGTTGAAGACTGCTCTGACACCCGCGACCTCCCGGGCGATGACATCGCGGGACCAGGGCGATGCGATCTCCTCGTCCCCCGTGAACAGGCCTACGACCGGCCTCCGCGCGATGCCGAGCGCCGCCATCGCCGCGAGAACGAAGGCGTGGATGACCAGCCCTCCCTTCATGTCGGCGACGCCCGGGCCATAGGCGCGATCGCCAAGGATGGTGAAGGGCCGCCGCGACACCTCGCCGCTCGGGAAAACCGTATCCCGATGGCCGAGCAGCATCACCGGAGCATTGTTGCGGTCGCCCGAGGGGACAGTCGCGCGAATGATGTCGCCGAACGTCTCATGGGGAATGATATCGCTTTGGACACCTGCGGCATCGAGGAAGTGGATGATGCGTGCGCCGACTGCATCAACTCCCTTTTTATCCAGGGTATTGCTGTCGATATTCACGAGATCCGCCAATAGTGCGACCATGGCGTCTCGTCGCTCGACGAACCATGCTGCGAGCGCTTTTTCCAGATCCGCGTCGGCCATAGCTTTTACTCCAAGTCAAAACCTCGCGGGAGCTGCCTGCTCCAACGAACGGAAAACTGTGTCACGGGCTGGAGTGCCGCGGCCGGGACGACCGCAGCTGTCAGCTGGGCACGATCAGCTTTGCTGAGGAGCGCGCACTCTTCTGACGCATGGCGTTCAAGATCCGAACCTCGTCGGATCCGAACCAGGTCCGGGCTGTCTCGGCATCGGGAAATTCGATCACCGACATGCGGTCGAAGGGCGTATCGCCCTCGAGACGCTCCGTGAAACCGCGCGCCAAGGGCTTGCCGCCATGTTTCTGTATCGTAGCAGGCACCTGGCTCCGATATTCCTCATAGGCTGCGGGTTCGGTAACCTCAACCTCGATGACAACATAGGCTGGCATGGTCACGCTCCTAAAGGCTGGAGGGCGTCAAACGGGCCGCGAGTTCTTCCTGCGCCTGTTTGACAGCCGACAAATGCTCGGAAGGATTGGATATCGGCAGGTCACCGCTCTCGTCGCTGCGAACGCGGCGAACCGCTTCCTCAACTGTCACGCCGACCGCTTGGATATGGGCTATCATCGCCGCCTGCGCCGCGTCGCCATCGCGGGCACGAAGGGCCTTGAGTATGGCCAGATGCTGTTCCGCATGCGTCTGGGAATCCGATCGCCCATAGAAGGGGAGCATCTCCTCGGTGATCGCATACTCGTAAAAATCGCCGATGATCTTGATCAGCCGATGGCGATGTGACGCCCGTGCAATCGCCCCGTGGAAGATATTGTTGAGCGCCGCGCGCTCGGCGATGGACGTGGAATCGATGGCCGAGATGCTGGCATGGCAGACAGCGTCGATTTCGTCGATCTCGATATCGGTGGCATGTTCAGCCGCGAGGCGCGCGGCATAGCCCTCGAGCACTTGGCGAATGCCGAATATCTCGTGGAGTTCCGTGGCCATGTCGGCAACCACCTTGGCAGTGCCATCCTCTTTCACGAAGCCCTGGGCAAGCAGGCGGGATATGGCGTCACGCACGGGCGTGCGGCTCACGCCGAAATCCTCGGCAACGCGGCTTTCGACAAGTCGGGTGCCTGGCTGAAGTGTGCCACGCAGAATGGCACGCTTCAGCTGCTCATACACTTGAGGCACAATCGTATTGCGTGCCTTGATCTTGTCGAAGCTCATCGCTATTCCATTGCTACCGCACGAAAAGACGGCGATCCGACTTGGTAAGCCGCTCGGCGCCTGCAGGTGTCACCAGTATCGTATCACTAAAAGCAAGACCCTGTGCGTATGTGTACATATGAAAGACCATGCCAGCTTCGAGCGTCCAGTCCGATTGCGGGAGGAAAGCACGCGTGAAGTCGCTGGTCTTCGGCAATCCAATGTATCCCAAGGTGTACCCGGTAAAGTTCGTATAGGTCTCGCGCAATCCTGAATCAAGCACAGCGCGGCGCAGGATCCCGTCCACGTCACGGGCCGGGGCGCCGGGCTTCATCGCCTCGAACTGGGCCTGCTGCGCTGCGAGCAGGATACTGGCGGCGCGTGCGAGATCAGGCTCCGGCTCGCCCAGCACGGTGGAGCGCATGATCCGCGCCCCATAGCCGCGGACGAGGGGGATTGATTCCACATGCAGGATGTCGCCGGTCTCAAACCGGTGGTCACCGAGGCGCCCGTGCAGGGAATCGGTTCTCTTGCCCGCGGCCAGCAATGCGCTGCGACCGTTGTCGGCGCCCTCGCGAAGGGCCGTTGCATACAACACCGCAGCACATTCGCGCTCGCTGACACCGGGCGCCGCGGCGTTGATGCTGGCGATCAGCGCGGCATCGGCAATCCGCGAGGCTTCTCGCAAATAGGCGATTTCCCGCTCCGACTTGATAAGGCGAATTTCCCAGATCACCTTGGAAAAATCGATGAAGCGCGCGTTGGGCAAGGCGCTTTCGATGGCGCGGAAACGCCCGACGGGGAGAAAATGCGAGTCGAATTCCACGGCGATCGAGCGGCCAGCCCATCCTCTTTTTTGCACGACGGCGGTGAGGATGGCGACGGGATCCTCATCATCGCCGAACGAAACATAGTCCTTTACCCAGGATTGTTCGGTGAACGTCGGCGCATCGAGCGTCCGGACAATCACGACCGGATCGCCGTCAAGCGGCAGAAGGGCCGGCTGGTAAATCGCGGCGGGTGGGACATAGCCGAACAGATAGGCCATGTGCTCGACGCAATCGACGAGCAGGACATCCGCACCGCGCGCCCGCATCTCGCCTCGGACCTTGGCGATCCTGGCTTCGTATTCAGCCGTCGGGAAGGCCCTGTGGGCCGTGTCCGCTTCAGGGACTACGCTCATCCTCATTCCCCCTTATCGCATCACTGTGAGCGCGCGGGTCGCGTCGTTGAACGACCGTCCGCCTTCATCGGTGACGAGCATAATGTTCTCGATGCGCACGCCCCAGCGCCCTTCGATGTAGATGCCGGGCTCGTTGGAAAAAACCATGCCGGGCGCGAGCCTGAGTGCGTTGCCATCGATGATGTAGGGCTCTTCATGGGCCTCGATCCCCATGCCATGGCCGAGCCTGTGCAGAAACTGGGGGCCATGTCCGGCCGCCTCGATGACCTGGCGGGCGGCACGATCGATCGCCTGCGCTTCCACCCCGGGACGGATAGCGCGGGAGGCCGCTTCGTAGGCCGCGTTGACGACATCGTAGATCGCGACAAAGGATGGATCCGGCTCACCCGCCACAGGGGTGCGGCAGGTATCCATGTAGTAGCCATCGAGGGTCGCGGCGAAATCGATGACCACGGGATCGCCGGGTTGGATGACGCGGTCGGAATGGTGGTGGAGGGGCGAGGCGCCGTTGGGGCCGCTGCCGACATCGCACCAGGCCATGGGATCGAAGCCCTGCGCGGCAACGCGCTCGCCGATCTGGCGTACCACGTCCCGCTCGGTGACGCCGACAAGGTGGCCATTCGCGAAAAAGTCGGCCCAGATCGCATCGAAGCGGTGCGCCGCGTCGGTCAGCAGGGCAATTTCACGTTCGTCCTTGTGCAGACGGGCGGCGGCCGTGATGGGCGAGGCGTCGACGAAACGGGCTTTCGGGGAGAGGCCTTGCAACCGCAGCAGAAACGAACTCCAGAAGTGGCCGTTCACCGCGATTGTCCGCGCGCCTATGTCCTCACCGTAGGCAGCAACGCGCGCGAGCGGGTTGTCTGTCTCGCCCCACGCCTCGACATCGAAAATTCGCCCGAGATCCTGCACCAGTGGGACTTGAAGACGTGGAACGACGATACGGGGCCGCCCCGATTGGGGCAGCAGAACCGCGTTAAAGCGCTCGGTCAATGGCAGCTTGCGGCCGATCAAATGATACATTTCGGCGGACGGCGCGATGATCGCCAGATCGACGCCATGTTGCGCCAGTCCGTCCTGCAGAGATGAGACACGATCCAAGACAAGGGCATTCATGCTGATGGTTCCTGCTGCTTGGATGGCCACTCGCCGTAGTGGCGCCTGAAGAACATGAGAGGGACACCACCCTCGGCTTCACCGCGCAAGACGAGCCCGACGAAGATAAGGTGATCGCCGGTCTCGATTGTTTTCACGACTCGGCACTCGGCATAAGCCAGCGCGCCGGCAATCAACGGCAAGCCAAGCTCTCCCTCGATCATGGGAAGTCCTGCGAATTTGTCTTCCACGCGGGATGCGAAGAGTTCAGCAATAGCCTGTTGGCCGCGATCGAGAAAATTGACAGCGAATCGTTCGCTTTCGGCGACGACCTGCGCCGTGAAGCGATCCCGCCCCAGGCACACCAGCAACTGCGGCGGATTGAGCGATACCGAACTGACGGCATTCGCCGTGAGCCCCACCGGCCTGCCTTCGGCACTGCGGGTTGTGATCACCGTCACCCCCGTCGGGAAGGAGCCCATGATCTCGCGGAATGCCGTCGATGAGACAGCGTCGCCGATAGTCGGGTCATGACGCATGGTCATTGCTGATCTCCGTTGCGCGTTCTAGCGCCAGAACTTCCAAAGTAAACGGCGCCGCTTTTTCTCAGGCCCAACGTCGCGCCTTTTTCACCAGGTTCGCCGCAACCATCACCATGACCGTCAGGGCTATGAGAAAGGTGGATACGGCCGCGATCGTCGGCTCGATCTCCAGCATGACGCTGTTCCAGATGCGCACGGCCAATGTCTGTGCATTCGGGCCTCCCAGGAAAAGCGGGATGACGAGTTCATCGAAGGAGGTGAGGAACGCGAACAGGCCCGCCGAGATGATGCCGGGCGCGATCAGCGGCAAGGTGACTTTGCGGAAAGCCTGGAACCGGCTCGCGCCGAGGCTCATCGCGGCGTTCTCGAGTCGCGAATCCACGCCCTGGAGCGTCGCGGAAAGGACGACGATCGCAATCGGCATGACGACGACGGTATGGCCTATCGCGATCGCGATGACCGTCCCGCCCATCCCGATACGCGCAAAGACGAAATAGAGCGCGATCGCGGTGATGATCACCGGTACGATCATGGGAGCGAGCAACAGCCCATAGACCAGTGTCTTGCGCGAAAAATCACTGCGCACCAGCGGGATCGCGGCAAGCGTGGAGACGACGATGGTAAGGCCGGCCGACAAGGTCGCGACCTGTACACTGACCCAGATGGCTGACAGCCAGTCCTTGTTGCCGAAAAACCGCTCATACCACTGCAACGAGAACCCCGGCGGCGGAAAGCTCAGGTATTGGGCCGAGCTGAAGGACACCGGGATGATGATCAGCACCGGTGCCATGAGAAAGGCGAGCATGACCCAGGCGGCGATCCGCACCGGCAGGCCAGGATTGATGAGCGCGTCCGATCCCATGGCTACACCTTGCTGGTGAGGAGCTGCTTCAGCCCGACGACGCGGGCATACAGGCTGAAGCAAGCCAATGTGATGATGAGCAGGATGACGGCAATCGCGGAGGCAAAGTTGAAGTTCAACAGAACATCGACTTGATACGCGATGATGGAGGCCAGCATCTGGTCGCGATCGCCGCCCATCAGCCTGGGCGTGATATAGAAGCCCGCCGCCAGAATGAAGACAAGCAGGGAGCCGCCCGCGACGCCCGGCATGCTGAGCGGGAAATAGATCCGCCAGAACGCCGACCAGCGACTGGCACCCAGGCTCTGCGCCACCGCGACGAACCGACCGTCAATGCCGCGCATGACGCTGTATAGCGTGAGTACCATATAGGGAAGCATGGTATAAACCATGCCGATCATCAGACCGCTGCGGTTGTAAATCAGCTGCGTCTCGCCGAAGCCGAGCGTCATCAGAGCGGTGTTGACTATGCCATTCGGCCTCAGGATCACCATCCAGCCATAGGTGCGCACGAGAATACTCGTCATGAACGGCAGCATGACGCATAACATCATGAACGAACGTACTGTCGGGCCGGAATTGGCGAGGACGTAGGCCAGGGGGTAACCTACGATGAGACTGAAGACGGTTGTCAGAAATGCGATTTCGATCGTCAGGAGCAGCACGCGGATATAGATCGCGCGTGAAAAGAAAGCTTCGTAGTTTTGAATCGTGAAGCCGCCCTGACTGTCACGAAAGGAGCGAAGCACGACGTCAAACAGGGGATAAGCGAAGAATACCGCCAGCAATGCCAGTGCGGGCACCAGCAGCCAAAGCTGCCCTCCGCGCCACGATGCTTTTGTTCCACCGCCGGTTGCCGCGGATTCGGAAACGCGCACGGTGCCCTGGCTGTCCACTTGAAGGGTCATCTGTCAGTGCCCCCCGGCCGGCGCCGGTGGCAGGATGCGGGCATCGGCCCGCGCCCACCGCACGCGCACCGCATCGCCCTCGGCAAATCGCCTGTGCTCCATGCTCTGGCGCGCGGCCTTGACCACGAGTGTTTCCATGAGCGCCGGCCGGTTCTCGCCCACGGCCACATGGTAGCGGATGGCGTCGCCGAGATAGGTGACCGCCGCTATGCGTCCCGCCCAGGTGTTCTCCGGCTCGTCCGGGCCATCATTGCTTTCGATACTGAGACTTTCAGGCCGCAGTGATGCCGCGACATGGTCTCCCGCCTGGAAGCCGTCGGCGCGGGCGATGATCCGGCGTCCCGTGGGATGGTCGATGCGCAAGGTTCCGTCTGTATGCGTTGCCATGACGACGCCGCGCACGAGGTTCGTATCGCCCATGAAGCCAGCGACGAAGGCAGTCGCGGGGCGATCATAGAGATCTTCAGGCGAGCCGCTCTGCTCAATACGCCCACCTTGCATGACGACAATCTGGTCCGCCATGGTCAGGGCCTCCTCCTGATCATGGGTGACATAGATCACCGTGACGTCGAGACGGCGCTGGAGGGCCTTCAATTCGATTTGCAGGGATGAGCGCAGCTTCTTGTCCAGCGCGCCCAGAGGCTCGTCCATCAAGAGGACACGTGGTTCAAACACAAGCGCGCGCGCCAGGGCGACGCGCTGCTGCTGCCCGCCAGACAATTCACGCGGATACCGTTTGCCAAGACCCGCGAGTTCCACGGTTTCAAGCATACGCGCAACACGCTGGGCGATTTCTGCCTGAGGGACGCGACGCATGACAAGTGGAAAGGCAACGTTGTCGAATACCGTCATATGGGGGAAAAGCGCATAGTTCTGGAATACGACGCCGAGATCACGCTTCTGCGGTGGAAGTGCCGCGATGTCCCGGCCAGAAACCAGGATGCGGCCGCGGGTCGGCGCAACGAAGCCGGCGATCATCATCAATGTGGTCGTCTTGCCTGAACCGCTTGGACCCAGAACCGTGCAGAACTGGCCTGCGCCGACGGAGAGGTCAATTCCGCTCACAGCCACGAAGCTGGCATAGGTTTTCCAAAGATTTTCGAGGACGATGGGGGTTCCGCCTGCTCCGTCCTGCATGTGGCTCATCGACATACCCTGCTGCTCTCAAAATGGACCGACTGCGTCGAGACGTGAAAGGAGCGGAAAGTCAGGCGCTGGCGTGCCGCCAATGTCGGCGCGGACCCGGGGGCCTTCGAGACCCACCGGGCACGCATGGGAAGGCAGGACGTTTCTGCACCTGAAGCTTCGCTCTCTTCACGAGCGGCGGGGGTGCCCCCCCCCCCCCCCCCCCCCGGGGGGGGGGGGGGGGCGGCCCCCCCCCCCCCCCCCCACGACGCCTCATCCGAGAAGAAATTCTTCCCAGCGGGTTGCGACCTGCGCTCTGTTCTTGAGCCACCAGTCGGCGTTCTGTTCAAAGCCCTTCTTGGCGATGGCCGGGAAGGTCGGCAGGGTCTCGGCGACGTCTTGAGCGATGAATTCGAACGCGCGCTTGTTCTCGGGACTCAACCCGATTTGCGGCAGCGTCCTCGCTTGCGCTTCCGGACTGGACGAATAGTCGAGAAGACGCAAGGCCGCGTCGCGGTTGGGAGCGTTCTTCAGCACGGCGGTGTACTCCGTGAGACGCATCGCCTGGTTCCATTCGACGGCCAGCGGAGCTCCGCCCTTGCGCAGTGCCTCCACACGGTTGGTCCAGAGACTGCCCAGGACCGCGGTTTTCTCCGCGAGAAGGGATGCGCCCAACGCGCCGCTATCGAAGAATTTCACGACATGCGGTTTGATCTGCCGGAGCTTGGCAAACGCGCGATCGATATCCAGGGGGTAAAGCTGCTCCACAGGGACGCCGTCGGCCAGAAGCGCGAACTCGAGGTTAGGCGCGATGGCCTTTGCATCCTGCAGCATCCGCTTGCCGGGAAAGCTGTTCACGTCCCAGAATTGCTTCCAGTCCGTTGGATGGGCCTTCGGGAAGGCTTCCGTATTGTAGACGAGCGCTTCGGCGAAAGAGGCATAGCTGAGGAAATCGGGCCCGACCGTGCCGATGTCTTTCGGATCGGTGTATTCGAAGCGCGATACATCCAGGGGCTGTAGCGCGCCCTTGGCCTGAAGCGTCAGGATCGCGACGGCGTTGCCCTCGACAATATCAAGTTCACGTGACCCGGCTTCCACCATGGCCAGCAACTTGCCGGTATTGGCCGCCACGCCGACAACCTCGATGCCGGTTTTCTGCGTGAAACTGTTCCAGGTGCCGGCTTGCAATGCATCCTGGTAGGACCCTCCCGAGGTCCGCACCAGAACACGGCCGCCGCTTTGGGCGCGAATGACATTCGGAGCGGCGATCGCCGCCGCTCCAACCGCTATGCCCCCTATGACCGACCGACGTGAGTAGGTCGATCGGCGGGTCATGCCATCAGAATGCGTCTTATCGGTCATTATGTTCCCCTGTTATTGATGAGAATACCGACTATTTACGCGATAGCAGAGAGTTTCTCCTGCGGGTTGAAGCCAAAATCACGCCATGTCTTCGGATGATCCAGCTTTTGACCGTATTTTGTTTTCGAGAATTGGCGTCCTCCGTCGAGAATGCCTGCCGCAAGTTGTCCCATCAGCTGCGTATCCCGCGTGTGCAGCATGCTAGCCTTCACTTCGCGCCAGAAACGCTCGAAGGGGTGGAAGGTGAACAGCGCGCGTGCGCCGCAGATCTCGAAGGCCTTGTCCGCGGCGTTGAGGGCCACTTTCTTGGATGTATGCAGAGCACGATATGATGCAAGAATTGCCTCGTCAAAGCGTTCCTGATCCCATAACCACACGGCATACATGTAGGATGCGCGGGCGGCCTGGATGCCGGACTCAATCTCGGCGAGATTATACATCAGCACTTCGTCGCGGCTGAGGTAGTTCCGGGCTTTGATGAACTCGATGATGTTGTCGACGATGCCCTGAGCGCAGCCGACGAGATGGGCCGCGTGCGAGCACTCGTAGGTGTAGGGGTCCTTCTGAACGAAGTCGCCCGGCTCGCCCATGACGTCCTGCCAGGGGATGAACACGTTATCCAGCTTCGCGGTCCAGGAGACCGTGCCGCGCAGGCCGATGGACTCGCTCCAGCTATCGTCGAAGGTGAGGCCGGCCGCGGTGCGCGGCACGATCGAAATGACCAGACCTTCGCCGTTGCTTTTCGCTCCGGGGGCGAGAGCCCAGAAGGCGAGCAGGTCGGCTGCCGGCGCCATCGAGCAGAAGTGCTTCTCGCCCGTGGCGCGGAAGCCGCCATCGACGGGCTCGAAGAGGGAATCGAAGGTCAGCTTTGTCGCAACGTTTTCCGCCTTGAACTGCCGTGGATTGACCTCGCTACCCAAGGATCCCATCAGAGCATCGTCATTGACGATCTGGCCTAGCCACCTCTCTTTCTGAGCCTTGCTGCCCATGCGGCTGACAAGGCCGACCTGGTGAAAGTGAATCAACAGGTTCCAGGCCGTCGTGGGGCATATACGTGCGAGTTCTTCAGCAACTGCAAACTGGGTCATGCCCAGGCTTCCGCGCCGTTGCGGATTGGAGCCGCCGAATTCTTTGGGAACCTGCAGAAGATGGAATTTTTGCTTCTTTAGTTCCGCGAAATTCTCTTCGGGAAAAGCGGCTTCCCGATCGTACTTATCAGCATTGGCCTGGAGCAGGGGGCCGAGCGCGCGGGCCCGTTCAACCCATTCGCGTTGTTCGGCGCTGAGTGAAAAATCCATGATCTGCCCACCTCTGTATACGGGATACAGAATTCTGGACTCGGAATGCATGGCGTGTCAAGCGAGGATAAATCACATCGCTGATCGGAGAGGTTTATGAGAGGGAGCGCGGCGTGGGTTTAAGCCGTGCCAACAGCGTCGACAGGAATGCGATCCCGCAGCGGGCGCCCCGGGGTCTCGATCACGCGGCGAAATTGCGAATGACGTCAGACGACATCCGCCCCCCAAATCCTGCCGGCAAGGCGGATATCCGGCTTCTCTGGGATATGAGGCGGGGCGCTGTTGGGGCGGAGGCTGGCGAGCCGCCACGATCTGCGTGGGGGCTGAAGAATTTGCCGCTCCATCCGCATCCGATCGCGGCTTTTGCTTTGAAATATCGCGCGGAAGGCGCAAGCCCGCCTGGAGTTGCAGGGGTGAGTGCTGGCGATATCGGCAGGCCGCCTCATTGAGCGACGGCGCTTGGCCGTAAACAATCTGGTTGGTCTTGATGCAGATGTATCGGCTGGCGCGGGACCGCGCCAACCGTTCGTATTACTGTCGTCAAGCTGGAGCTTGGTGCCGCGCGTTACTCGAGGCGCGGGTCCAGCACATCGCGCAGCCCGTCGCCGAACAGGTTCAGTCCAAGGACTGTCAGGCCGATCACAATGCCGGGGCACAGGGTGATCCACGGCGCCTCGACCACATAGTCCCGGCCGTCTGCGATGATATTGCCCCAGCTCGGCGTCGGCGGCGGCGGCCCGACGCCGAGAAAGCTCAGGGCGGCGTCCGCCAGAACCGCATAGGCAAAGATGAACGTCAGATCGATGATGAGCGGCGCCATGCTGTTGGGCAGGATATGCCGCAGCAGAATACGAAAGTTGTTGACGCCAGCCATGCGCGCGGCTTCGACATATTCGGAATTACGCAACACCATGACGGCGGCGCGCATGATCCTGGCCGTGCGCGGCATATAGGCGATCGACAATGCGATCACGACATTGACGACGCCGCTGCCGAGGGCGGCCGCGATGCCGATCGCCAGCATAAGCGATGGAAAAGCCATCAGCGCATCCATGACGCGCATCAGGATTCCATCCAGCTTGCGATAGTAGCCGGCGAGCGCGCCAATGAGCGTGCCGCCGATGCCCGCAATCGCGACAACCGCAATCCCGATGAACAACGAGAGGTGTCCACCGTAGACGACGCGCAGAAATATATCCCGCCCGTAATGATCCGTTCCGAACCAATGCTCCGCCGAAGGGGGCAGGAACCGGGTGCGGAAGCTGAGGCGCATTGGATCGCCGGTAAGAATAAACGGTCCCAGGAGCGCGAAGGCGGTGATGATTACCATGATGACCGCGCCAATCATCAAGCCCTTGTGCGCGATGCACCGCCGCAAGAGACGCGAACTCTGGCTCGCGCCCGACCGCCCATCGGTGAAGGCTCCCTCGACGCCGGCGAGGGCAACTGTGGACTTATCCATTCTTCACCCGTGGGTCGAGATAGGCGTAAAGAACGTCGATCGTCAGGTTTATGAGTACCATTGCCAATGCGACGGCGAGGAGCGAGCCCTGGATGACAGGATAATCCCGTCTCAGAATGCCTTGCACAACCAGGCGCCCCACGCCGGGCAGCGAGAAAATCTCCTCGATGACGACCGCGCCGGAGAGGGCAACATTCACGAGGATGCCGACGACTGTAATGACGGGGATCAGGACGTTGGAGAAGGCGTGTCGGCCGATAACGGTATTTTCGCCCACACCCTTGGCGCGTGCGGTTCGCACGTAGTCCTGCCGCAGGACCTCCAGGGTCGTTGCACGCGTCATCCGGGCGAGAAGTCCGATCTGGAAAGCAGCGAGGGCGATCGCCGGCAAGGTGAGAGACCGGAGACAACCTATGACGCTTTCACTCAGCGGCACATAGCCCCCCGATGGCAGCCATTCCAGATGGACCGAGAAGAGCAGGATCGCGGCAATGCTGAGCCAGAACGTCGGAAGGGAAACGCCAAGCAAAGCAACCGTCATGATCGCCGTATCGGTCCAGCGATTATGATTATAGGCTGCGATAAGGCCGGCTAGAATTCCAAGCGGAACCGTCAATACCATTGAATAAAGCGTCAATAGCAAGGTGACGGGAAAGCGTTCGGCGATGGCCTGTGCCACGCTGCGCCCGAGCATATAGGACATGCCGAGATCAAGGTGAGCGAGGTTCGTCAGCCAGAGAATGAACTGCTCAAGAATGGGCCGATCGAGCCCAAGGCTGCTGCGGATCGATGCGATCTGATCAGCTGTCGCATCCGGTCCCGCGATCACCTGTGCGGCGTCGCCGGGGATGATATGGATGAGACCGAATGCGAGTAGGCTGACGAGAAGCAAGACTGGAATTGCGCCAGTCAATCGGCGCGCAATATACACCATCATTGCTTATGATACCTGGTGAATGCGTTATGTGTACCAGATGTCCCACAGACGAATTCCGTCATATGGCACAAAATTGGCGATGGAGGATTTCGTCGCCTGCTTGATGTTGCGGTCGCCGATCTTCAGCTGCTGGACTTGGCTGTTGATATGCGTCTCGATCGTCTGCCAGGCAGCTTTCTGCTCCTGCTTGGTTGTGGCAGCCAGCAACTTGACCCACGCGTCTTCCATAGCCGCGTCATCTTTGTAGAAAGACCAGTTGCTGCTGCCGGAGACCAGCCGTTGATACTGGAACGGTCCGAGGAGCGGCTGGATGGCGTAGGCCGTGCTGAACAGGTTGTGCGTTGTCGGATCGTTTCTGCGGGCATTGGCGCCTGGCCAATCGAGAACATCCAGGCGGATCTTCATGCCGGCCGCTTTGAGCTGTTCGGCCATGACCACCGCGACTTCCTGGAGCGAGGGAATATCACCGCTTGTCAGGATGACGATTTCCTCGCCGCGATAGCCGGCCTCGGCGAGCAGCGCTTTCGCGCGCGCGGTATCGTTCAGGTTATAGATCAGCTGGTCCGCGTTGCTCGGGTAGAATTCGCTGTCCTTGTAAACGAATGACGGGTTCAGGTCGAAAGCGCCTTCGGCGGCGATGGCCATCAGTTCTTCCTGGCCAATCGCGGCCTGGATGGCCTGCCGCACGAGAAGCTTGTCCGTCGGGGCTCTTTGGACATTCACGGGGACGACGTTGATGCTGCGCTTCGTCTGCTCGTAGATTTTGAAGCGGTTGTCCTTTTCCAGGCGCGCGGCGGCCTGGATGGGCACTTCGTCCAGAATGTCGTATTGGCCGCTTTGAAGTCCGGCCACGCGTCCGCTGGCTTCGGACACGACAGCAAAGGCGATGTCATCGACATAGGCCTGCCTGTAGCCGCCATATCCGTCCCGCGTCTTATAGGCGGTGTTGGGCGCATAGTCGGCAAACCGGCGCCCTCGAAGCCGTGTGACGCCGTCCCAATCCACGAAGGAGAAGGGTCCCGTCGAGATCGGCCGGGCCTGGTTGGCCTCCTTGTCGCATTCCTCCGCGGGTATGATCGTCATGGGGGAGGCGGGGGATTTGATCAGTTCCAGCCAGCTCGGCATGGACGATTTCAGCTCCACGACCAGCGTGCTGGCGTCGGGCGTACTGATGCGGTCGACATTGGCGAGACGTGCCTTTTCCGGGCTGACGCGCGCATAGCGCTCGAGCGAGCGTTTCGCATCCTCGGAGGTCATTGCCTTGCCATTATGAAATGGCACGTTTTTGCGGAGCCGGAAGGTATAAGTGCGGAAATCCGGCGACACGTTCAGGTCTTCCGCCAGCTGCAGCTGAGCCGATCCGCGTTCATCGATGGTAACCAGTGTCTCGCACATATGCATGAGCACGTTGCGCGCCACTTGCGATCGTGAAAAATGGGGGTCGACAGTTTCAGTTGCCGCGCTCATTGCGACAGTAACACTTCCCCCTTTCTTGGGCTGAGCGGCCCCTTGCGCCGCGGCGTACGCAGGCAAGCCAAGTGTGCCCGCTGCAATACCGGCAGAAGCCTGCAGCATTTGCCGTCTGGTCACGTCGATCATTGCAATAACCCCTCGTTTTTGTTGGACGGTCGTTTCGCGTTTTGCGACCATCGCCTCCCTGCGGATTTGGTGCGCCCGCGTCTTGGGCGTGTCGGTAGGTTCCCGCTTCCCGCTCAGAGCACTGGCGTCGGAAGCGGACGGTTTTCGAAGAAAGCGCTGACATTGGCGATGACGAGGTCACAGGCGTCTTCCCATGTCTCGAACGTTCCGCCGCCGCGGTGCGGCATCAGCACGACATTCCGGGCTGTCAACAGGTCCGACGGCACACGCGGCTCATGCTCGAAAACATCGAGACCAGCGCCCCCGATCACACCGTTTTTCAAAGCAGCGACGAGGGCGCTCTCGTCGATGATGGAGCCGCGCGCGATATTGACGATGAGGCCTTTGGGGCCGAGCGCCTCAAGCACCGACGCATCGACGATATGATGGGTCGCGGCGCCGCCTGGGCAGGCAACGATCAGGAAATCGGACCGGCTGGCCAGTTCGCGAGCCGTCCCGCAATACTCGAAATTCACATCCGTCCGGGGGCGACGGTTATGATACACGACCGGCATGTCAAAGCCCGCGGCGCGGCGTGCTATCGCGAGGCCTATGCGGCCGAGGCCCAGAATCCCGAGGGTCCGGCCATGCATGCGCGGCACGAGCGGATACTCGCTGGTCTCCCACTTGCCTGACCGCACAAAGGCATCGCCGCTTGCGATGTGGCGCCCCACGGCCAGCAACAGCGCGAACGCCATGTCGGCCACACAGCCGTCGGTGACGTCCGGGGTGTTGGTCAGATGGATGCGGCGATCACGCAGCGCCCCAGTGTCGATCCGTTCGTAGCCCGCGCCGCCGTTGGCCACGAGACGCAAGCGCGGCAACGCGTTCAGCAGGCTTGCACTGAGCGCTCCGGACGATGTCAAGGCTTCGATACGAGCGGCGACGTCCCCGTCGAGATCGGCGGGGTCACCCGTCGTCAGGTGGTGCAGGGAGAAGTGGCTGGCGAGCCGATCCAGATACCAGTCCGGACGGCTTCCGACGACGAGCAACTCCCGCTTTTCCATATCGCTCCTCCAAGAACCTGTCTAATCGTATACCGTTTTACACGACAGGTAGACGCACATTTCAATAAGCGCGATCCAGCCCGACGATGAAGGTCAAGCTGATGACGATCGCTATTGCGCTATAATCGTATAACAGTATACAATCTGTAGATGGTCAAGAGGCGCTTCGATAAATCGGCGGTTTTTTCTTTCCCGGCCCAACTCCGCGGAGAGCACGCCACGGCTGTCGACTGGGTGCCGCTGCGACCACGCACGCTTGTCGACATGGTGATCGAGGCTGTGGTCGCGGCGGTTTCGAGGGGGCTCATCCTGCCGGGCGACCGGGTTGTGGAAACTGAGCTTGCTCAGCGTCTCGGCATCAGTCGTGTGCCGGTGCGGGAGGCGCTGCGCGTCCTCCAAAGCCAGGGCCTCGTGACGAGCGAGCCCCACAAGAGCACGCGGCTCATGCCGGTGTCTCGGGAGCGGATCAACAATCTCATCGAAACGCGCGTTGCGCTGGAGACAACGGCTGCCCTGCGGGCCATCCGCGAGGGCAGAAATGGCGAGGCGGAGTTGCGCATCTTGAATGATCGCCTGGCGCAGATGGAATACGCCAGTGCCCAGGACGATTCGTATGGATTTGCGATGGCCGATGCGGATTTCCATCGGGCGCTCTGCCAGTTCAGCGGCAATGATGTTCTATGCGAGGTCTGGGAAGGTCTATCCCGACAAGCGACGATCTTTTTCGGGCTTTCAACGCTGTCCAAACCCATGACCGAGATCATCGAAGAGCATCTGTCGCTCATCGATGTTTTCCGCGGGGGCGACATTGCTGTGGTAACGCATGCGCTTCAGGAACACATCGTTGATCAGACGCGGAAGGTCGATTTCGAGGGGATCGTGGCGGCCCGACGCGCTGAACGCGACGCGATCGCACGTCAGGCCTCTGCCTGACGTGAGCAAGGGGCCTGGGGTGCAGGTGTCGCAGGCTGCGCCAGGCTATGGCGTCTTCGAATTGCGCTGAAGACCGCGACTAGGCGCGTCTATCGTGGGCGTTTTGATACCACGGCGTCGCAGTTTCAGTCCGTGCTTCCCAGGCTTCAATATCCGACATGTGCTTGGTGGTAAGGCCAATGTCGTCCAGGCCTTCGAGAAGGACCAGGCGTTCCGCGGCGGGTATCGCGAAGGGGATAGGCTCGCCGCCTGGCCCCGAGAGTGTCTGGTTCTCGAGGTCGGCGGTAAACGGCGCGCCGTCGGCGTCGACGACACGCTGGGCCAGGGTGGCGAAGCTCTCCGTGTCGAGGATTACCGGCAGCACACCATTCTGCAGGCAATTCTCCCGGAACTGATCGGCGAGGCTCGGTGCGACGACGCAGGAAATGCCGTTGGCGAGAAGCGCCCAGACCGCGGCCTCGCGAGAGCTGCCGCAGCCGAAATTGGCGCCCGTCACCAGAATTGCCGGATTCTGGAATTGCGGCATGTTCAGCACGTGGCTCGGCACGGGCTCGCCCTTGTCGTCCCAACGGGAGCGCATGAAAAGCATCTTGCGATAGTCGGGCTGAAGTTTCCGGGCGAGCTGGATGGGCGAGATCTCGTCCGTGTTGATATCGTCTTCGAGCATCGGGACCGCCGCGCCGGTCGCCCTCGTGAAAGCCTGCATTCACGCCTCCGCTAGTTGGCGAACGTCGACGATGGCGCCGGCGATTGCCGCCGCGGCCGCCATGCCCGGGCTCACCAGATGGGTTCGCACACCGGGACCTTGCCGGCCCTCGAAATTGCGGTTTGTGGTGGAAAGCACCCGTTCACCGGGACGGCCGCGATCGCCATTGCCGCCGGCGCACATCGAACAGGCGGATTCCGCCCAGTAGAAGCCCGCCTCGCGGAAGATGGCATCAAGGCCCAAGGCCTCGGCCTCGCGGCGCACGATGGTTGAGCCGGGCGAGATCATGGCAACCACGCCTTCAGCGACCTTGCGGCCACGCACGATGGCCGCCGCCTCCTGCAGATCAGGAATGCGGCCGTTGGTGCAGGATCCGATGAAGACCCTGTCCACCTTCAGGCCCTGTAGTGGCTCGCCGGCCCGGAGGTCCATGTAGGTCAGTGCCTTGGTCAGGGCATGCCGGTCGGACTCTCCCTCGCCAAGCGACGCCGGTACGCTGTCGCGGATCCCGATAACCTGTCCCGGGGTAGTGCCCCATGTGATCTGCGGTTCAAGCGTGCCGCAATCGATGGTGATATCCCGGTCGAATTCCGCGCCTTCGTCTGAATGCAGGGTGCTCCAGTAATCCAGTGCGCGATTCCAGTCCTCACCGATGGGAGCGAAGGGCCTTCCCTTCAGCCAGGCCAAGGTGGTCTCATCGGCCGCGACAAAGCCGCTCCGCCCGCCCATCTCGACGGTGAGGTTGCACAATGTCATGCGCGCTTCGATGCTCATGGCGCGGACCACCGTGCCGGCATATTCGATGGCGTGCCCGTTTGCCCCGGAGACGCCGATCGTGCCGATGATATGCAGGGCGACATCCTTTGCCGTCACATGCGGCTGCAGCCTGCCTTCAAGGTTGATGCGCATGGTCTTCGGTCTCTTCATCGCGAGGACCTGCGTCGCCAGCACATGTTCGAGCTCTGTCGTCCCACAGCCGAAGGACAGCGCGCCGAGCGCCCCCACCGTCGCTGCGTGACTATCCGGAACGCAATCGGTCGCCCCGGGCAGCACCATGCCGAGCTCCGGCCCAATGACGTGGGAGATGCCTTGGTCGGGATCACCCACGTCAAAAATGCGAAAGCCAAATTCAGCCGCGCCGGCGCGTTGCGCGCGCAGGAACGGCGTGCCCTCCGGGTTGGTCGTATCGTCGCGGCCGGGCTGGCTGGATATCGTGTGGTCCTGAACCGCGAAGGTCAGGTCCGGCCGGCGAACCCGGCGCCCGGCCTTGCGCAGCTTCTCGAACGCCTTGGGGCCGTGCAGCTCATGGACGATATTGCGGTCCATGTAGATGATTTCGCGACCATCGATGCGCCGGGCTACAAGATGGGCTTCCCAGATCTTATGAAAGAGCGTACGGGCGACCATCGCTGCCTCTCCTAGGGCAAGTCCGTCTGTTGCGGACTTGCTCGGCTTAGAAATCGGATCTTGGTCTAGATGCTCGGCTTGACCAGGGCCATTAGCGTACCGGCATATTCAGAAGCCATCTCAGGGGATAGCTGCGGTGCTTTGCTGATATACCGTTTGATCGTCTCCAGCAGCAGCCGCTTGCGCGACGCCAGTGCTGAGAGATAGGCGGCGCAACTCTCCTCGAAGGCCTCTGCCGGAAACACCTTGCTCACCAGACCAAGCGCCAGCGCGTCCTCAGCGGAAATTTCCTCGCCCGAATAAATCAGATGCGCCAGCGCTTTCTCAGGCAGCTTGCGTATAAGCGCAGACATGGCGAGCGTCGCCGGGATCGCATGCTTGATCTCGGGCAAGGCGAAGCGTGCGCCGTGCACGGCAAGGGTAATATCGCATCCGCCGGCCAATGCCGCGCCGAAGCCGATGGCGTTGCCCTGGACGCAGGCGACGACAGGGATCGGGCATGCGGCGATGGCATCGTAGACGTCCAGCGTCACACCCATCTGCTTCTGGCGCGCATCCCAGGGCCGAGCTTCCGCCGGCTCTCCCTTGCCATTGCGGCCGAGGCAGAAGGCCGCTCCACCCGGTGCGATCGCGACAACCGAAACATCGGGATCCGCGCCCGCGATGCGGATCGCCTCGCTGAGCATCGTCATCTGTTGACGTGTCAGCACGTTTCCGGTGTCGGCGCCGCCCAGGTCAATCCAGGCGACAGCCGCTTCCATCCTGACCAATCGCGGTCCGTTATCGGAAATTGTGAGCATTTTTCCTCAGATTGCATACGAGATTTATGATAGTGCATTTTTAAATCTCCTACTAGTGTATTAATTGAACGAGTTGCCGTACAAGTTTCCAGCGGTTGTGGAGCAGGTGGATGAGTCGATTCGAGATCGCCGAGACCGATTGGGACGAGCGGCAGCAAGCCTTCGCGGGGCGCATGCGGGGCGGAGCGCGCGGCAAGATCGGCGGGCCCTTCCTCAATCTCCTGCCGTCGCCCGATCTCGCGCAACGTGTTGCGGATCTCGGTGAATGGCTGCGTTTCAAGGGTTCACTGGCCGCGGATGTGCGAGAACTGGTTACGCTCGCGGCTGCCGAATTCTGGCGCTGTCCCTATGAATGGCTTGCCCATGCGCCGCTGGCCCGCAAGGCCGGGTTGGACGTCACCGCACTGGCCGGCCTCGCGCGGGGAGAGAGCGATGAGTCGCTGACATCCTCCCAACGTGTCGCGCTCGAAGCCGCCCGGGCCGTGCTTCGTTCGGGCAAGCTGGATGATGCGCAGTTCCAAAGGGTCGCCGAGGTGTTCGGGCGCGAGGGGGCCCTGGAAATCATCTGTCTCTGCGGGTATTACGGGCTGCTCGCCATGGTCATCCATTCAGGCCATGCGGATGCCGAGCAGCCTGACTGGCAAGAGGCGGTCAATACCACGCTTCAGACCGCCGGCTGACGATGCGGGCTGTTCTCCACGCAATCGCCGCGTTGTTGATCGGCGCATGTGGCGGCACGGTTTTTCTGTTCCTCCATCTGCCGTTGCCGTGGACACTCGGCTCACTGACCGCTGTGGGCATCGCTGCGGCGATGGGGAGTCCGTTCCTCATTCCGGCCCAGGTCCGGCATGTCGCCCGCCCCGTCGTTGGTGTACTGGCTGGCAGCACCTTCACGGCAGATGTGTTGGCCAGCATGCTGCTCTGGTGGCCGATCATCCCGGCGATGCTCGTCTACACGTTGGCCACGGCGTTCCTTGGCTGGCTCTACTTCCAGCGGCTGTGCAAATTTGATCGCGGCACGGCACTGTTCGCCAGCTTTCCTGGCGGTCTTGGCGAACTGACCCTGCTCGGTGGCTCGCTCGGCGCGGACAGTCGCAAGCTTGCGCTCGTCCATTCGGCGCGCGTCATCACGGTCATCTTCTGCGTGCCCTTCCTGGTGCAAGCGCTGGTCGCCGGGCCTCTGACCGGCAGCAATGTCGCGGTCGCGGCCGCCCACAGCAACACCATCGCGCCACTCGACTGGCTCATTCTCGGGGCCTGCGCGGTTGGCGGATATTTCGCGCGCAACGCCTTCCGCCTTGTCGGCGGTGCGATGGTCGCGGCCCTGCTGTTCAGCGCCGTGGCGCATGCGAGCGGGCTGACAGGCGCGCAGCCGCCCTCGTGGCTGGTCGCGCTGGTTCAGGTGACGATCGGCGCCATCGTCGGCTCAAGATTGGGCGGCACCACCCATCGCGAGCTCGGGCGCACCATGTTGCAGGGCGCGCTCTGGTCGCTCGTGCTGATCGGTCTGGCCGTCGTGACCGCCTTCGCTTGCAGCCAGCTCATCGACTTCGACGTACCGACCCTCATTCTGGCGCTTTCGCCGGGCGGCTTGGTGGAAATCACGCTGCTGGCCTACGCGATAGGCTTCGAGGTCGCCTTTGTCGTCACGACCCAGATCTGCCGGATCGTCGGCACGATGGTTCTGGCGCCGCTGATGTTTCAGCTTTTCGAGAACAGAAATCAATGACGATGGGAGACGATATGAGCGGAACCGTATCGGCCGAGATGATCACACGCGGCGCGGAGGCCACGCTTGAAGTTCTGAAACAGGGCGAGGGCCCGCTGGTGGTCATGCTGCCGTCGCTGGGCCGCCCGGCGACGGACTTCGATCCCATCGCCGGCATCGTCGCGGAGCGCGGATATACGGTGTTGCGGCCGCAGCCCCGCGGCATCGGCCGGAGCACGTCGCCAGCCCCTTATAAAGACCTGCACGACTGTGCCGCGGATATCGCGACCGTGATCGAGGCCTTCGGCGGTGGCCCGGCCTTCGTCGCCGGACATGCGTTTGGCAACCGGGTCACGCGCATGCTGGCAACGGATCGGCCGGATCTGATCAGCGGCATATCGATCATCGCGGCCAATGTCGGTATCGCGCCCAGTGGTCCAAAGATGCGCGCCGCCATTCGGGCAAGCGCCAATGCCGACCTGCCGGACGACGAGCGGCTCGAGGCGCTGCGTTTTGCATTTTTCGCGCCCGGCAACGATCCGACGGGCTGGCTGAAGGATTGGTACCCGGAGGTGCTGGCGGCCCAGCGCCACGCCGGCGACCAGACGCCGCGTAGCGAGGACTATGCCGGCGGCACGGGGCCGTTGCTCTATCTGCAGCCGGACACTGATCCGCTCGCCCATGTCGAGGATGCCGAAATTTTCAAGAGGGAGCTGGGCGATCGCGTGACCGTCGTTGTCATTCCCCATGCCAGCCATGCGGCCTTGCCCGAGCAACCGGATTTCATCGCCGCGCAATTGCTCTCCTTCATGGAGCGCGTCCATCCTGCGAGGGCGGCATGACGGAGCTGCACTGGACTGAACGCGACGGCGTCAGCCTCCATTACAAGCTGTCGGGATCCGGCAGGAGCCTCGTGCTGATCCACGAGCTTTCCGGGACGTCGGACAGCTGGGACGAGGTCCTGAAGCGGCTAGGCGGCGGCTACCGCGTGCTGCGCGCGGACCAGCGTGGCGCGGGGCTTTCCGAAAAAGTCCGGCAGCCTTTCGATGTCGCCGCGATGGCGCAGGATACCCTTGCCGCGATCACGGCTGCCGGCCTGGAAGCGCCCTACACGATTGCCGGTATAGCCTCCGGCGCGGCGATCGCCGTCGAGCTGGCTGCCATGCTGGGCGGTGACGTCGAGCAGCTTCTGCTGTGCTCGCCGGCGCTGAAGGCCAATCCCGACAGGCGCGACTACCTTCTGCAGCGCGGCGCGAAGGCTTGTCGGGAAGGTATGCGGTCGGTGATCGATGTTGTGTTCGAGCGCTCCTATCCGGAGGATATGATCGCGGATCGAGCCGTCTATGACGAATACCGCTCCCGGTTCCTTGCCATCGACCCGTTCTGCTATGAACAGGCAAACGCCATGCTGGCCAACGTCGACGCCACGGTGGCGAAATCGAAGCTCAACTGCCCGGTGTTGGTGCTCGCTGGAACGCGTGACCTGCTGCGTCCGGTCGATCATGTGCGTGCCGACGTCGCCGGTATTGCTCACTGTGACCTGCGTGTCGTCGAAAGCGGTCACATCATGATCCTGCAGGCGCCGGAAGCGGTGGCCGGCGCCCTGCGCGACCTTCACCAGTCGAGGGGTGCGAAGGCGTAATCGTCGCCGCGTCGCTCAACAAGCCCGCGGTAGGGCCATCCGAAATGCATCGGCATGACGATGGCCCGGCTGCGCGCCGCCCGCGCCAGGAACGCCGCCCGCGTCTGCCGGGCGCGCTCGGGCCAGATGCAGTAGCGCGTGTTGAGCTCCGGAAAGCGAATCTGGAGCGGGCTATGCATGATGTCGGCTGCAAAGACGGCGCTTCCGCCCGAGCCGTCGGTCAGCCATAGCGCGACTTGCCCGGGCGTGTGGCCGGCTGCATCCTCGACGCTGAACCGGTCGAGCAGCAGATCGCCCGGCTCGAAGAGATCGACAAGCCCGGCATCGATGAGCGGGACCACGCTGTCAGCCCAGGCACCGCTGTTGATGCCCGTGTCGCCCCCCTCGTAGCGCTCGCGCACATGGTCGAATTCCACACGCGGAATATGGTGGCGCGCATTGGGAAAAGCGGGTCGCCAGGCATCGTCCCGCATAATGGTGCATCCGCCGACGTGGTCGGCATGCAGGTGGGTCAGGATGACGTCCGTGACGCTGTCCGCGGTCGCGCCCGCCGCCGCGAGCCAAGCCGGGGCGAGCGTGTTCAGCCTATTCTGGCGTTCTGCGGGGCGGGTCTTTCCGTTGCCGATACCGGGGTCGATGAGCACGGTCGTCGTGCCGAATTGCACGATCCAGATCTGAATCGTGACGACCAGTCGATCGATCGACGGCTGATAGTGATGAGGAGCGAGCCAGCCGGCTTCACCATCGAGTGCGGCCGCTGGCAGATCGGGAAAAAGGAAAGCCGGATCATGGGTCGGCCCGGACATCTCCAGGACGCGCGTGATGCGGAGGTCGCCGAATTGGCAAGACTGACATAGCATTTCCGTCTCCCCATGAAGGATAAAGAAAAGCAGCCAGTCCCATCGCGGGGCTGGCTGCTGATAGTGGACCAGAAAATCTCAGCGCGCGACGAGCTTGATACCGGCTTTCTCAAGGATACCCTTCAGCTGCGCGGTGTATTCGGTGATGAACTTCAAGGTTTCCTCGGGAGTCGTGAAGGCAGCCTCGAAGCCATTTTCGACAACGTAGTCTTTCCATTCCTGCGTCTCGGTCGCCTTCCGGATCAGGTCGCTGTAGTACGCGACGACTTCCTTCGGTGTGCCGGGCGGCGCGACGATGCCGCGGATCTGCGGCAGATTCGGAATGTTGAAGCCCGCCTCCTGGAGCGTCGGAACATCCGGGAAGCTCGGTAGCCGCTTGTCTGCCACGGCAGCGATCACGCGCATCGCGCCACTGCGGACCTGAGAGGTTGCTTCACCGGGCTCCACGATCATCATGTTGACGTGGCCACCGAGCAGCGCTGAAAGCCGCTCCCCACCCGATGGGAACGAGATGAACTGCCAGTCCGCGCCGGTCACGCCCATCAACAGCTGGCGCAAGACGTTCTCGCGCGCGAGCACCGATCCGCCCGACTGGCTGAGCTTGCCGGGCGTGGCCTTGGCGGCGTCGATGAAGTCCTGAAGCGTCTTGTATGGGGCGTCTGCCTTGACGGCGATAAGGCCCGGCTCACGGATAACCAGAGCGACAGGCGTCATGCTGGTCAACGGGTTCGTCGCTTCGGCCGAAACAAGCGGGTCCGTGATCCAGATGTTTGTGAATACGCCCAGCGTGTTTTCGTTGCCGGCCTTGCTCGCCAGATAGGCGGCTGCGGTCGTGCTGCCACCGCCGGGCTTGTTGGCGACCTGGATCCGAACGGGAGAGAGCTTGTTCTTATCGATGACCGAGATCAAGGCGCGGGCGAAAACGTCATTGCCCGATCCGGGGCCGGCATGGACCGCGATTTCCAGCGGGCGCTTGGGCGTAAACTGTGCCTGTGCCGTGGACATGGGGGCGAGTGTCATGGTGGCCACGAACGCCGTGGCCAGCAAGGCAGAGAGTTTCATGCGTTCCTCCTATGGACGATTGTTGGTTTGCTTCAGGCGCCTTCGCTAATCGCGCGGACGCGCGCGCGATTGAACCAGCTGACCAGTGGCAACAGCAGGATGACGACTGCCGCTATCAGCAGGACCAGCGAGATGGGACGCTGGAAGAAGGTTGTGAGGTCGCCCTGCGACATCATCAGCGATTGGCGCAGCGCACGCTCCATGGCGTCGCCCAGCACGAAGCCGAGAATGAGCGGCGCGCTCGGGAAGCCCGTCTTGGCCATCAGGAAGCCGAGCAGACCGAATGCCGCGAGCAGCTCGACGTCGAAGATGCGTTCCGAGACGCTGTAGGCCCCGATGATGGACAGGCCGAAGATGACGGGAAACAGGATCCACGTCGGCACGCGCAAGAGCTGAGCGAAGAGCGGAACGAGCGGCAGGTTGAGAAGAAGCAGGACCACGTTGCCGACATACATCGAGGCGACGAGACCCCAAAAGATATCCGGTGATTCCGTGATCATCAGCGGGCCGGGACGGATGCCCCAGAGAACGAGCGCCGACAACAGGATGGCGGTGGTGCCGCCGCCCGGAATGCCGAGCGTCAGCAGTGGGACGAGTGCGCCGCCGGTATCCGCGTTATTCGCGCCTTCCGGTGCTGCAAGCCCTTCCGGCGCCCCCTTGCCAAACATCTCCTTGCGCTTCGAGACAGCCTTCTCGATGCCGTAGGCGATGAAGGAGGCGATCGCCGACCCCGCGCCCGGCAGCACGCCGATGATGAAGCCGGTGAATGAGCCGTTCACGAATGCGAAGCGCGACGCCTTCAGTTCCTCACGGCTTGGCAGGAGATTGCGGAAGCCCTTCGGCACCGGGATCAGCGTGCCTTCCTGCCTGTGCTGGATGGTGGTCAGGATTTCCGCGATGGCAAAGACACCGATGGCGATCACGACGAAGTCGAGCCCGCCGAGAAGTTCACTGCGGCCAAAGGTGAAGCGTGACTGCGCGGAGAAAAGATCGATACCCACGGTGGATATCCATAGGCCGACCAGCAGCGCCAGCAGTCCCTTGAGCAGCGAGGCGCCCGAAAGCAGGACGACGAGCGAGAGGCCGAAGGCCATCAACGCGAAATATTCAGGCGCCGAGAAGGACAGGGCGAAGCGGGCGACCGCGGGGGCGACGAGCGTCAAAAGCACGATACCAACCGTGCCCGCGATGAAGGACGCGATCGCCGCGATGCCGAGCGCCGCGCCGGCGCGGCCGTTGCGCGCCATCTGGTAGCCGTCGATGCAGGATACGACGGAGCTCGACTCGCCCGGCATGTTGAGCAGGATCGACGTCGTCGAGCCACCGTACTTGGCGCCGTAATAGATGCCCGTCAGCATGATGATGCCGCCGGCAGGGTCCATGTTCAGCGTCAGAGGCATCAGGATTGCGATCGTCGCCGCTGGCCCGAGGCCGGGTAGAATTCCGACGACGGTCCCGAGAAAGCACCCGACGAAGCACCAGAGCAGGTTCTGCGGCACCAGAGCGATGCCGAAGCCATGGGCGAGCCCGTTGATAATGTCCATGATTAGATACCTAGCGCGCCGATGGGCAGATCGAGCTGCAACAAGACGACAAATATGAGCTTGAACACCGCAGTAATCGCCACAGATGCCACGATCGCTCGGAGCAGCGACTGCCGGAAGACGACGTGGATCAGGCAAAAGCAAAGCAGGGTGAAGGCGATGACGAAGCCGAGATAGGGCATGAAAGCCGTCGCGACGACAAACGCGAGCCAAGTAACGATGGCGCGGCCAACGCCCCGCCAATCGATCGGCTCATGCGCCTCGCCGACGCCTCGGAAGAGAGCGCAGCCGACAAGCCCTAACGACAACACCACAATACAGATGCCGTACCACAGGGGGAAAAAACCAGGTCCCGGCCCGTTTGTGGTCATATAGTCCCAGGTGGAAGCCTTTGAGATTATGTAGGTCCCTAAGGCCGCCAAGAGAGCGCCGGAAACGATATCCCCGTCGCGAACGATACTGCCAAGTCGTGACATAAAGGGCGTTCCCCTGAATATTATGCACTTTATGGTCGCAATTTATGCATCGTTGTCCTTTGCGTCAACATAAATCGAATTCTTGTATGCAAGATGACCTGTTTCGTATTGCACGCGGCGCGCAGCGGGGTTAAATCAGGATGCACTGCGTTTGTGTGCTGTCATCATGCGCGGACAGGTTTATGCGTCGTACGCAATGGTGCCGGGACGGAGCGAAGGTTGAATGGAAGTAGCGCCGAATTCGCGGAACAGGCTGCGTAACAAGATCGAGGAGGATATCGTCAACGGCGTATTCCTCCCCGGGCAGCGCATGGATGAGGTGTCGGTCGCGGAGCGGTTCGGTGTCTCGCGAACGCCGGTACGTGAGGCGTTGATGCAACTGGCTTCAATCGGGCTGGTGGAAATTCGCCCGCGCCGTGGCGCCATCGTCGCGCAGATAGGGCCAGAGCGCCTCGTCCAGATGTTCGAGGTGATGGCTGAATATGAAAGCATGGCCGGCCGTCTGGCTGCGCGCAGATACACGGATGCCGACCGGGAGGCGATCTCGATACGCCACGCGGCCTGTGCCGATGCCGTGGCACGCGATGACTCCGTGACATACTATGAAGAGAACGAGGCTTTCCACTTCGCCATCTATGCGGCGAGCCACAACGATTTCCTGATTGAACAGGCCACCGCGCTGCACAGGCGCTTGAAGCCTTACCGCCGCCGCCGCCAGCGCTTTCGCAAACGCATGCACGTCTCCTTCGCCGAACACGAGCGGATCGTGGAAGCCATTTTCGCGATGGATGGCGAGCGGGCATCCGGCCTGTTGCGCTCCCACATCATCATGCAGGGCGAGCAATTCAACGACTTCATCGCATCGCTGCAGCTCGACGATATGGGCGACCCGGCAGGTCGCTGACTTAAGTCCTGGGGCTGTTCCGCCGCGCCAGGATGTCTGCAGCGCGATCGTCGTAGGATTTTTCTCTGGACTGGAATTCGCCCAATCTGACGAGCTCGTAGTACTCGGGCAAGGGCATGAGTTGGTCGGCGAGATCGGCCGTGCTGCCGGTCGCTGCAAGCTTGGCGATTGCCTTTCGTACGCCCTGCGCAGCCGCAAATAAGCTGATCGACGGCATCGTGACCGCCGCTACCCCGATCTCGCGCATGCCTTCCAGGCCCGCTGGATGCTCACCGGCGGCTTGCGACAGCGTGGCGAAATGCGGACCGGGTATTTCCGCCATCGAACGGGTGATCTGCTCACGCGTATCGGCACCCTGCGGTTTGGCCATGTCGACGCCGGCCTCGACGAACATCTGGCAGCGCTCGATCGCATCGTCGAGCCCTGTCAGGCTCAGGCAATCCGTGCGCGTGCCGATGAAGAAGCGCTCATCCGTCCGAGCATCGAGCGCGGCTGCAATGCGCGACAGCATGATCTCGACCGGCACGACCTGCTTTCCCGGCAAATAGCCGCAGCGGTTAGGAAAGACCTGGTCGCTGAAGAACAGACCGGCCGCCCCCGTCGCCTCGAGAGCGCGGACCGCCTTCGCAACATTATGCACGCCGCCGAAGCCGGTATCCGCGTCCACATAGACCGGGATTTCAACGGCGCCGACGATGCGGGCGTAGTGATCGACCATGTCCCGCATGTTCGACTGGCCGCCGTCAGGCTCGCCCATCATCGAGCCGATCGCCGCATAGCCTCCGGCGACGAGTGCGTGAAACCCTTCCGCCTCGATGATCCGCGCCGAAAGTCCGTCATAGGCGCCGGGCATGACCAGCAGATCGCGGTCATCGACGAGTTCCCGGAACTTCGTGCGTCGGCTCATGTGAAGGCTCCTGCGAAAAGACCCGTTGCTGATCGGTCCCGTTCTAGATCTCAGCCGGATTTATGTACACAAAAATGCTTGCCTTGTAGACAGAAGGCGCGGTGTTGTCGGCAAGCATCCGGCTGCCTGCCCTCATCCGGAGATGCGACCGCAGCGCGGTGCCTATTCATCGGACATCAGACAAATTTTCGGTAAGATCGGCGTCTGACAGTGGCCTTAGGCTGCCTTCTCGCTCATTATCTCCGGCGGGAGTGACGCCTCACAGGCATCCAATCAGATCACGCAAGCCGGAGAAGCCGATGCTGTCTGCAGAAACCCGCCAGAAGCTGAAATCCGTGAGCACCGCGACGCTGAGCACGGCGCTGTTCAAGCGGGGATTGCGCAACCAGTTCATCCAGGATGTCAGCCCCTTGCAGTTCAAGGGCGATAACATGGTGGGTGAGGCTTTCACGCTCCGCTATATCCCGGCGCGCGAGGATCTGAATACCATCGACGTTTTTCGCGACCGCTCCCACCCGCAGCGCAAGGCCGTTGAAGAATGCCCGCCGGGCGCTGTGATGGTCTTCGACAGCCGCAAGGATGCGCGTGCGGCTTCGGCTGGCGCCATTCTCGTCTCCCGGCTCATGATGCGCGGGGCCGCCGGTGTCGTCACCGATGGCGGTTTTCGCGACAGCCCCGATATCGCGGCCCTTGCCATCCCAGCTTATCACCATCGCCCTTCTGCACCGACCAATCTGACCCATCATCAGGCGCTCGACATCAATGTGCCGATCGGATGCGGTGATGTCGCCGTGTTTCCCGAGGATGTCATCGTCGGCGATGGTGAGGGCGTGATCGTCATCCCGGCCCATCTCGCCGACGAGATCGCGAGCGAGGCGGTGGAAATGACCGCCTTCGAGGATTTCGTCCAGCAGGAGGTCCTCAAGGGTCGCTCAATCCTCGGTCTTTATCCACCCACAGATCCCCAGACGCAGACCGATTACACGGCATGGCGGCAGGCCAACGGTCGCTAGCTCTGGCCGTGAGGTTTAGGGTCGATGCGGCTATCTTCGGAACTGGCGCCTTTCTTGCTTTTATGTTCACTCCAGCTGAAGAGAATCGGTGTTTGATGGCCGGAAAGGCCGCCTTCAGGTTCCTTGGCTGGCCTGGGATCTGTTGTTTATGACGAAAGCCTCGCCTTACAATCCGTTATCCCTCCTCGCCCTCGTGCGCGAGCTCGTCGAGCGCGTCGGCAGCGGTGACGCAAAAATGAGCGCCGCTGAGGGCGATGATGAGCGGCTCGCCCTCGCGACATTGCTGGTGCATGTCGCCCGCATCGACGGCATTATTGTCCCGGCCGAATGGGCGCGCCTGGAAGCGGTGCTCAGAGACGAATTTTCCCTCACGTCAACCGATGCCGAGGCGCTCGCCGCCCAGGGCGATCTGGCAGACCGCGGCAGCGCCGATGTCGAGACATTGATCGCGCCATTGCGCCGCCGCCTTGATATCGCCGCAAGAACGCGTCTTCTCCATTTGGCGTGGGATCTGGCGCAGGCCGATGGCGAAGTGCGCGAACTTGAGGACGATCTGATCTGGCAGCTGGCGCGCTTGCTTGGTCTCGATGAGGCCGTCGTCGCCGATCTGCGCCGCCAGCCCCCCGATTTACCTGAGGGCCGTTGAAGCATGCACGATAGAGCGGCCCGTCCTTTGGATATCCGCCCACGGGCGGGCCATGTACGGGCAAGGCAACCGGTCCTCATGGTCCTGCACCAGGAGCATTCTTCGCCCGGGCGGGTAGGGCGGCTGATCGCCGCTCAGGGGCATGCTCTCGATATCCGCCGTCCACGGTTCGGAGATCCGCTGCCGGATACGCTTGAAGCCCACGATGGCGTGGTCATCTTTGGCGGCCCGATGAGCGCCAATGACGACGAGCCCTGGCTACGCGGTGAGATCGATTGGATCGGCCGTGTTCTCAAGGAAGAAAAGCCCTTCCTCGGGCTTTGCCTGGGTGCGCAGATGCTCGTCAAGCATATGGGCGGGCGCGTCGCGGGACACGCGGAGGGACGGGCAGAAATCGGTTACTTCCCGATCCTTCCCACCTTCGCAGGAGAAGACTTCGCCAGCCGCCTCGGCGTTCCCTGGCCGTCCCATGTCTATCAGTGGCACCGCGAGGGGCTTGATGATCCTGCCGGTGTATCGGTCCTCGCAACGGGGACGGACTTTCCCGTGCAGGCCATCCAGGTTGGTCCGGCCGCCTTCGGCTTTCAGTTTCATCCGGAGGTGACGCACGCCATGGTCTATCGCTGGACGACGCGTGGTGTGGAACGGCTCGCCTTGCCCGGCGCCCAGGAGGCCCGGCTCCACCATAGCGGCCGTTTCATGTATGACGGCGCCGTCGCCGCTTGGCTCGATATGTTTCTGAAGCGATGGCTCCAAGAATCACCGATGGGATCACCGATGGGATCACCGACGGCGATCCCCGGGCCAATGGCGCCTGCGGCCGACTGAGACCGGATCAGCGAGAGATCGTGACAGGAGCGCCAGACTTGGCGATCACGCCATTATAGGCGCCCGAGCCCCCTTTCAGGCGGGCGACTACGCTGCCGCGGGAATAGAGGTAAACCTCGTCGTCACGCAAGTCCCAGGCGTTGACGGTCTGCAGGTCCTTGTTGGCGCAGCCCGACGTCGACGCGCGATACAGGTCGAGCGACGGCGAGCTCGACAGCGTTACGCGGCACGAGCCGCCGGTCGCCTCGCGTGCGGTCCAGGTGCCGGTAATCGCCGTACGCGATGCCGGCGCGCGCGGCGTCGGTGCGCTCGCGCCACCGCCAGGCGTGCCAAGGCTTGCCATGCTGTCAGGCTTTGGCTGGCCAAGCATGGGATCGACAGGTGCGGGGGCGCCAGGCATCGGGAAGTTCGGATCCGAGGCAACGGATGTGCCGGGCGCCGGCGGCAGGGGGCTTGCAATGACGGTCGGTGCGGGGCCTGGCGCAATGGGCTCCATGTCGTCGCTGATCGCGCGCGAATTACTCCCGGGGCGAGGCTGGACACCGCCGGACCGGTCGGAGAAACGATCGGAGCTTGTGCAGGCGCTGAGACCGAGCAGCATCACAGCTGCCACGACGGGCCATTTGGATCCAAAATCACGCACGATCAACTGCATCCTCTGCGCTCTCCCGCATACTCGCCGAGTTCGGTCAAGACCTGCGTCAGCTCGGAGCTCCCTCAATGGTGTGCCTTAAGCGGAGGCATTGAGCAAGTACTGAGCATCGTCAACCATTCACCGTGGCCATCAAAAACGGCCTATGCGGCTTCGGTATGACAGACCGCCTCGATATTGTGGCCGTCCAGATCCCGCACGAAAGCACCATAATAATTGGGATGATAATGAGGCCGCAGCCCGGGTGCGCCGTTATCCGTCGCGCCGGCCGCCAGCGCGGCGGCATGGAAAGCGTCGACGGCGGCTCGCGTCTCCGCGCGGAAGGCGATGTGAATGGGTGGAGAGGTAGGACCGCCGGCGGCTATCCAGAGATCAGGCTTCCCGTCACGGCCGAAGCCCGCCGTGGCATCCGCGAATTCCATCACCACGCTATACCCGAGGGGCGCCAAAGCCGTGGTGTAGAAGGCTTTGGCCTTGGTGTAATCGGAAACCTGAAGGCTGAGATGATCGATCATGAGTGCCTCCCGATGTCACGGGCCGGCCATCGGGGCCAGCCGTCCGACCTGGCAGCCGTCAGACCTGGCGAACGACCATCATTTGCTTGATCTCTGCGATGGCCTTCGCAGGATTGAGGCCCTTCGGGCACACATTCGCACAATTCATGATCGTGTGGCAGCGATAAAGGCGGAAGGGATCCTCGAGCTGGTCCAGCCGCTCGCCGGTGGCTTCGTCGCGCGAGTCGATCAGCCAGCGATAGGCTTGCAGCAAAGCCGCGGGGCCGAGATAGCGATCGCCATTCCACCAATAGCTCGGGCAGGAGGTCGAACAGCAGGCGCAGAGGATGCACTCATAAAGACCGTCGAGCTTCTGCCGGTCTTCGTGGCTCTGTCGCCATTCTTTTTCGGGAGCCGGCGTCGTCGTCTGGAGCCAGGGCTCGATCGAGGCATGCTGGGCGTAGAAACGCGTGAGATCCGGCACGAGGTCCTTGACCACGGGCATATGCGGCAAGGGATAGATCTTCACCACGCCCTTGCGCACGACTTCGTCAATGCCCTTGGTGCAGGCGAGCGTGTTGGCGCCATCGATGTTCATGGCGCAGGAGCCGCAGATGCCCTCTCGGCAGGAGCGCCGGAAGGTCAGCGTCGGATCGACCTTGTTCTTGATCCAGATGATGGCGTCGAGCACCATCGGGCCGCAATCGTCCCGATCCACCGTGTAGGTGTCGATCCGCGGGTTCTCGCCCGTGTCCGGATCCCAGCGGTAGACGCGGAAATCGGTCGTGTGCTTGGCGCCGGCCGGCTTCGGCCACACCTTGCCTTCAGTCATCCGGGAATTTTTGGGAAGGGCGAATTCGGCCATATCCTGAACCTCAACGACCGCCGGCAGGGCGAGCCAACGCGATCAATAAACGCGAGCCTTGGGCTCGATGTACTGGATCTCGTTCGACATGGTGTAGCTGTGGACCGGCCGGTAATCGAGCGCGACGCTCTTCTTCGTCTCGTCGACCCAGGCCAGGGTGTGCTTCATCCAGTTCACGTCGTCGCGGCTCGCATAGTCCTCGCGGGCATGGGCGCCACGGCTTTCGGTGCGGTTGGCCGCGCCTTCCATGGTCACGACGGCCTGGGTGATGAGATTGTCGAATTCCAGCGTCTCGACGAGATCGGAATTCCAGATCAGCGAGCGGTCGGTGACCTTGATGTCGGCCGCGCCCGTCCAGACGTCCTTGATCAAGGCGCGCCCCTCTTCCAGCACCTCGCCGGTGCGGAACACGGCGCAGTTCGACTGCATGGTGCGCTGCATCTGCAGGCGCAGTTCGGCAGTCGGCGTGCCGCCGTTCGCGTAGCGGAGCTTGTCGAGACGGCTCAGCGACATCTCCGCGGAATCGGCCGGGAGATTGGCGTGCTTCTCGCCGGGCTTCACGAGCTCGGCGGCGCGCAGGCCGGCGGCGCGGCCGAACACCACGAGATCGATCAGCGAGTTGGAACCGAGACGGTTGGCGCCGTGCACCGACACGCAGGCAGCCTCACCGAGCGCCATCAGGCCAGGAACGATGAAGTCAGGATTGCCATCCTTCAGCGTCACGACCTCGCCGTGGTAGTTCGTGGGAATGCCGCCCATGTTGTAGTGCACGGTTGGCAGAACCGGGATCGGCTCCTTGGTCACGTCGACGCCCGCGAAGATCTTCGCCGATTCCGAGATGCCGGGAAGGCGCTCGTGCAGGACGGCCGGATCGAGATGGTCGAGGTGCAGGAAGATATGGTCTTTTTGCTTGCCGACGCCGCGGCCCTCACGGATTTCCATGGTCATGGAACGCGAGACCATGTCGCGCGGAGCGAGGTCCTTCACCGATGGCGCATAACGCTCCATGAAGCGCTCGCCTTCGGAATTCGTGAGATAGCCGCCCTCGCCACGCGCGCCCTCGGTGATCAGGCAGCCTGAACCGTAGATGCCGGTGGGGTGGAACTGCACGAATTCCATGTCCTGCAGGGGCAGGCCGGCGCGCAGCACCATGGCGTTGCCATCGCCGGTGCAGGTGTGGGCTGATGTCGCCGAGAAATAGGCGCGGCCGTAGCCGCCGGTCGCCAGCATCACGAGATGGGCGCGGAAGCGGTGGAGCGTGCCGTCGTCGAGCTTGAGCGCGATCACGCCGCGGCAGCGGCCTTCCTCATCCATGATGAGGTCGATGGCGAAATACTCGATGAAGAATTCGGTGTTGTTGCGGACGGCCTGGCCATACAGCGTGTGCAGGATGGCGTGTCCGGTGCGGTCCGCGGCGGCGCAGGTGCGCTGGGCGGGCGGGCCCCTGCCGAAATCCGTGGTCATGCCGCCGAACGGCCGCTGGTAGATCCGGCCATCCTCGGTACGCGAGAAGGGCACGCCCCAGTGCTCGAGCTCATAGACGGCGGCGGGCGCGTTGCGCACGAGATATTCGATGGAGTCCTGGTCGCCCAGCCAGTCCGATCCCTTGACGGTATCGTACATGTGCCACTGCCAGTTGTCGGGGCCCATGTTGGCGAGGGAGGCGGCGACGCCACCCTGGGCGGCGACCGTATGCGAGCGCGTCGGGAACACCTTGGTGATGCAGGCTGTCCTGAGGCCAGCCTCGCTGCAGCCGACGGTCGCGCGCAGGCCGGCGCCGCCGGCACCGACGATGATCACGTCGAAAGTGTGATCCGTGATCGGATAGGCACGACCGTTGATGCTGGGCGTGGATGCGCCGAAGGTCGTGGTCTGGGACGCCTGAGCCATGACTTAAATCCCGAAGGCGATCTTGAGAACCGCAAAGGTCGCGGCCGCACCAATGACGACGGCGAAGAAGGTGTTGGCCATCACGGCGATGACCTTGGCACCTTCAGAATGCACATAGTCCTCGATGATGACCTGCATGCCGAGGCGCATATGAATGACGCCCGACAGAATGAAGAGAAGCAGCAGGATGGCGATCAGCGGCTGGCTGATGGCAAGGCGCGCATCTTCGAAATCACGTCCCGCCACTGACACGACGATGATGATGAAGGCGATCGCCAGCGGCACGTTGGCGACGGCGGTCAGCCGCTGCAGCCAGAAATGTTCTGTGCCGGATTTCGCCGAGCCGAGGCCGCGGACGCGGCCAGCCGGGGTGCGGATGGAGAATTTGAACTGCGACATGGCGCTCCCTCAGCTCAGGCTCAGGCCGACGGCCCACACGAGAAGCGTGAGCGCGGCCGATGCGATGAGGCTGCCCTGAGCCAGCATGAGCCGCTCTTTCGGCTCGAAGCCGCGGCCGAAATCCCACATGAAATGGCGGAGGCCGCCCATCATGTGGTGCAGCAGCGCCCAAGTGTAGCCGAACAGGATGAGGTAGCCGAGCCAGGACCCCATGAACCACTGCACCCACTCGAAGGCGCGAGGACCGCTGGCCAGCGCGACAAGCCAGATGACTAGGAGCAGGGTGCCGACATAGAGCGCGCCACCGGTGACACGGTGAACGACCGACATCGCCATCGTCCAGGTCCAACGCCAGACTTGCAGATGGGGAGAAAGAGGCCGGCTGTGAGCCGGCTGGGACGTGGGCGCTTTGGCCTCGGCCATGGGCGGGTCTCCGGAGACCTCTCGGAACAGGTGGGTAGTCTAGAGTTAGTCGAAGTTGTTCCGGTTGGTACTCAATATGGGCGGTAATCGCAATGCAGTAAGGGGGGCAACGTGGTGACAAAATTGAAATTCTGTCATTCTGCGCCCCTCCCGTTATCCCTTGTGACGGGGATAAGTTAACATTTAGAGCGTGTTGGCCGGGAGCGTCGGCCAGGGCCTTTTCCGGCCGGCCGAGAGCGCGACGCCGGCGGCGATTGCGGCGGAAGATGCGATTTTCGCACCTGCAACAGACACGAACGCATCGGATGCGGCGTTCTCGTCGCCCATGATGATGACGCGATAACCAAGGCTCGCGGCTTCAGTGCCGCCTTGGATGAGAGGAACGGTATCGCTTGCGGTTGCCAGGACGATGGTCGTGATGCCGGCCGCCGTCAGGCGCGGATCGAGTTCGGTGCCGGAGAAGATGCCGGCCGCGCCATGGGTCATCACGGGGATGTCCGCGTCTGTCTCCCGAACGGGATCATGCGCCGGCGTCAGGATGGCGCGCGGCATGTTCGCGCTACACCAGGCGGCGATCAGGGCGGCCAGCGGTTCCTCGCGGAGTGACGGCGCGGCGGTCCCCGCGCTGAGAACGAGAAGGGCGGTGTCCTGCGGCAGGCGCACTGGCGTCGTCATGGCCATGGTCCGAAATTCGCTCTTACACGACGGTGTCTTCGAGGCCGCGGCGCAGCCGCGCGGCGGTCAGCGTATTCCTCAACAGGCAGGCAATGGTCATGGGGCCGACACCGCCGGGGACGGGGGTGATCGCCCGCGCCTTGGCCCGCGCCGCCTCGAAGGCGACATCGCCGATGAGGCGCGTCTTGCCCTCGCCGAGCTCGGGTGCGGGGACGCGGTTGATGCCGACGTCTATGACAATGGCACCGTCCTTCACATGGTCGGCACCGAGCATATCGGGCCGGCCGACGGCGGCGACGAGGATATCGGCGCGGCGGCACACCGCCGCGAGGTCGCGGGTCCGCGAATGGGCGATCGTCACGGTTGCGTTCTGTTGCAGAAGCAACTGGGCGATCGGCTTGCCGACGAGATTGGAGCGGCCGACGACGACGGCCTCGGCCCCGGAGATATCAGGCGCGACGGAGTTGATGAGCATCATCGAGCCGAGCGGCGTGCAGGGTACGAGGCCGACGCGGCCGCTCGCGAGGCGCCCCGCGCTGGCGTCGGTGAGGCCGTCCACGTCCTTGAGCGGATCGATCGCGGCGATGACCGGCGTTGCGTCGAGGCCAGCGGGAAGGGGCAACTGGACGAGGATGCCATCGACGGCGTCGTCGGCGTTGAGACGTCGCACCAGCGCTTCCAGATCCTGCTGGCTCACGCTCGCCGGCAGCTTGTGCTCGATGGAGCGCATGCCGATTTCGACCGTCTGCTTCGCCTTCGACCTGACGTAGACCTGACTCGCCGGATCCTCGCCCACCAAGACGACCGCGAGGCCGGGAACCTGGCCAACGGATGCCCGGAAGGCGGCGACAGCTCCTGTCAGACGTTCGCGCAAGCCGGCTGCGAAAGCTTTGCCGTCGATAATTGTCGCGCTCACTGGCCTGCTCCTCGATCACTGCTCTGCGATATCATGCCGAGCATTGCGGTGAGGCGCTCGGCTATCTCTGTTGCGTTGCCGGCCAGCGCAATCGTCTTGAGACGCATACGATGGCCGCTCTTCAAGCTGGCCGCGGAGGCCGGCAGCCCGGCCGCCTTCGCCAGCATCGCCAAAAGCGCGGCGTTCGCCGCGCCATCTTCCGCGGCTACCCGGACGCGGGCCTTGAGGACGGCGCGCCCATCCGACAGCACGGCGATACCGTCGAGAGCATCACGTCCCCCTCGCGGCGTCAGGCGCACGCTGACGATGAGGGTGCCAGTCTGATCGGCACGCCAAGGATAGACCTCACAAGAGGATGCTGTAGGCATATTCCCTGATCAGGCTGGAGATGAACCACAGCAACAGCAGCAGAATCACCGGCGAGATATCGACGCCGCCGAGATTGGGAAGAATGTTGCGGATCGGCCGCAACGCGGGTTCCGTGATCTGGTACAGAAAATTGCCAATGGCCCGCACGATGTCATTGCGGGGGTTCATCACATTGAAAGCCACCAGCCAGCTCATGATCGCCGAGGCGATGACGAGATACGAGTAGATATCGATGACGGTAAGAAGGAGATTGATGAAAGAGATCATGAGCGCGCCTGACGTTGCATCACCGGGTCTGTGTAGCCGTGGTATCCCGGCGGCACAAGAATTGTGCGCGAAAGGCGGGGCCGCGTTTGGCGCAGACCGGCCTTGAACATTTCGTAGGAGGGGCCGTTCTGGACGATTGACATTGCCTATGGAGGCGCCCTACAACGCGCAAACCCGCCGGGTCGGGGGCTGTAGCTCAGATGGGAGAGCGCTGCAATCGCACTGCAGAGGTCAGGGGTTCGATTCCCCTCAGCTCCACCAGCCTCTTGGAGGCTGTCTGGAATTCCAATCCAATCTCCCAAATTATGACCCTTTTCGCCTGGCCTTGATCCGCCGGACCTGCGCGCGCGGTGCCCCCTTAGGGTCCCGGGGAAAAGAGCGCAAGCACCAGCGTCTTGAGCCGGGCAAGCGCGGGTTGCTCCGACGACACCATGCGCTCGAAGGCCGCGAATGAGCGGTCGAGCCGGTCGAGTTCCCTTTGCTTATCCGCGCCTGTCAGAAACGAATGAGCGATCGCGTTCCGGGCGATCGCCTTGAGCTGGCGATAGCCAAGGCCGTGGTCGCGGGCGGCGCGGTAATATTCGTTGCCAAGGTCGATGCGGGAGACGCCCGCGTCGTCCGTTGCGAGGACGACGGGCACGCCCGAGGCGAGATAGATCGAGATCGGGTGTTCCTTGCCACGCACGCCCAGGATGACATCGCTGGATGTCAGCGCGATTTCGATGGTGACGCCACGGCGGCGCATCTCGGCGAGCAGGCTGTCCATGTCGCGCTCGAAGACCACCGCCGTGCCGTGCCCGATACGTCGGGCTCCTGCTGTCTCGACCGCATCGCGGATATGGAAATCGAGATCGGGCGGTGGGACGAGCCCCATCCACAATTCGCCGGCATGCAACGCGACCGGCACATCGTCGCGGGCGAGATAGCGGATCCAGCGCATGTGGGTGCGATAGTCTCGCAACGAAATCCGGTAATCTTCAGGGCCGACATAGTTGATGCCTACCACGATATGCGGAGCCTTGCGGACCAGGGCCGTGGCGAGCGCCGTCTGCGCGAAGACCTCTATGGGCGCGCTGTTCCGATTGATCTGGGCGATGAAACGGAAGGTGACGCCACAACCCGGATTCTGTTTGTCAGATCCGCAGTCGCGCAGACGCTCGATCCGGGCGATCATGTCAGAAAGTTGCTCTGCTCTCGCCGTCACCAATTCGGCAAGTCCGTGGCGTTCGAGAGCCTCCAGCATCGCGGCAGGCTCGGCCTCCTGGGCGATTGCCTGCGCCATCCGCTGACGCTGTTCCCCTTCGAAGAAGGTCGCCATGAACTCGACGTATTGCACTGCCTCGGCATCGTATTGCCGGAGCTGGTCCACCGTCATCTCGGCGATGCTTTGCGCGGTCTTATCCCAGTGGTCTCCGCCGGTTGCGGCGTTGAACTTGCCGAACGTGCCGAAGAACTGGTCGTGTCCTGAGGGGACTTCGGGTGATGGCAGGAACCAGCGCATGGACAGTGCATTGATCAGGAGATCGTAGTTCGTCTGGCCATTCCGCCCGGATACAGCATCGGCAACCGGTATGGCAGATGGATCAGCACCGCATGGCTGATCCTGAGAGGCGCCCGCAGGTGGCGCCATCAGCGTCATGTCGGAGCGCCTCAGGCAAAGCCCGTCGCGTATCGCCCATGAGACGTAGCGTTCCGCGTAAACGGCGCCGGACAGATGCGTGTGGAGATCGCCCCCTTTCGGCATGCGGCGCAGCAGGGCCCGCATGCGCGAGTGGTCCTCACGCGATGTTTCGAAATAGGCGGCGGTCGCGATTTCGGAGGTGTTGCGCGTGACGACAAGGACGCGGGCAAGAAGCCCTATCGCCGCGAGTAGGAGAATGATCCAGAAAATACGGCGCAAAGCTGTCCCCGAAGATGCGGAAAACGATTTAGCCTAGCCTAAGCTCTCGCCCGGGGGAATGTGGCAGTGATACGCGATAACGACAGGCGACCGACTAGTCCCATGCGAATTGGGGCTGATGTAGTGTCCCTGCGCTCGGGATTGCGGGCAGGATCCCGTCGATCCATGACCCACCCGCCCGCGCGCTGACCGGAGGTAGGGCTTCACAATATCGCCTGTTCGTGTGTATTGACCGTCGAGCGCCGGTGGTAAGGAGTCGCGAGGCTCCCAGCGCTTCCGGTCGAGGCCGCCTGGTAGCAACGATGGATCGCCGATCTTCGCCATGGCGACAGGCGAGCCTCCCTGGAGATCCTCGCCTATCTCGCGATCGGATCATGTGGTGTGAGCATGCAGAGCCGGCCTCCCTTCATCCGTTACCTCGACAAAGCGCGCGGTGGTCGTCTCAGCATCGGGCTCCTTGTGGCCGGCTGTGTCGTCACGGTCCTGATCTGCTTTATCGCACAGTTCTTCATCGTGGCCTTTGCGAGCCTTTTCTTCAGCCTCGTGGACGGCGAGGCCAGCGGGGAGGAGGCTTTTCTGACGACCGCCGACCTCCTGGCGACCCCGAGCGGCATGTTCATCATGCTGGCTTCCATCGGCACCATCTGGATTGGCGTCTGGCTGTCGCTGGCGCGGCTGCAGAAGCGCCCGCCGTCGAGCGTGCTCGGCGCGGACGGGCGTATCACGCGGGATCATTTCATCCGCGGGGCCCTCGCCGCGCTCTTCGCAAGCTTCATCGCGGAATTCGCGGCCTACGTGGTCGATCCCTCACTCGCTCCCGGCGATATCGGCTTCGGCACCTGGCTCGTCTGGCTCGTCCCGTTCGTTGTCATTCTCCTGGTCCAGACCTCCGCTGAGGAGGTTCTGTTCCGGGGCTATATCATGCAGATCCTCGGAGCGCGCTTCGCTAGTCCGTGGATCTGGGCGGGCATCCCGACGCTCATCTTCACCCTGCTCCACTGGGATTCAGAGGCGACGGGCTGGATGAACGCGGCGCTCCTCGCGAATATCGCCGCTTTCGCCTTGGTGACGGTCATCGCGGTCGTCATCACCGGCGATCTCGGCGCCGCGATGGGCATGCATTTCGGCGCGAATCTGTTCGCCTTCCTTATCGTGTCGCATCAGGGGGTGAGCAATTCGGTGGCGCTGCTCCAGGCGCGGCCCTTCGAGGCGCCGGACTGGGCTGCAAGCGATGCCATATCCTTCGGCGCCATCGGCGTCGCATCGATTGTCGGAACATTGTGGCTGCTGGTCGATCCGCGCTCGCCGCTGCGCCTGCGGTGACCGGCTCACCCGTAGAAGGCTGGCCTCTCGGAGATGCGGTCATGGACATCCAAGGATGGGGGACGTTGCCATTTCCGTTCATCCCGGCTTTTTTCGTCGACCGCTGAGGAATGGTACGGCTGGAATGACCGATACACCCCGTCTGCACAGGATCAGGTTTGATCGGGTTCAACTGGCGCGTGGTGGACGCAAGCTGTTCGATGGGCTTGATCTGACCCTCTCCGAGCGACGGGTCGGGCTGATCGGCGACAATGGCTCTGGCAAAAGCTCGCTTCTGCGGCTGATCAATGGCCTCATATTGCCGGACGCCGGCGACGTGTGGTTCGGCGGGCGCGACACGCGACGCCACCGGAGGGAGTTGCCAGGCGAGATCGGCTTCGTCTTCCAGAACCCGGACCATCAGATCATCTTTCCGACGGTGGGTGAGGAGGTCGCCTTCGCCTTCGGCAATCGCGGAGTGAAGGGGCGTGCGGCTGAAGCCGAGGCGGCCCGTTGCCTTGCCGAGCACGGCTGCCCCGGCTGGGAGAACCGGGCGGTGCATGAATTGTCAGGCGGCGAGCGCCAGCGCGTGGCGATCATCAGCGTGCTGGCGGCGCAGCCTTCGCTGCTGCTTCTGGACGAGCCCTTCGCCAGCCTCGACCTGCCGATGCGCATGGCGTTCCGGCGGCTGATCAGGGAGCTGCCGCTGCAGATCGTCATGGCCAGCCACGATCTCGAGCTGGTCGCGGATTGCGACCGCGTCGTCTGGCTGGAAGGGGGGCGGATCGGGGACGATGGCGATCCCGGTCGCATCCTGCCGGCCTATCATGAGGCGGCTGCGCGCCGTGCCCTGGCACCATGATCTCGGCCTATCTCGCGCGCCCCACCTGGCTGCACCGGGTGCCGGCCGGAGCAAAGCTCATGGCAGTCGCCGCGATCAGCATAGCCGTGCTGCCGGTGTCCGACTGGCGGTTGCTCTTGCTTGGTCATTGCGTCGTGCTGGGCATCTACGGGACGCTGGGGCGAGAAGCCCTCATGCATGTCACGGCGCTGAAGCCGCTTGCGCCAATCCTTGTCGGCATCGGTCTCCTGCAGGTCTGGGCGGACAGCTGGGAGGCGGCCGCCGTATCGGTATTGCGCATTGTCCTGATGGTCCTGGCCGCCGATCTCGTCACGATGACGACGACGCTGCGCGCGCTGATGGCAGCGGTGGAGCCGGTGTTGCGCCCCCTGCGCCTCTTCGGGCTCGATCCGGAACGGTTATCCCTGGCGGTTGCGCTTGTGTTGCGTTTCGTGCCGGTGCTGCTTGCCCTTTGGCAAGCCCGCGAGGAAGCTTGGCGCGCCCGGTCCAGCAGCCGGCGACCGCTGCGCCTCGTCGCGAACTTTGTGGCGGAAACGCTCGTGATGGCCGATCATGTGTCGGAATCGCTTGACGCGCGGGGCTTTTCATCGCGAGAAGCTGGGAAGCACAAACAGCGCTCGGCACCGGCAGAACCGTCGGCCGATCGCGACAGGGAGTAGGCATGGACACGCGTCATCTCGTACGCATCGCTCTCTTCGCGGCTCTTCTCGGCGTGCTCGGCCTGTTCCCGGCTTTCAATCTCCCCTTCGTGGCCGGCGTGCCGATCACCATGCAGACGCTCGGGGTGATGTTGGCGGGCGTGCTGCTCGGCGCGCGTTACGGCACCGCTGCCATCTGCCTCTTTATCGCGGTCGTGTTGCTGGGTGCGCCCCTTCTGGCGGGAGGGAGGGGCGGCATCGGCGTGCTCGCCGGGCCGACCGCCGGTTTCCTCATCGGCTGGATTCCGGGGGTTGCCGTCACCGGCTGGGCGATGGCGCGGCTTTCGCGCCTGCCTGTTCTCTGGGCCGCCATCGTCGCTTCCATCATCGGCGGCATCGTGGTCGTCTATGCGCTTGGTATCGCCTGGCTCGCCTTTTCGGCGAAGCTCAGCCTTCAGCAGGCGGCGCTCGGCAGCCTGCTGTTCGTGCCGGGCGATCTCATCAAGGCGGTCGCGGCAGGCTGCGTTGCGGAAGCAACGCGGCGGCTTCAGCCATCCCTTTTCGTTCGCGAGCACTGAGCGTCTCGCCAGAAGTATGGGCATGCTTCTGGAGGGATGCGATACACACACAAAGCGATGAGCCCGTCATCGATCTTCCGAGGAGTCCGGGAATGCAGACCTTCTTCGTACAGATAAAATGCAAGCTGGGTAGAACTTACGAGGTTGCCAGCGAGATCGCCGATCGCGAGATCGCCTCGGAAATCTATTCGATCGCCGGCGACTACGACATACTCGTGAAGTTTCATGTCGATGCGGATGTGGACATCGGTCATTTCGTTGCCGAGAAGGTGCAGACCGTGCCCGGTATCGCGGATACACGGACGCTCATTACGTTCAAGGCATTCTGATAAGACAGGAGCGCATCGCTGCGCCTCGCCGGGGCCGGTTCCCGCTCTCACGCAGCGCGGCGTGTCGCTCCGGAAGTGGTGCGCCAACGCGATTTCTCATCGATCAGGCCGAGCCGCAAGGCGATGATGGCCTCCAGCTCCGCGCGTCGGCGCGGTGACTGGCGATTGCGGAGAGCGATCACCGTCGTCAGTTCGGTCACGATGATGTTGTGCAAGGCGATGCACTGTCTGCGATCAAGGCCTAGTCGATCATAGGTCTGGTACAGACAAGCGATGATCGATTGCCTGTCGCAGCCGGTATCAGCGAGGAGCGTCATGATGGCCGCGCCGTGAATCCGGCTCAATTGCTCGGATAGCTCCGGGTTATTCCGGAGGATATGAGCATAGACCGGATTGACGACGTCATGAATGACCGGAAAGGCCCAAGAAAAAGAGATATTCAGCTGGTCAGGGTCATGGGTAATACTTGTAGCGCCATCGGCTTCTTCAATATTGGAAAATGATGTTGGCCACGCATAGCCCATGGCAGCCCCCTATCTTTGCAATCGCTCTATTCAAGATCAGTATCGTTAATAAATATCTAACTGGAGAATATTGATAGTATATTAACCCTCTTACTAATATGCTCAGAGCCTAGCCTTCTTCCGTCGGCGGCTCAACCTGTGAAACGTAGCTATGGAGTTGTCCTCAGCGCTTATCGTGGGCTAGTTTTTGCAAAGGATGGCGGAGTTCGGCGACCCGCCAGGCTTGCGGGGATGATGCGCCACGAATTTGCGGCCGGAGTGATTTGCCTCCCCCCGTTCGGTCAAATTCTGGTATGTCGGTGGTTGCATTTCCAGCCGCATTGACCGGTGCCGCGCCCATGACGTCAGACACTTCGCAGGAAAAGTCCAAACCAGACAATCCCGACGGGAAAAAGCTTGATCGGGAGCGGCCCGGCCCAGCGGCTGCGATGACGCCGGGCCCTATCGCGAGGCGCCACCTCGGCGGGACGGATCTCGACGTCCCGGTTCTCGGCTTCGGCACGGCGCCGCTCGGGGATCTTTACCAGCGGCTTGACGAAGACGCGGCGCTGGCCACCATTGCCGCAGCGGTCGAGGGTGGCATCCGCCTGTTCGACAGTTCTCCTTTGTACGGAAGCGGCCTCGCCGAGCATCGCCTCGGCACCGGGCTGCGCCGCCTGCCGCGCGATCAGGTGATCATCTCGACCAAGGTCGGCCGCGTCATGGACCCGTGGCGCCCATCATCGGCTCCTGTATCATCGGGCGCCGCCAAGGAAGTGGCGGCACCTGGCTTTGCCGGCGGCCTGCCGCATCGCGCGCAGTTCGACTATTCCTATGACGGCACGCTGCGGTCGCTCGAGCAATCCTTGCTGCGCCTGGGGACTGACCATGTCGAGATCGTCCTTGTCCATGATATCGACATATGGACCCACGGGGCCGATGCCATCGAGGGGCGGGTCGCGGAGGTGATGCAGGGGGCCTATCCGGCCTTGAGGCGACTGCGTGACGAAGGCGTCGTGCGCGCGATCGGCATCGGCGTCAACGAGGCGGACATGTGCGAGCGCTTCGTGCGCATGGCCGATATCGACTGCGTGCTGCTGGCCGGGCGCTACTCACTGCTGGAACAGCCCGCCTTGGAGAGCTTCCTGCCGCTGGCGCTGGAGCGCAAGGTCGGCGTGATGCTGGGCGGCGTGTTCAATTCGGGCATTCTCGCCACCGGCGCTGTTCCCGGCGCGCGCTATAATTATAAGCCCGCGCCGCAGCCTATCATGGACCGCGTGGCGGCGATCGAGGCCACCTGCAAGGTGCATGGTGTCCCGCTGGCCAAGGCAGCGATGCAATTCGCGCTCGGGCATCCTGCGGTCGCGACGCTCATTCTCGGCGGCGTCGCGCCGGGCGAGGTGCGCGCCAATATCGCGGCCTTCGCCACGCCTGTGCCGGCGGCTCTCTGGGCCGATCTCAAGCAGAAAGGCCTGCTGCAACCCGAGGCGCCGGTGCCGGCATGATGGCCGCGCGCGCTCCGGCTCGCATCCAGCTCTTCCACACCTGACCGACTGATGAGGAAAACGCATGCTCAAGGGCCTTGATCCGCTGCTGACGCCGGATCTCCTGTGGGTTCTCGCCGCTATGGGGCATGGTGATGACATCGCCATTGTCGATGCCAATTTCCCCGCGGAGGCGGTGGCCCGTGCAACGGCGTCGGGTAAGCTCGTACGCCTGCCGGCGTTGACCCTGGCCCGGGCCGTGGAGGCCGTCCTATCGGTCCTGCCGATCGACGATTTCGTGTCCGATCCCGTCCGCCGCATGGAAATCGTTGGCGATCGCGACACCGTCCCCGCCATCCAGCAGGAGGTCCAGCGCGTGGTCGACGCCGCCGCGGGACGGCCATTGCCGGCCGAGGGGATCGAGCGCTTCGCGTTCTACGACGCCGCACGAAAGGCCTTCGCCGTGGTCCAGGTCGGAGACCTCCGGCCCTATGGGTGTTTTCTCGTTCGCAAGGGCGTGATCCTGGCGGAATAGATCGCGGATACCATTGACGAAGGCTCGTTTACGCGGATCTAACATGTTAGGCCTAACTGCTCGATTGGAACGAGTCCAAGAGAGCGAGATGCCGTAGCGCAATGGCTCTTGCGTATTGCGCCGTCCGTGACAATTTGTGCGATGAAAACGAAGGAGCGAGCCGCAATATCCGCGGCTTGAGGAAAATCCGTCCATGGATCAGTTAGTTTCGGAGCGCCCCCGGGCTTCCCGCACCATCCGGCTAAATGACGCCGACAACATCATCGTTGCCGTCGATCCGATCGAGCCGGGCGCCGTGGCCGAAGACGTTGTCGCGACGGCGCGCGTGCCGCGCGGCCACAAGATGGCGATCGTGCCGATCGCTCAGGGTGAGCCGGTCCGCAAGTTCGGGCAGATCATCGGCTTCGCCTCCACCGCGATCGCCCCCGGTGATTGGGTGCACGAACACAATGTCGAGATGCATGAGTTCGCGCGTGAATATCATTTTGCCGAGGACGCGCGTGATGAGCCCGTGCTGCCGCTCACCGAGCAGGCGACGTTTCAGGGCTTCCGCCGCGCCAACGGCAAGGTTGGCACGCGCAACTACATCGGCATCCTCACCTCGGTGAATTGCTCGGCGACCGTGGCGCGCTACATCGCCAAGGAGATCGAGCGCTCGGGGCTTCTCGACGATCACCCCAATATCGATGGCGTCATCCCGCTCGTGCACGGGGGCGGCTGTGCCCTCGATGTGAAGGGCGAGGGTTATGAGATCCTCAAGCGCACCCAATGGGGCTATGCCACGAACCCCAACATGGCCGGCGTCCTCATGGTGGGCCTCGGCTGCGAGGGCTTCCAGATCAGCCGCTGGATGGAGGCTTATGGCGTGAAGGAGAGCGACACCTTCCGCTCCTTCGTCATCCAGGATGTCGGCGGCACCAAAAAGACGGTTGCCGCGGGCGTGGAGGCCATCCGCGACATGCTGCCGATCGTGGGGCAGGCCAAGCGCACCACGGTGCCTGCCTCCGAGATCGTGCTGGCGCTGCAGTGCGGCGGGTCCGACGGCTACTCCGGCATCACGGCCAATCCCGCGCTTGGCGCGGCGGTCGATATCCTCGTCCACCAGGGCGGCACCGCCATCCTGTCGGAAACGCCCGAGATCTATGGGGCCGAGCATCTGCTCACGCGCCGCGCGGCCGATCGCGCGACCGGCGAGAAGCTCGTCTCCATGATCCAATGGTGGGAGGACTACACCGCCCGCAACAAGATGGAGATGAACAACAATCCATCGCCCGGCAACAAGGCTGGCGGCCTCACCACGATCCTCGAGAAGTCACTGGGCGCGGCCGCCAAGGGTGGCACGAAGACGCTCGCCGGCGTCTATCACTATGCCGAGCCCATCGACCGGCATGGCTTTGTCTACATGGACACGCCCGGCTACGATCCGGTCTCGGCCACCGGGCAGGTGGCTGGCGGCGCCAATGTGCTGTGCTTCACCACCGGTCGCGGTTCCGCCTATGGCTGCAAGCCGACCCCTTCGATCAAGATCGCGACGAACACCGTGATGTACGAGCGCATGATCGACGACATGGATCTCAACTGCGGTGATGTGCTCGACGGGGTCTCGATTGCCGACAAGGGCAAGGAGATCTTCGAGAAGGTCCTGAAGGTCGCTTCGGGTGAGCGCTCGAAGTCCGAGGAGAACGGTTACGGCGACACCGAATTCGTGCCGTGGCAAGTCGGCGCGACCATGTGACGATGCCAAAGGCGTGATCGCGGCCGGATTCCCGGCCGCGATTGCGAGCCTTTGCGGCATCGAAGGCGATTGCAGGGACGTGAGCGTGGATGGTATGGGGCGCGAGCCCCGGTTCGGCCAAGTCAGGTCCGACCAAGCCATGTTCAATCGGTTCGCTTCATTGTGACAGCCCGCTCCGTCCTGTTCCTCATCACCGAAGACTGGTTCTTCGTCTCGCATTTCCTGCCAATGGCCCGGAAAGCGCGGGAGATGGGCCTTGATGTCACGGTGGTGACACGCGTACGGGCCCATCGGGCCGAGATCGAGGCGACGGGTGCGCGCGTCATCGCGCTCGATGCGGAACGGCGCAGCCTCAATCCCCTGGCTGTCCTCAGCTATCTCAGGACCCTCATTCAGATCCTCAGGGATGAACGCCCCGATATCCTGCACTGCATTGCCCTCAGGGTGATCCTGCTGGGTGGCGTCGCCGCGCGCTTCGCGAAGATTCGCAATCGTGTCTATGCGGTCACCGGCTTCGGCTTCCTCGGAGCGCGGCGGGATCTCGCCGGTCGGCTGGCGCGTCTCGGGCTCAGCGCTATTCTGCGCGGGCCGCTGGATGGCGGGGGAACGCGCTATCTGTTTGAAAACGAGGATGATCCGCGGGTGCTGGGGCTCAGCCCCGCCGACCCAAGGGTGCTGATCGTCGGTGGCGCGGGCGTCGACCCGGAGGCTTATCCGGTGGCGCCCATGCCGGCCTTGCCGCCGCTTCGGGTGGCTGTGGTGGCGCGCATGCTGTGGTCCAAGGGCATCGACCTTGCCGTCGAGGCCGTACGCCGCGCGCGCCTCGCAGGGGCCGACGTGACGCTGTCGCTCTACGGAGCCCCCGACCCGTCCAATCCCAAGGCTGTGCCGGCAGAGCGCCTGCGTGCCTGGGGAGAGATTCCCGGCGTTCACTGGCACGGCCCGACACGGGATCCGGCGGCCGTGTGGCGCGATCACCATGTCTGCCTTCTGCCATCACGTGGGGGGGAGGGGCTGCCACGAACCCTCCTCGAAGGCGCCATGTGCGGCAAGGCTCTCGTCACGACCGACGTCCCCGGCTGTCGCAGCCTGGTGCGGGACGGGGTCGAGGGGTTCGTTGTTCCAGCGGAGGCGGGTGCTCTTGCCGAGGCCTTGCAGCGCCTTGCCGCCGATCCGGCGCTCGTTGCGCGGTTCGGTGGCGCCGCCCGCAGCCGCATCTTGACGGGTTACACGGAACGGCATGTCATGGAGGCGGTAGGCCGCCTTTACGCCGGGCTTCTGGATGAATTGGCCCTGGCCGGCCGAACGGAGGTGAAGCCATGATCGGCGACACCGCGGCGGAGCGGCGCGCCTTTATCGAGGAGCATACCCGCCTCCTGCCCGTGCCTCATGCGCCGGAGATCAGTCTCTATGTCGCCGACGAGGCAACCGAGCTGTGGCAGAAGACCGAGGAGGAGATCGGCACGCTCGGTCTGCCGCCGCCTTTCTGGGCTTTTGCCTGGGCCGGGGGGCAGGCGCTGGCGCGCTATGTCATCGACAACCCGGATGTCGTACGCGGCAGGCGGGTGCTTGATTTCGCGGCGGGTTCAGGGCTCGTCGGCATCGCGGCGGCGCGCGCCGGTGGCGTCGACGTGACATGCGCCGATATCGATGGCTTCGCTGTCTCCGCCATCGGCCTCAATGCCGCGGTGAACGGCGTTGCCGTGACGCCGATGACGCGGGATATCATCGGCCTCGACGAAGGCTGGGACGTGGTTCTCGCTGGCGATATCTTTTATGAGCGCGATCTCGCCGCGCGTGTCAGCGGGTGGCTCTCGTCTCTGGCAGCGCGGGGGGCCACCGTGCTGATTGGCGATCCCGGACGCAGCTATCTGCCCAAGGACCGGCTGGAAGCCCTCGCGACCTACCATGTCCCGGTGACGCGCGCCCTCGAGGACAGCGAGATCAAGCAATCCTGCGTCTGGCAGTTCCGCTGCGGCCGGGATCAATCGGCGGCCTCCGCGTTGTGAGTTTTCCGGGGGTGTGCTAGCGCGGTCACCATGAAACCGATCAAGCTGCCTGAGTTGCCCGGCGATACCATTCCCATGCTCGTGCGCCTGTGGCACGAATGGGTGAAGCCGCATTGGCCGACGCTTGCCGTCTCGTTGGTTCTGGTGGTGGTGATTGCGGCGACGACGGGCACTTATCCGCTGCTGATCTCGAAGGCCTTCGACGCTTTCACGGCAAAGGACGAGCGCGCATTGCTGCTGGCGCCGCTGGTCGTCATCGCGGCGACATTCGTGCGCGGCTTCGCCATGTATTTCCAGACGGTGCTGACCAACAAGGTGGTCACCCGGATCGAGGCCGACATGCAGAGCGCGCTCTACGCGCATCTCATCGACGGCGATCTGGCGCAGCTCTCTCGCGAGAGCCCTGCCACGCTCACGCAGCGCTTCAGCACGGATTTCATCTATATCAAGGAGGCGATGGCGCGGGTCTTCACAGTGTTGCTGCGCGATGGCGCCACGATGATCGCGCTCATCATCGCGATGCTGTGGATCGACCCGGTCCTCACGCTCCTCGCCGGCGCGATTGCCCCCTTCGCCAGCCGCCCGATCGCCAAACTCGGCAAGCGTTTGCGGCGGGTCGCGACGTCAACACAGGAAGAGATAGGCGCGATGGCGAGCCTCGTTTCCGAGAGCCTGGGCGGCGCGCGCGTGGCCAAGACTTTTGGGCTGGAGGGTTACCTCAAGGAGCAGGCGCGCGGGGCTTTCGAGAAGGTGCGCGATCTCAAGATGAAGGCCGCCAACGCCCGCGCCCGGCTCGACCCGCTCCTTGAAGTCGCCGGAGGATTCGCGATTGCGGCTGTGTTGGCCTACACCGGCTGGCGCATCCTCGCCGGCACCAGCACCGTGGGCGACTTCACAGGCTTCGTCGCCGCCCTAATCTGGGCGGCCCAGCCCATCCGTACGCTCGGCAATCTCAATGCCATCGTGCAGGAGGCGATGTCCGCGCTGAAACGCTTCTACGCGGTCATGGACGAGAAGGCCACCATCGTCGACAAGCCGGGCGCCAAGCAGCTCGCGCTGGGCAAAGGCGAGCTCGCATTCGCGGATGTGCGCTTCAGCTACAATGCGGAGGCGTCAGCGCTGGACGGCATCGACCTCGTCCTGCCAGCCGGCCGCACCGCCGCACTTGTCGGCCGCTCCGGCTCGGGTAAGTCGACGCTGATGGCGCTCGTTCCGCGCCTCTATGACGTCACGGGCGGCGCGGTGTCGATCGATGGCCAGGACGTGCGCGACGTGACGGTGGCGAGCTTGCGGTCGGCGATCTCGGTGGTCAGCCAGGATGTGGTGATCTTCGACGACACCATCCGCGTCAATATCGCCTTTGGCCGTCCCGGCGCGAGCGATGCGGAGATCGAGGCCGCGGCGCGCGCCGCGGCGGCGCACGATTTCATCATGCGGTTGCCGGAGGGCTACGAGACACGAGCGGGCGATCGCGGCTCGCGCTTTTCCGGCGGTGAGCGGCAACGGCTGTCGCTGGCCCGCGCCATTCTCAAGAATGCGCCGATCCTGCTTCTCGACGAGGCGACATCGGCGCTCGACGCGGAATCCGAGCGGCTGGTGCAGGATGCTTTGGCGGGGCTCATGCAGGGCCGCACCACGCTGGTCATCGCCCACAGGCTGTCGACGGTGCGGCAGGCTGATCTCATCGTGGTGATGGACCGCGGCCGGATTGTCGAGACCGGCCGCCATGACGATCTGGTCGCGGCCGGCGGGCTTTATGCCAATTTCCATCGGCTGCAGCTGGCCGATGATGGCGAGATGCAGCCGGCGTGACGCCTATTCGCGATTCAGCAGGCGGTCGACCATCATGTCGGACCAGAAGCGTGTCTTGAAATCGCGCTTCAGCGCCTCGGGGTCGTAATGCTCTTCCACCCAGGTGAAGAAATCGATGCCCTTGGCCTCCCCTTCGCGCTCGTAGAGGTCGAGGAAGGCATCGAGAATGCCGGTCTTGGCGAAGCGGAAATGGCCGTAGCGGGCTGAAAGCTGCCGCTTGGCCTCGGCCACCGGTTCATTCTCGGCAATCAGAAGGAAAAGCGCGGCCATGAAGCCGGCGCGGTCGGCGCCGGACTTGCAGTGGACGAGCACGGGGTACTCAAGATCCGCCAGGAGATCGCGCGCTGCGAACAGGGTTTCCTTGTCGGGCGCTTCGCGGGAGCGCAGCACGAATTCCTTGAGGCTGAGACCCGCGGCCGCGCATGCGTCGCGCTCGAGCGGCCAGGAGCCATAGTCGCGCCCCCCACGCAGATTGATGATCGTGCGGATCCCGTGCCGTGCGATGGCGCGCAACTGCGCCGGCGTGGGTTGGGCCGCACGCCAGAAGCGGTCGGTCACGCGGTGCCGGTTGAGATAGATGACGCGGAAGATGCCATGATCGACGAACAGCATGCTTGCAAAAGCGTTCGCGCGGTCAAGGAACCCGCCAAGCGGACGATCCCATCGGGCGATGCGGGCCATGCGCCGGGCGTAGCGCAATTCGGGCTTCAGTAATCGGTTGAGCACGGATCCTCGAAATCAGCCTCTATGGTCCCGCCCATAGCAGGCCTCTGGCGAACCGGCAATCACCGCCGGTCCAGGATGTGGAGATGGGGCATGGGAGAGAGATGTCTCACCTTGTGCCGGTACCCGTGCAATCTGAGCACTCGCCCGCCATTTCTCAATGTTGTGAAGGAGATTTTAGTCAAGCCGCAGCTACCCGCTTTCGCGGGCCTTGTCGCAGACCCCGATATGGCCTTAGGATTGTCTCCATGGGTGAGCTCGTCGTCAGTGTCCGTCGTCCAGTTCCCGCCGATGTGCCGGGCCTCACAGACGTGCATGACGCAGCCTGGAGGGAGGCCTACCGTGGCGTCCTCCCAGGTCTTGCGCTGGAACGCATGATTGCCAAGCGCGGGCCGGTCTGGTGGTCGACCATGATCCGCCGTGAACGTCCCCTCCTTGTTCTTGATCTCGGAGACCGCATCGGTGGTTATGTGAGCTATGGCCCGAGCCGCACGCTCAACATGACCCAGCGCGGCGAGATCGACGAGCTCTATCTCGATCCATTGTTCCAGGGCCTCGGCTTCGGTACGCGACTGTTTGCCACGGCACGGCGGGATCTCGCATCCAGCGGTCTCAAGGGGCTCGTGGTCTGGGCCCTGGCCGACAATGCGCGGGCCTGCGCTTTCTATGAAAGATTGGGTGGCCGGCGTGCTGGCACGGCGCCAGTGCGTTTCAGCGGTGTGACGCTGGACAAGGTGGCCTTCACTTTTCCATAGAGCTCTTTGGTCCACTGCGCGGTGCCGGGCTACGCCGAGGCGCGGCGCCACCCTTTGGCGTGATGTCGCAAATTTGATTGGCCGGCTATTCGGGGCTTGCGGGCCCATGGCGCGGGCGGGTATGAACGCTCGCCGACATGGTGCAATGCAACAATGCGTAAGAGGTCCCTATGCGTCTCGATGCCGTCAAGATCGGCTCCAATCCCCCCGATACCATCAATGTCGTGATTGAGGTTCCCATCGGCGGCGAGCCTATCAAGTATGAGCTCGACAAGGATGCCGGAACCCTGGTGGTCGACCGCTTCCTCTATACGGCGATGCGTTACCCCGGCAACTACGGCTTCATTCCGCATACACTGTCGGATGACGGTGACCCCTGCGACGTGCTGGTTGCCAATACGCGTGCGATCATTCCCGGTGCCGTCATGGCCTGCCGCCCCGTCGGCGTCCTCCTGATGGAGGACGAATCCGGTGGCGACGAGAAGATCATCGCGGTTCCCTCGCCCAAGCTGACGATGCGTTACGACCGGGTGCAGAACTACAGCGACCTGCCCGATATCACGCTCAAGCAGATCGAGCATTTCTTCGAGCACTACAAGGATCTCGAGCCCAACAAATGGGTGAAGATCTCGCGCTGGGGCGATGCCGAGGAAGCCAAGGATCTCATCCGCAAGGCCATCGAGCGGGCGAACAATAAGGGTTGAGCCGGAGCGGCTCCCCTCATCAGTGATGAGTGACAGGAAGGCCGGTGTCGCGACGCCGGCCTTCTTTCGTTTACGCGTTGGCAGGGATGGTTCGCAGCACCCGGCGGGCCGCTGTCATCGCGATGTCAGGATCTGCTCGGCGATGGCGAGATGCAGGCGCTCCACCATCCGCCCATCGAGCGAAATAGCGCCGGCGCTCGCGTTTTCGGGCAGGGCGAAGGCCGCGACGATGGCCTCCGCCTCGGCGATCTCGTCGGCGGAAGGGGCGAAGGCCGCCTTGGCTGCCGCGATCTGGCTCGGATGGATCACCGTCTTGCCGTCGAAGCCGAGGTCGCGCCCCTGTGCACATTCGGCCGCGAAGCCTTCCGCGTCCCCGATAGCGTTGTAGACGGCATCGAGCACGGCAAGGCCATGGGCACGGGCAGCGACGACGATGGAGGTCAGCAGGGGCACGAGCGTCGCACGGCCTGGGGAAACGCGCATGCGTGTTTCCTTGGCGATATCATTGGCGCCGACCACCAGGCAGGCGAGGCCGGTTTCCCGCGCCGCCGTGACGATGTCGCGGAGGTTCAGGAGGGCGGCCGGCGTCTCGATCATCGCCCATAGCGCCAAGTCACCCGGCGCCCCCGCCCGGCGCATGGCGGCACCGACACGGGCGAGATGGTCCGGGCTGGAGACCTTTGGGATCAGGACCGCGTCCGGCCAGCGCGGCGCATAGGCGAGCGCCGCGACATCATCGGCACCGAAGTCGGTGTCGAGGCCGTTGATGCGCAGGACGACGCGGAGTCCGGCCAGCGGGCCGGCAGGGTCGAGTGCGTCCCGCATCGCCCCCCGCGCCTCTGCCTTCATGGCGGGCGCGACCGCGTCCTCCAGGTCGAGGATGATGGCATCGGCATTAAGCGACCGTGCTTTTTCGATCGCGCGGCGATTGCTGGCCGGCATGTAAAGGACACAATGCAGCGGGCCGGCCGGCGTCGGTTGCGATGCGGGACGCGTCATCCTCCTACGCCCGTCATTCGGCGACCCAGCCGCCGTCGATCTGCTGCATCGAGCCGGTGATGGAGCGTGCTGCATCGGACGCGAGGAACAGGGCGAGCGCGGCCACTTCCTCGACCTTGACGAACTCCTTGGTGGGCTGGGCGGCGAGCAGCACGTTCTTGGCTTCCGCCTCGCTGATGCCGCGGGCCTTGGCCTGGTCCGGGATCTGCTTTTCCACCAGCGGCGTCCAGACATAGCCGGGGCAGATGGCGTTGCAGGTGATGCCGAAGGTCGCGGTCTCCAGCGCCACGGTCTTGGTCAGGCCGGCGATGCCATGCTTGGCCGCGACATAGGCTGATTTGAAGGGCGAGGCCACGAGGGCATGGGCCGAGGCGGTGTTGATGATGCGGCCCCATTTGCGCGCCTTCATGCCCGGCACCGCGGCGCGGGTGGCATGGAACGCGGCCGAGAGATTCAGGGCGATGATCATGTCCCACTTCTCCGGCGGGAACTCCTCGATCGGCGCCACATGCTGGATACCGGCATTGTTGACGAGCACGTCGACCGAGCCGAAGGTCTTTTCCGCGTCCGCGATCAGCTTGGCGCATTCCTCACCCTTGGTGAGATCGGCTGCGACATACGCGGCCTTGACGCCGAAATCCTTCTCGATGCCGCTGCGCTCCTTTTCGATCGCCGCCGCGTCGCCGAAACCGTTGATCACCACATTGGCACCGTCGCTGGCGAGGGCGCGCGCGATGGCAAGCCCGATGCCACTCGTTGATCCGGTCACGACAGCCGTCCGCGATTTCAGTGACATGATGTTACTCCTCGGGGAAAATCAAAGTGTGATCATGAGGCGAAGGAAGGAGGCCTCTCTGGGGCGTTCAATCGGCTGCTGAGCCTTACCAGGAGCCAAGCCTTACTACTCGCATGTTGCGATGCAACTGCAAAGCGCAGAGGCCGTATCACTCTTGCATGAAGGCATTGTCACAGGGGAGTCGCAGGGGGCCTTCAAGTTGCTGATGGTCGTCCCGATCTATGGAGAGGCAGGCCGGATCCCGGCCACACTGGCGCATCATGTGCGGTCCGTGATACGCAAGTGATTGAGATACTGGAGCCCGGTGGCGCGAGCCGGTATGATCCGAGCCGCATTTCAGGTGGCGGGCAAGACGGCAACGGCGGGTGGAGCAGCGGCAAGCGAGGTGAGATTGCCGGCAGTGACGATTTCCAAGAACTCGGGTCCCCAGACTATGTCCTCATCCCGAACGGGTCTGCGCCCGGACGACGCGGGCCACCATCGGCATGTCCATGGCGATGGAGATGCCCATGCCCATTCCCACGAGGATGATTGCGACCATGCGCAAGAGCGTGCGGCCCAGGCCCCGCAGGCGCTCGCCGCGGCGGAAGCCCTGTGCGAGCGGCTCGGCGTACGGCTGACGCCTATCCGCCGCGAGGTTCTCGAGACGTTGCTCGCCACGCATCGTCCCATGGGAGCCTATGATCTCGTCGAGGATCTGGCCCGACGTCACGAGCGGCGCATGGCGCCGATCACCGTCTATCGGGCGCTGGACTTTCTTCTCGAGCACGGCCTCATTCACAAGCTCGCCACGCAGAACGCCTTCGTGGCCTGCCCGCATCAGCATGCGGCCGACGAGCTCGTGATCTTCCTGATCTGCGAGAGCTGTGGCGGCGTGGACGAGATATTCTCGTCGGAGCTGAGCGCCGCGATGCAGGGCATCCGCCGGAAGGCGCGGTTCACGCCGCGGGCCGAGGTGATCGAGATCACTGGCCTCTGCGGCCATTGTGGTGCGATGGCGTGAGTTTCCAAGGCTGTCGCGTCTGCGTCTTGAAGTGCTCCGCGCCGGCGGATAAGAGTGTCCACCCATGAGTTTCGCCCCGATGGCCCTTCCCGATGCAATGCCTGAACTGAGTGGCCCGCGGCCGCGCCACCGCACGGTTGGGGTGGCTGTCGGGAACGTCATGGTGGGCGGTGGCGCCCCCGTCGCCGTTCAATCCATGACCAACACGGACACCGCGGATATCGACGGAACGGTCGCGCAGGTCGCCGCGCTGGCGCGGGCGGGGTCTGAACTCGTCCGCATCACGGTCGACCGCGACGAGGCGGCGCGGGCCGTTCCCCACATCCGGGACAAGCTGCGCGCCCGTGGCGTCCACGTGCCGATCGTCGGCGACTTTCATTTCATCGGCCACAAGCTGCTGGCGGACCATCCCGCTTGCGCTGAGGCGCTGGACAAATATCGAATCAATCCCGGCAATGTCGGCTTCAAGGAGAAGAAGGACCGGCAGTTCGGTATGATCGTCGAGGAGGCGGCGCGGCGCGGCAAGGCCGTGCGCATCGGCGCCAACTGGGGCTCGCTCGACCAGGAACTCCTGACCCGCCTGATGGATGCGAACGCGGACGCCGCCCGGCCGCTGCCGGCACGCACCGTGACCCAGGAGGCGATGGTCCAGTCGGCTCTTATCTCGGCGGAGAGGGCCGAGGAGATCGGGCTGCCACGCAATCGCATCATCCTGTCGGCGAAGGTGTCCGCCATTCAGGACCTGATCGCCGTCTACCGCGAGCTTGCCCGCCGTTCGGACTATGCGCTCCATCTCGGCCTCACCGAGGCGGGCATGGGCTCCAAGGGCATCGTGGCATCGTCGGCCGCCCTTGGCATTCTTCTGCAGGAAGGCATCGGCGATACCATTCGCTTTTCGCTGACGCCCGAACCCGGCGGCGACCGCACGGTGGAGGTGAAGGCGGCGCAGGAACTCCTGCAGACCATGGGCTTCCGCACCTTCGTGCCGCTGGTCGCGGCCTGCCCGGGCTGCGGGCGGACCACGTCGACTGTTTTCCAGGAGCTGGCGCGTGATATCCAGACATGGATTTCCACGTCCATGCCGGAGTGGAAGGCGCGCTATCCCGGCGTCGAGGCGCTGAACGTCGCTGTCATGGGCTGCATCGTCAACGGCCCTGGCGAGTCGAAACACGCCGATATCGGCATTTCGCTACCGGGTACGGGCGAGATGCCGGCCGCTCCCGTCTTCATCGATGGCGCCAAGGCGATGACTCTGCGTGGGCCGACGCTCGCTGCCGACTTCAAGGCTCTGGTGTCCGACTATATCGAGCGGCGTTTCGGCATGGGCGAAAGGCGCGCGGCCGAATAGGACGTTTCCTTCTGGGCGGGCGGCAGCATGAGGCAGAGGACCGGTTCGGTCGATTTTTCGGGATGGGTGCCTATGTGGGATCGCCGGCAGTCGTGGGAACTGTGTTTAAGCTTGAATGTTGATGCATCACGCATTGTCGGCGCCTGTCCGCTGTAGATGCGCCGAGGGGCCCCGGGTGAGATGAGAGACTTTCGGGTGTCCTTGCCAGAAGCCGACCCCATAGCAGGTCTCCATGCATAAAGATGCGGCCTTGAGAGAGCGTGACGGCGCCGATGGTGTCGCTGATGGGGATGAAGGCGAGGGCCAATCTCATTCGGCTTCCTTTCCGATTTTGATGTTGGGCGCGGTCGGTGTCGTCTTCGGCGATATCGGCACGAGCCCGCTTTATGCGATGCGCGAGGCGATCGCGGTCGCGACCGGGGGATCCGCGGTGACGCTGCGGGAAACCGTGCTCGGTGTCCTGTCGCTGATTCTGTGGTCGCTCATCCTGGTCGTGACCTGCAAATATGTGCTGGTCTTGCTGAGAGCGGACAACAACGGCGAGGGCGGCACGCTCACGCTGGTGGCGCTCGTCCAGCGCAGCATGCGCAAGGGCCGCATGGCCATCCTCATGCTCGGCGCGGTGGGGGCGGCGCTCTTTTACGGCGATGCTGTCATCACGCCGGCGATCTCGGTCTTGTCCGCGGTGGAGGGCGTCAAGCTCACGACGCCGGAGCTCGACCCCTATGTCGTGCCGATCACCCTCTTGATCCTGATCGCTCTGTTCATGGTCCAGAGCCGTGGCACCGGTAAGGTCGCAGCCCTCTTCGGGCCGATCATGGCGTTGTGGTTCCTGAGCCTGGCCGGTCTTGGCCTTATCCATATCGCCGACGATCCGGACGTTTTCCGCGCCATCAATCCTGTCCACGGCGTCGCTTTTCTCGTGCATCACCCTGGTATCGCGCTCTTCATTCTCGGGGCGGTCTGTTTGTCGGTGACGGGGGCCGAGGCGCTCTACGCCGATCTCGGGCATTTCGGGCGCGGGCCGATACGGGCGGCTTGGCTCTGCTTCGTGTTTCCGGCGTTGGTGCTGAATTACTTCGGGCAAGGCGCGATGGTGCTGAGCAACCCCGCTGCTGCCGACAACCCGTTCTATCGCATGGTGCCGGAACCGCTCCTGGTTCCCTTCATCTGTATGGCAACGCTGGCGACGATCATCGCCAGCCAGGCCGTGATCACCGGGGCGTTCTCGCTGACGCGCCAGGCCATCCAGCTCGGCTTGCTGCCACGCATGCTGATCCGCTTCACCTCGGCGTCGCATTCCGGACAATTCTATATCCCGCGCGTCAATTCACTGCTTCTGATCGGCGTGCTGCTCCTCGTCGTTATGTTCGGCACGTCGAGCGCCTTGTCCCATGCCTATGGCATCTCCGTGTTCGGAGCGATGGTCGTGGACGGCATCCTGGCCATCATCTTCATCTGGAAGGGGTGGCGCTGGGCGTTCATGGCCGCCTTCGCCCTGATGGCGCCCTTCCTGACGATCGACCTCGCCTTCCTCTCCGCCAATCTGCTGAAACTGTTCTCGGGCGGTTTCGTGCCGCTGATGATGGCGGCCGTGCTCATTCTCATCATGTGGACATGGGTGAGGGGCAGCGCGATCCTCTTCGCCAAGACCCGCAAGACCGATGTGCCGCTGACCGAGCTTATCACCATGCTGGAGAAGAGCCCTCCGCATCGGGTCAGGGGGACGGCGGTCTTCTTGACGAGCGATCCGGACACGGCACCCTCGAGCTTGCTGCACAACCTGAAGCACAACAAGGTTCTGCACGAGAAGAACGTGGTCCTGACGGTCCGCACGTCTGATACGCCCCGCGTCAGCAATGCCGAGCGGGTGACCATGGAGCGCGTGACGGACAGCTTCTGGCGGATCGAGATGAAATTCGGCTATATGGAAATGCCGAACGTGCCCCGTGGTCTTGCGATCCTGCGCAAGCTCGGTTTCAAGTTCGACATCATGTCGACGTCGTTCTTCCTGTCGCGCCGCTCCATCCGGCCCGCCGCCCAGTCCGGCATGCCCCTGTGGCAGGACAAGCTCTTCATCGCGCTGGCGCGCAACGCCAGCGACGCGACGGACTTCTTCCAGATTCCGACCGGCCGGGTCGTCGAGGTCGGCACCCAGGTTTCGGTTTGATCAGGTCCGCCGCTGGGCGGTGAAACGCGCCGCGTCGCGCAGGATGTCCGCTTGCGGGCCGAAGCCGGACAGCGCCGCAATCGCCTCCGCGGCGATGGCGTCCCGCTCGGCGCGCGCGGCCGGCAGCCCCAGCATGTCCACCAGGGTTCCCTTGCCCTTGTCGGCATCCTTGGCCGTGCGCTTGCCCATCGCCACCTCGTCGGCCTCCCGATCGAGCACGTCGTCGGCGATCTGGAAAGCGGCGCCGAGCGCCTTGCCGTAGGCCGCCAGGGCGCGCCGCTCGTCGGCCGTCGCCTGACCGAGAATGGCGCCGGCCTCGACGGAGAAGGCGAGCAGCGCACCGGTCTTCATGGCCTGCAAGGTGCGGATGCCGGCCTCACCGGGCGGGGCATCGCCGTAGCGTCCCTCTGCCGTGAGGTCGAGGATCTGCCCGCCAACCATCCCGCCGAGGCCTGCGGCGCGCGCCAGTCCACGCACGAGCTCAAGATGGGCCTGCACGTCATCGGACGCATGCGGTGTCGCGGCGAGTTCAAATGCCAGTGTCAGCAGGGCGTCACCCGCGAGAATGGCGGTCGCTTCGTCGAAGGCGACATGCACGGTCGGGCGGCCGCGCCTGAGGTCGTCATCATCCATGGCGGGCAGGTCGTCATGGACCAGCGAATAGCAGTGCAGCACTTCCACCGCGCAGGCTGCGTTCATTGCATGGTCCATGTCACGTCCGAGAAGCCGGGCGGACTCGATGACAAGGAACGGGCGCAGCCGTTTGCCGCCGCCAAGCACGGCATGTCGCATCGCGGCGAGCAGCCTTTCGGGGCGAGCGATCTCACCGTCGCGAGGCTCAGGGGCGAGAAGGCCGGCGAGAGCATTCTCCACGGCCGCAGCGACCTGCGTCAGGCGATCCGCGAATGCGACGTGGCTGTCCTGCTGCAAGCCCTGCTCCCTTGCGTGTCCTGCTTCCGCATGGCCGTCCTTCGCATGCCTGACGGAATTTTGCAGCCCCCTACATCAGTTCAGTCTGTTTTTCCGCAGCCTGTGTGGGCTAAGCTGCGATGACGATCGTATCGTCCGACGGCGGCGTACGCGATTGGGGGTGCTTGGCGCTGATCACAAATAACTGGCGCAGATCACAAATAATCGGAGGGGGTGCGCGCTTGCATATGCAGAAGGCAGCGACGTCGGATGGAGCGGAGGCTGCCACGAGCCCGACGAAAACACGCAGGTCCAGGCGTCGCTTCCCCATTCGTCGTATGGTTTGGCGCATTCTCTTCATCCTCCTGGCGCTGCCCGTCGTCATCGCGCTGCTGTATCGCTTCGTTCCTCCGGTTTCGACGCTGATGATCGGGCGGTGGTTCGCCATGGCTCCCGTCGATCGGCAATGGGTGCCGCTCGAGAGCATATCGCCGGAGCTTGTCAGGGCTGTCATCGCCGCGGAGGACGCGCGTTTCTGCAGCCATGGCGGTGTGGACTGGGTGGCGTTGAACGACGTTCTCGACGGCGCGGGGGATGACGGACCGGCGCGCGGTGCGTCCACCATCACCATGCAGACCGTCAAGAACGTTTTCCTCTGGCCCGGGCGCTCCTACATCCGCAAGGGGCTCGAAATTCCGCTGTCGCTGATGGTCGATGTGGTGTGGGGAAAGCCGCGCACAATGGAGGTCTATCTCAACGTCGCCGAGTGGGGCGAGGGGATCTTTGGGGCCGAGGCGGCAGCACGGCGCTATTTCGGCAAGGGGGCAAGGCAGTTGACGCGCCGCGAGGCGGCCCTGCTTACGGCCGCTCTTCCGAACCCGCTTCAACGTGATGCCCGGCGACCAACTCGCTACATGTCCGTCTATGCCGGCCGTATCAGCGCGCGCATGCCCGCCGCGACGATTGGCTGCACGGGGGTCTGATACACCCTCGATCCGTCCTTTCTGTCCGGCCGATCAGGCCAATCCGGTGTCCGGTATGCCGGGCATGCGGGCTTTTCGTGCCGTCTTGGAGCGTTAAATCTGTCATGGGGGCTAGCCAGCGCGCGGCAGGCCCTGTATAAGCCCGCATCCTTCTAATTGCTGGATGATCCGGGAGCCTGCAGCCGCTCGCGCTTATCCACGGCTCATCGCGCGGAGTTTGTCATGGCCGTTCCGAAAAGAAAAACATCGCCATCGAAGCGTGGCATGCGCCGGTCCGCCGACGCGCTGAAGAAGCCGACCTATATCGAGGACAAGGATTCGGGTGAGCTTCGTCGTCCGCACCACGTCGACCTCAAGACGGGCATGTATCGTGGACGTCAGGTGCTGAAGCCTCGCGCCGAAGCCTGATTCCGGTAGCGATCAGCTTCGTCTGTAAAGGCCCGGCTCTGCCGGGCTTTTTTGCTTATGGGGTATGCGCAATCTGCGGCACCGATTCATCAGCGTGCAACCCTCTCCGGATGCTCGCTGTAGTAGATTGTGTAAATTTGACGGCAACCTTTTCATTTCTTGACGTTTCATTAACCAATTCCAAACAGCATGCGCTATAGTGACCCTGAACGAAGGGTACGGAAAGCGCGAACCGGCGCGGCCGTTCCCAAGATCGAAATGAGTGGCCTGTCGCAGGGCTTCCAAGGCGGATCGGAATGGCGCAGAAGGCGCAAATGAGGGATCTGCAGTCGGAGTGCCCGCCAGATGCGGGGGCTGCCGGCGTCATGACGAATTGGGCTCATCTCGTTGAAGCCTTGGCTTCCGGCATGAGCGAGGCCGTTCGTAGTGGCGTTTCTTTCACTCTCCTTGTTCTGGCGCTCGACAATCTCGATGATTTGAACGGTGAGTTCGGCTGCGATGCGGCTGATGAAGCGCTGAACATCGTTGCGGGGCGCATCGGCAAGGTTGCCCGTCGCCGTGACCAGATTATCCGTCATGCCAGCAATCGATTCGCGGTGTTGCTACGCGGCTGCCCCGTGGCGCAAGTGCGTGGCATCGCCGAGCGCATGGCGCGGGCGGTGGAGGCCACTCCCGCCACGACAAGGCGGGGTGCGGTCCAGCTCAGGGTACGCATGGGCGCGGTGCAGGTTCCTGATCAGGGCTGCAGCGTGGAGGCGCTGCTACGCCATGCCCGTGATGCCTTACGGTCGGCCAAGCACCGGTCCGCTGATCTCGCGCTTGTAACCCAGGCCATGGCGGATGAAGAAACGGCGGCGCCTGCGGTCCTTAACGCAGCGGAGCTCGGTACGCTGGTCGATCCTGTCCGGCTGCTCAATGAGCAGCAGGTCATGCTCGCGGGCCAGCCTGTGGTCTCCGCGAAGACGCATGAGGTCGCTTTCCACGAGGCCCTTGTACGCATCAGGCTTGCCGACGGCACCATCATGGGCGCGGCCGAAGCGGTCCCGCTCGCCGAGCGCCATGGGGTCATTCCTCTGTTTGACTATCGCGTTCTGCAATTGGCGGTGAACCATCTCATCAAGGCACCGACCGAGCGGCTCGCGATCAATATTTCACCGCTGACGCTGCGAACCAACGATACCTGGGCGGCTTTCACGGCTCATCTCGGCGCCAATCCATCCGTCGCCCAGCGCCTTATCGTTGAGCTCACCGAGACTGCGGCGATCGATGACCCGCACATCGTGCAGGGGCGCCTCGCCACCCTGAAGCTTCTCGGGGTGACCATCGCGATTGATGATTTCGGCTCCGGGCACACGTCGTTCAGACATCTCAGGAGCTTTCCCGTCGACATTCTCAAGATCGATGGCAGCTTCGTGTGCAATCTCTCCCGGTCACGGGAAGACCGCTTCTTCACGCGGACACTGGTGGAACTCGCCCAGCACCTCGGCATCGCCACCGTCGCGGAATGGGTCGAGGATCGGGAAACGGCATCTATTCTGGCCGATTGGGGCGTGACCTATCTGCAGGGCGACTACATCGGCGCCGCCACCTTGTGGGACGAAGGGCCGCAGCTCCCCACTACCCGCCGCAACCGCGTCCTGCCGCCGCTCGTCGATCTGCGGGCAAGCTAGATCCCCACTCCAGCGCGTCCCGGTATCCGGAAGGCGCGTTGCGAATTGATGACGAGCGATCGCGACCGTCAGGACCCGTTCCTGCCCGGGAAAGGCCCGGTACCTCCATCCAGACAAAGCGGACGGACTCTACCGGGCCGAGGATTCTCTGATCAGTCCTTGCCCATCCGATCAAGCCTCGCCTGCATTTCCGACACCTGGCGCCTTAGCTCGCCGAGGTCTTCCTCGTCGGTCGCCGTTTTGGGCACAGGCGCGGCGCTTGATGGGGCGAGCTGAGTCCCGGACCCGCCCGAAAAGGGGGTGAAGAGACGCAGCGCCTCACTGAACATGGTCATATTGGCGCGGACCTGCTCCTCCATCGCCTGGAAGGCCGCGGCTGGCCCAAAAGTCTGGCTCATCGTTTCCCGCAGCTTCTGCTGGTCCCGCGTCAGGTTATCGATTGAAAATTCGAGATAGCGCGGCACGAGCGCCTGCATGCTGTCGCCATAGAAGCGAATGAGCTGTCGGAGGAAAGCAACGGGAAGAAGGTGTTCCCCGTGCTTGTTCTCTTCCTCGAAGATAATCTGGGTCAATACGGAGCGGGTGATATCCTCGCTCGTTTTCGCATCATAGACGACGAAATCTTCACCGGTCCTGACCATGGTGGCCAGATCTTCCAACGTCACATAGGTGCTGCTGCCCGTGTGGTAGAGGCGTCGATTAGCGTATTTCTTGATAACGACCGGCTTGGTTTCACTCGCCATGGCTGCCTTTGTCCGATTCCCATCAACCCCAGCTACAACGGCTGTACCCTTAGCCTTATCGGCCTGCTTAAGCCTCTTGTGCGCTGCAGCTCCACCCAGGGGAAGGATATGACGTTATATGGGTATCGGAAACTCATTTGTTTGCGATGCACACTGAGAGCATAAGTCCATGGTGTGAACCTGATATGCTTGACGCCTATCAAATGCGCCAGCCAAATAGCATCTATAAGAGAAGAGCACTGCGACGCCTCACGGGGATCGCGGACAGAACAGGAGACTGAGGATGGCCTCGGACGATATCGTCATTGTTGCAGCGGCACGCACGCCCGTCGGTTCGTTTAACGGAGCCTTCGCGTCGGTGCCGGCCCACGTGCTGGGCGCCACCGCGATCACCGCCGCGCTCGGCAAGGCCGGCGTTGCCGCCGGCGAGGTCGATGAAGTGATTCTTGGCCAGGTTCTTTCAGCGGGCGAGGGCCAGAACCCGGCTCGCCAGGCGGCCATGAAGGCCGGCATCCCCGTTGAGAAAACCGCCTGGGGTCTCAATCAGGTTTGCGGGTCAGGCCTGCGCGCGGTTGCGCTCGGGCTGCAGCAGATCGCCAATGGCGATGCGGATATCATCGTCGCCGGCGGCCAGGAATCAATGAGCCTGTCGCCCCACGCCGCGCATATGCGCGCCGGCACCAAGTTCGGTGACATCCAGTTCGTCGACACGATGATCAAGGATGGCCTGTGGGATGCCTTCCATGGCTACCACATGGGCGTGACCGCCGAGAACGTGGCGACGAAATGGCAGATTTCCCGCGAGGAGCAGGATGTCTTCGCGGTCGCCTCGCAGAACAAGGCCGAGGCCGCGAAGAAGGCGGGCCGCTTCAAGGATGAGATCGCGCCGGTCACCATTGCCTCGCGCAAGGGCGACATCATCGTCGACACGGACGAATATATCCGCGACGGGGCCACGCTTGAGGCTATGGCCAAGCTGCGCCCGGCCTTCTCCAAGGAGGGTACGGTCACGGCCGCCAATGCGTCTGGTCTGAACGACGGCGCAGCGGCCCTTGTGCTGATGAGCGCCGCAGCCGCCGAGAAGCGCGGCTTGAAGCCCCTGGCACGGATTGCGTCATGGGCCACTGCGGGTGTCGAGCCGGCGATCATGGGCTCCGGGCCCATTCCGGCGGCGCGCAAGGCCTTGGCCAAGGCGGGCTGGAAGGTGGAGGACCTTGATCTTATCGAGGCGAATGAAGCCTTCGCGGCACAAGCCATCGCGGTCAATCGGGATCTCGGCTGGGATACGGGCAAGGTCAATGTCAACGGCGGCGCCATCGCCATCGGTCATCCGATCGGCGCGTCCGGCGCGCGCATCCTGACCACGCTGCTGCATGAACTCGTCCGGCGCGATGCCAAAAAGGGCCTGGCTACGCTCTGCATCGGCGGCGGCATGGGGATTGCTTTGACCGTGGAGCGATAAGCTCGGGTTTCCGGCTCTAACGCCCGTCCCCGGGCTGTCCTGCAGTTTGCCTGGCGTCGGCCACTCATGACGCCAGGCATGGTGAGTATGTCTGACAGTTGGCGTTCAGAAGAATCTAATGTGGGAGGTACTCATGTCCAAGGTAGCGGTGGTCACAGGCGGCACACGTGGGATTGGTGCGGCCATTTCCAAGGCGCTCCACGCTGAAGGGTACGGCGTGGCTGCGACCTTCGCCGGAAATGAGCAGGCTGCGAGTGCCTTCACGGCCGAGACCGGCATCAAGGCCTATAAGTGGGACGCGGGTGATCCCGAGGCTTGCGCGGCCGGGCTCAACCGCGTCGCCGAGGATCTCGGCCCGGTCGACATCCTGGTGAACAACGCCGGCATCACCCGGGACGGCATGTTCCACCGCATGAGCTACGAGCAGTGGTCGGCGGTGATCCATGCCAATCTGAACAGCATGTTCTGCATGACCAAGCCTGTGATCGAAGGCATGCGGTCACGCGGATTTGGCCGTATCATCAATATTTCGTCGATCAACGGCCAGAAGGGACAGGTCGGTCAGGTGAACTATTCGGCCGCGAAGGCCGGTATCATCGGCTTCACCAAGGCCCTCGCGCTTGAGAACGCCCCGAAGGGCGTCACGGTCAACTGCATTTGCCCAGGCTACATTGACACCGACATGGTGGCGGCGGTCCCGGCCGAAACCCTTGCCAAGATAGTCGCGGGCATTCCTGCTGGGCGGCTTGGCAAGGCGGAGGAAATCGCCGCTGCCGTCGCGTTCCTCGCGTCGGACAAGGCCGCCTTCATGACCGGCTCGGTGCTGACCATCAACGGTGCCCAATATATAGCCAACGGCTGATCCTTGATGCACAAGCCACGCTAGAGCATCGTGCGCAAAAGTGTGGGCGGTTTTGCGCGGCGATGATTCTCTATCTCATTGAATCTGGAGCATTTTGTTCTCTGCCAGATCCATCTGGCAGAAAAATGCTCCAGACACAGGGATCGCTGGGGTGGCAGGCATGATCGCGTTGACGGGGGCGACCCGGATCGGCTTGGGCGCCATTGCCCTCTGGTCGCTTCTCGCGGCGCTGACGGCGGCATCCGGCAGCGTGCCTCCGTTCCAGCTCGCGGCGCTGACTTTTGCCCTCGGCGGCCTTCTCGGGTGCGCCTCGTGGATCGTCAAGCCCTCCGGCATCGCTGCGCTGCGGCAGCCCTGGCGGGTATGGCTTGTCGGAATCAGCGGGCTCTTCGGCTATCACGCGCTCTATTTTACCGCGCTGCGCATTGCGCCGCCGGCGGAGGCGGGCCTCATCAACTACCTGTGGCCCTTGCTCATCGTCCTGTTCTCGTCGTTGCTCCCGGGCGAGAAGCTGCGGCCGGCCCAGCTCCTGGGCGCGATCTTCGGCTTCGGTGGCGTGCTCGTCCTCATCTTCAGCAAGCAGGACCTGTCCTTCAGCGGCGCCTATGTCCCGGGATATCTCGCGGCCCTCGGCGCCGCTGTGATCTGGGCGATCTATTCCCTGTTGTCACGGGCCTTTGGGACGGTTCCGACGGATGCGGTCGCGGGCTTCTGCCTTGCCACCTCCCTTCTGAGCGCCCTTTGCCATCTCGCCTTCGAGGCGACCGTGTGGCCAGAATTCTGGTGGCAATGGCTGGCGGTTGTCGTTCTCGGCATCGGGCCGCTGGGCGCTGCCTTCTATTGCTGGGATTTCGGTGTGAAGCGGGGCGATATCGGCTTTCTCGGCGTCGCCGCCTATGCGACGCCGGTGATCTCGACGCTGCTGCTGGTCGCGCTCGGCTTCGCCGAGGCCACCATCGCGCTGGCGATCGCCTGTGCGCTGATTGTATTCGGCGCTTTCGTCGCATCCCGGCCCCCGGCGCGGGCGAGGCCTGTGCGTAGCCAGCAAAGCTGATGTCGCCACCGCTGCTGTGCCGGTGGCGACCGTGTCCATCAGCTGGATCAGGGCCCTAGAACTTGTCCTTCCAGCGCCGGAGCGCGGCGAAGACATCTGCGGCGCGCCCGCTTTCAAGACCCGCGGCCTTCGCGATCGCCGGCTCACCCGCGCGCAGGAAGGGGTTCGTGGCCTTTTCCTCGCCGAGCGTCGAGGGAATGGTGAGTTTGCCAGAGGCGCGGATGGCGTCGATGGCTGCGGCACGCTTTTGCAGCGCCGGGTCGTCCGGCGTGACGGCCAAGGCGAAGCGCGCGTTGGATTGCGTGTATTCGTGGCCGCAGTAGAGGCGCGTGGCATCCGGCAGGGCGGCGAGCTTCTGCAAGGATTGCCACATCTCCTCAGGCGAATTCTCGAAGAGGCGGCCGCAGCCGAGCGCAAACAGGGTGTCGCCCGCAAACAGCATCTCGTCTTTCTCAAACCAGTAGGCGATATGGCCGGCGGTATGCCCGGGCGTGGCGATCACCTTGGCCGCGAGCTCGCCGACCTTCACCACGTCGCCTTCGTGCACGCTGACGTCGATCCCCGGGATGGCATCGGCCTCCGCACCGGGGCCGGTGACGCGAAGATCGAAGCGATCCTTGAGCGGCAGGATACCCTCGACGTGGTCGCCGTGCTTATGCGTCACCAGAATATCGGTGAGCGTCCAGTTCTTGGCGACGAGTACCGCGAGGATGGGGTCGGCTTCGGGTGCATCGATGGCGGCCGTCGCGCCGGTCGCGGGATCATGGATGAGCACACCGATGTTGTCGCTGCGGCAGGGAAAAACCTCGATCAGGGCAGGCATCGGCGACCTCATTGGGTTTGGCTTGGGGGGGGCTGCGCGGATAGCGCGAATGGTGATCAGGGCCGCGATGATGTCTCGCGGTCTTCCAGCGCCGAAAATGGCGTTATGCGTGGCGCGGGGCAAGGCCGGAGTGCTGCTTGCACAGGAGGCTTTCCGCCCCCATTGATACCCAAGGAGGGCCTGGCACCCTTCCGGGAGAGCAGGGAGAGGTCATGCCTGTCGATGTCGTCGATCTGAAGGGCTTCTACGCCGCGCCGCTCGGCGTGGTCGCGCGCAGGCTCGTGGGACGCGCGATCGATAGCCTGTGGGGCGACATGCCGCGCCTGCGGCTTCTCGGCATCGGCTATGCGACACCCTATCTCGCGCCGTTCCGTCCGCGCATGGAAAGGACGCTTGCCTTCATGCCCGCCATGCAGGGCGTGGTGAACTGGCCTCCAAATGGCGTCTCCTCATCGGCCCTCGTCGATCCAACCATGCAGCCGTTGCTCGATGCGTCGATCGACCGGATCATCATCGTGCATGCGCTGGAGATAAGCGACGCGCCGGAGGATTTGCTGTCGGAAGTCTGGCGCATCCTCACCCCGGGGGGGCGTATGATCGTGGTGGTTCCCAACAGGCGCGGTCTTTGGGCGCGCATGGATACGACCCCCTTCGGGCAGGGGCTGCCCTACAGCCGTTCGCAGTTGACCGGGCTGCTCAGGCGTAGCCTGTTTTCCCCGGAGAACTGGGGAGAGGCGCTTTACGTGCCCCCCTTGCGCGGTCGTTTGTTCCTCCGCGCGGCGGTCGCCTGGGAGCGGGCCGGCGCCCGGCTCTCGCTTCCCTTCGCGGGTGTCCATGTCATGGAGGCGACGAAGCAGCTTCACCGGCCTGTCACGGTTCGCAAGGTCCGCCGCTCACGGAGCCTCAGCCCGGTTCTCCTGCCGACGCCCGGTCCTCCGGTGCCTACCGGACGCGTGCCGAGCGCGGGCCGAACCCCGGACGTTCCGACATGAGCGCGACTGCATTCGTGCGGTGGCGCACGGATCCGGCGAGGCGCACCGGATATTGACAGGCAGGCGGTGTATTGACTTGCAGCCTTCCTGACGCCAAGGTCCGGCCTTCGCCGGCCCCTTTTTTACGGAGGCTGTGTTCGGCCCTTCGATCTCGGGGTGTTGAAGGGCTTTGCTGACCCCTATTGTGAGTTGATGCGCAGCTATCTCGATTTTGAAAAACCCGTCGCTGAACTCGAGGCCAAGGTCGAAGAGCTGCGAGCGTTGGCCCAGTCCGGCGATGCCGTCGCCATCGGCGAGGAGATCGGCCGGCTAGAGGCGAAGGCGGCTCGTGCGCTGGATGAGCTCTATGCCGCTTTGACGCCGTGGCAAAAGGCGCTTGTGGCGCGGCATCCGCAGCGGCCACATTTCATCGACTACTGCACCGCATTGATCGACGATTTCACCCCCCTCGCGGGCGACCGCAAGTTCGGCGAGGACGAGGCGATCGTCGGAGGTTTCGGTCGTTTCCGCGGCGAGAGCGTCTGCGTGATCGGGCAGGAGAAGGGCTCCAACACCGAGGAGCGCATCCGCCATAATTTCGGCATGGCAAAGCCCGAGGGCTACCGCAAGGCGGTACGCCTCATGGAGACCGCCGGGCGCTTCTCGCTGCCGGTCATCACCTTCGTCGATACGGCGGGCGCCTATCCCGGCATCAACGCCGAGGAACGTGGCCAGGCGGAAGCCATTGCCCGCTCGACGGAAGCCTGTCTCGCGCTGCCGACTGCGAGTATTTCCGTCATCATCGGTGAGGGCGGCTCCGGTGGCGCCATCGCGCTCGCCACTACCAACAAGGTGCTGATGCTGGAGCATTCGATCTATTCGGTGATCTCCCCGGAAGGTGCGGCCTCCATTCTCTGGCGGGATTCCTCGCGCGCCCAGGATGCTGCCACCGGCATGAAGATCACTGCGCAGGACCTTCTGAAGTTCGGTGTGATCGACGCGATCATCGCCGAGCCGTCAGGCGGCGCGCATCGGGATGCGTCGCAGGCAATTGCGGCAACCGGCGACGCCATCGCGGCCGGTTTCCAGGATCTGGCGGGCCTTTCCGCGGAGGACATCCGCGACCGCCGGGCTGACAAATTCCTGGCGATCGGCAGACGGTTGTGAAACCCGTCTGAATCCGTCAAAGTGACGAAAAGATGGAGCCGAGTCGTCAGTTCGTTCGCGTGCCGACCTATGAAGCGCCACCGGTTTGCCTTAATTTGGTAAGATTGGGGTAACGCTTCAGAGCGTAAAAGCTAACAACCGGTGACCTTTTATCGACCGGTCGAATGATTGGATGGCTGATGTTCAAGCGCGTCGCATTGATCGCCGTCGTGGGATTAGGCCTCGCCTCATGCCAGGACGGCAGCGGCTACAATCGCAGCGCCCGTGCAAACGCTCCGCTGCCTGCAGCTACGCTGGCGCTCATGTCCGAGAAGGGCATGGCCAAGTCTTCTCCTATTCTCATCCGCGCCTATAAGAAGGAAGCGGAGCTCGAGGTCTGGAAGAAGGACAACACGGGTCGTTACGCGCTCTTGAAGACCTACCCCATCTGCCGCTGGTCGGGACAGCTCGGCCCGAAGGTGCGGGAGGGCGACCGTCAGGCGCCCGAAGGCTTCTACAACATCACGCCTGCGCAGATGAACCCGAACTCGAACTACTTCCTGTCGTTCGACACGGGCTTCCCCAACGCTTATGACCGGGCCAACGGCCGCAGCGGCTCCTTCCTTATGGTGCATGGCGCGTGCTCGTCGCGCGGCTGCTACTCCATGACTGATGAGCAGATCGCCGAGATCTATGCGCTCGGACGCGAGGCCTTCGGCGGTGGTCAGCGCTCCTTCCAGTTCCAGGCCTATCCCTTCCGGATGACCCCGGAGAACATGGCCAAGCACCGCAAGGATCCGAACATCGCCTTCTGGCAGATGTTGAAGCGCGGTTCCGACAATTTCGAGGTGACGCGCGAGGAGCCGAAGGTCGGTGTCTGCGGTCGCCAGTATGTCTTCAATGCGGTTTCAGCATCTGGCATCCGGCTCGATCCTGTCGCGTCTTGCCCCACCCTGCGCGAGGACGAGGCCGTGGCCTCGGCCGTCAAGGCGAAGCAGCAGCGGGATGACGCCAAGGTCGCCGAGCTGGTGCGGTCGGGCACTGCGGCCGTCCGCTTGGTTTATCAGGATGGCGGGCAGCATAAGTCCTTCAACTCTGCGTCCAACAGCTCTGGCGGTTCGGATGGCGGCGTCATGATGTTCGCCGCGCGCAGCAGCGCCAAGCCCCTCGATAACGTGAGCCGCCCGGAAGCGTTGCTGAACGGACCCGAGGAAATCGTGCTCGATGATGGCGGCGCGGCGAAGGCTGCACAGCCGGTGACAGCTGTGGCTTCGATGGCGCCTGCCAAGCCGGCCGCGAGCGAGGTAGTGTCGACGTCGTCCACGGTGCGTGACGAGGCGACTGCGCCTGCGCCGGTTCTCGCCTCCGCCGGGGCCGGTGAGGGCGTTGCCCCGAAGAAGTCATTGTTCCAGCGCGTGATGTCCTGGACGGATGCGCCCGCAAAGCCTGCGACGCCAGCGGCTGAAGCCATCTCGCAGACGGTGCCCGCCGCGGCTCCGCTGCCTCCGCAGCGGCAGCAGTCGTACAACAGCGGAAAGACGACCTCGACCGACAAGCGCGCGGAATTGCCCGCGAAGAATGCAAACGAGGCGTCTTCGCGCAGCGTGTGGCCTCTCTCGCTGTTCTGATCCCAGAGGGCAACTCTGGCGAGAAATTGTAAGGCCGCTGTCGATCGACGGCGGCCTTGTCGTTTGGGATCTCATTCGAGGCTGCGGCTTTGGCCACGTCCCTGAAGCTGCCCTTATTTTCGAGGAGGATGCAGGCCCGAGTGCTGTAACCTCCTCCCGCGGCGATAAGCTTTCGGGTTGTGTTTCCAATGAATTTATATTTGGCCGTCACACTCCGATAAGCTCTTATGGCGCATGACAGACTGCGCCGCATCGCTCCCGGCCGGCGTTTCCGGCAAGAGGAACAGCTCATGGTGGTCAGGATCGGTGTCACCGCAGCGGCTTTGACCGTCGCCGTCCTTGCGATGGGTGAGGCGCTTGCCGCGTCCGAAAGCGATCAGGCGCCCAAGTCGACGCCGACTGAAGCCGCGGCTGTTCCCGCGCCAAAGCCCACATCGCCGGCGGACGCCTCCGTTCCTTCGCCCAACCGGGACAAGGTGCGATTGCGGACCCTCGTCCGCGAGCAGGCGCTGAAATCGGGCTTGCCACCCCAGATCGCCGACGCGGTCGCAGAGGTCGAGAGCGCCTATAATATTTCTGCATCCGGGAGCTATGGTGAAGTCGGACTGATGCAGGTTTTGCCCTCCACAGCCCGCATGCTCGGCTTCAGCGGCTCGCTATCGGAACTCGCGGAGCCAGCCACCAACATTCGCTATGGCGTCACCTATCTCACCGGCGCCTGGAGGCTCGCGGGCGGCGATATCTGCACGACGGTCATGAAATACCGGGCCGGCCACGGGGAGACGCGCTTCTCCTATCGCTCGGTGCATTATTGCCAGCGCGTGCGCGCGATCCTGACCGCGCAGGGCTATCCCGTCACGGGAGAGGTGCCGACCCCGACCTTTGGTGACCCGGTCGTCGGCGCGATCGGGCCAGTCGCACGCGGGAAGACGGGACGCCGCAAGAGCCGGGTGAACTGGGCGGCCTACGACACGCGCATGCGCAGCCTCACCAAGGTCGGCGCGTCCACCCTGCGCATCATGCAGTGAGGCCTATGCCGGGCGTGGGTGGGTAGCCAGAAACAAGTGGGAAACAGGGAATGCGATGCCAGTCGCTGGCGTCCCCTCTCCCGCATGGAAGAGGGACAGGGGGGTACGACCAATACCCGTAAAGTCCCCGACCCGGACGCTGCGCGCCCGCCCCCTCCCGACGGGGAGAGGCGAGCCGCGCCGGGCGATCGCTCAGATGAATCGCCCGTGGCAATGCTTGAACTTCTTGCCCGAGCCGCAAGGGCAGGGATCGTTGCGGCCGACCTTGCCCCAGGTGGACGGGTCGGCGGGATCCACAGCGACGGCCTCCGCCTGGGGACGGGAGGCCACGAGCGTATCGCCATAGCCCGACATCTCCTCCTCACCGCTGAACGGATTGAGGTGATGGGCTTCCATCGGCGGCAACTCGGCCTCGGGCGGCGGCGAGAACATCACCTCGACCCGCATCAGCTGCGTCGTCACCTGCTCACGGAGGCGGCCGATGAGGCCGTCGAAGAGCTGGAAGGCCTCGGATTTGTATTCGTTCAGCGGATCGCGCTGGGCGTAGCCGCGCCAGCCGATGACCTGACGCAGATGGTCGAGCGTGGCGAGATGCTCGCGCCAGAGATGGTCGAGGGTTTGCAGGAGCACCTGCTTCTCGACGTAGTTCATCACCTCAGGCGTGTTCTTCTCGACGCGCTCCGTATAGGCGGTATCGACCGCGGTCTTGAGGCGGTCGCGGATTTCGTCGTCCGCGATGCCCTCTTCCTTCGCCCAGTCCTCGACCGGGACGGTAATGTTGAGTTCGCTCGTGATGGCTTCGGAGAGGCCCGCGACATCCCACTGCTCCGGGTAAGAGTTTTCGGGGATATGGCGCGTGACCAGTTCCTCGGCGACGCCGTGGCGCATCTCGTCGATGGTCTCGCGCACCGATTCCTGGGCCATGAAATCGCGACGCTGCTCGAAGACGACCTTGCGCTGGTCGTTCATCACGTTGTCGTATTTCAGGATGTTCTTGCGCATGTCGAAGTTGCGCGCCTCGACCTTGCCCTGCGCCTTCTCGATCGCCTTGTTGATCCAGGAGTGGACGATAGCCTCGTCCTCCTTCAGGCCGAGACGCTGCAGCATGGTGTCCATGCGGCCCGAGCCGAAGATGCGCATCAGGTCGTCTTCGAGCGACAGGAAGAATTTCGAGCGGCCGGGGTCGCCCTGGCGGCCGGAACGGCCGCGAAGCTGGTTGTCGATGCGTCGGCTCTCGTGGCGCTCAGTGCCGATGACATAGAGGCCGCCGGCATCCAGCGCCCGCTTCTTGAATTCGGCAATCTCGGCGCGGATCGCGGTCTCGCGAGCCGTCCGCTCCTCGCCCTCCGGCATATCAGCCAGTTCCTGTTCCAGCCGCATGTCGGCATTGCCGCCAAGCTGAATATCCGTGCCGCGGCCGGCCATGTTGGTGGCGATGGTGATGGCGCCGGGAACGCCGGCCTGGGCCACGATGAAGGCTTCCAGTTCGTGGAAGCGGGCGTTCAGCACCGCGAAATGCTTGGACGACTTGCCCGACCGGGCGGACTCGAACACCGGCTTCAGGGCATCGGGCTTGTTGAAATCGATGTGCTTGTAGCCGGTCTGCGATAGGAAGTTGGCGAGCACTTCCGACTTCTCGATCGAGGTGGTGCCGACGAGAACCGGCTGGCCCTTCTCGGCCGCCTCCATGATGTCCCGGGCGATCGCCTTGTATTTCTCGACATCGGTCCGGTAGACCTCGTCATCCTCGTCGATGCGCTTGACCGGCAGGTTGGTGGGGATTTCCACCACGGGCAGATTGTAGATGTCGAGGAACTCGTCCGCCTCGGTGGCGGCCGTGCCGGTCATGCCGCCGAGCTTGTTGTAGAGACGGAAATAGTTCTGGAAGGTGATCGAGGCGAGCGTCTGGTTCTCGGGCTGGATCTGGACGTGTTCCTTCGCCTCGAGCGCCTGGTGCAGACCCTCCGAGTAGCGCCGGCCCTGCATCATGCGGCCGGTGAACTCGTCGATGATGACCACCTCGTCGTTGCGGACGATATAGTCCTTGTCACGCTGGAACAGCGTGTGGGCGCGTAGCGCCTGGTTGACGTGATGAACCAGCGTCGCGTTGGCGGCGTCGTAGAGGGAGCCTTCCTTCAGGAGGCCCGCACCTTCCAGCAGCTCTTCGATATGCTCGTTGCCGCTCTCGGTCAGCGAGACCGCGCGCTGCTTCTCGTCGAGGTCGTAATCCTCGCGCTTGAGGTGCGGAATCAGCACGTCGATGGCATTGTAGAGATCGGAGCGATCGTCGAGCGGCCCGGAGATGATCAGAGGCGTGCGCGCTTCGTCGACCAGGATCGAGTCGACCTCGTCGACGATCGCGAAATTGTGCCCGCGCTGCACCATCTGCGCGAGGTCATACTTCATGTTGTCGCGCAGGTAGTCGAAGCCGTACTCGTTGTTGGTGCCGTAGGTGATGTCGCAGGCATAGGCCTCACGGCGCTGGTCATCGTCGAGGCCGTGGATGATCACGCCGACTGTCAGACCGAGGAAGCGGTAGACGCGACCCATCCAGCCCGAGTCACGGCTGGCGAGATAATCGTTCACGGTCACCGCATGAACACCCTTGCCGGACAGGGCATTGAGATAGACGGGCAGCGTGGCGACCAGGGTCTTGCCTTCACCGGTGCGCATCTCGGCGATCGCGCCTTCGTGAAGCACCATGCCGCCGATGAGCTGCACATCGAAATGCCGTTGGCCGAGCACGCGCTTGGCGGCCTCGCGCACGGTCGCGAAAGCGGGAATGAGCAGATCCTCGAGGGTCTTGCCGGCTGCGAGCTGCTGGCGGAATTCCTCCGTCCGGGCCCGAAGCTGCTCATCCGAAAGGGCCGCGAGTTCGGGCTCAAGCGCGTTGATGGCCTGAACCTTGGCTGTATAGGTCTTCAGGCGGCGGTCGTTGGCAGAACCGAATATTTTTTTCGCAATAGCGCCGAGCATCGAGATTCTTTCCGGACGATCAATTCCGGCCCGGGAAGGCATCCCGCGCCGTCGGTCACACGATTAACCCCCAAGGGGCGCCGGGTCCAGCACAACAGCGGGGACATGAGGCCCGAGCGATCGACTTTATGGCGCCGACCTTGATTCCGCCCCTGTCGCACGCCGACGTGTCGAAGCGGCGAAGCCCCGGTGCTGTTCGGCGAAATGGGTGTATCACGAGGATCTGTCAACCCGGTTACTGCCAAACAAGCCATGTGGCGCTATATATATGAGCACCGGCTCGCAGCGGGGAGGTTGCAACGTGGGCGTGATGTTGGCGGGCTCGTGCCATTCTGGATGGTTTCTGCCAACTAAAGGTCTTGCCAAGCAACGCCGCTTCGGCCACTCATGCAAGCCACTTATGCTCATAAGGCTGGCGCCGCACGCGCGACTGCCAGCCCACCATCGGCCCCTGGTCGCATCGCGGAAGCACCCATGAACCTTCGTCGCTTCTTTCTAACCACAGCCGCAACCGCCCTGATGGGCTTGCCAGGCGTGGGCGCGCTCTCCGTTCCCGCTCTGGCCCAGGGTGCTGCGGCCCCGGCGGCGGCTCGGCCTGCTGCGCCGGCAGCTTCCGCGGACAACCCGGACAAGCCGCTTGCCACCGTGAACGGGGTGGCCATCAATCAGCGGGATCTCGATGTGGCGAGCGAGGACCTCGGCGACCGGCTACCTGCCATGCCTGAGGCCCAGCGCCGGACCTATCTCCTGAACTACCTCATCGACATGAAGATTCTGGCGCAGGCGGCTGAGAAGGCCAAGATCGGGGACAACCCAGACTTCGCGCGCCGCTTGGCCTACTACAGGGACAAGGTGCTGCTGGACGACTACCTGGCGGCCGAGGTGAAGAAGGCGGCGACGCCGGAGGCGGCCAAGGCGCTTTACGAAGATACGATCAAGGGCATGAAGCCCGAGGAAGAGGTGCGCGCCCGCCACATCCTCGTGGAGAACGAGGCTGACGCGAAGAAGATCGAAGCACGCCTCAAGGCCGGTGAGGACTTCGTGAAGGTGGCCGCCGAAGTGTCCAAGGATCCGGGTTCGGCCAAGGAAGGCGGGGATCTCGGCTTCTTCACCAAGGACCGGATGGTGCCCGAATTCGCCGATGCCGCGTTCAAGCTCAAGCCGGGTGAGATCTCTGCGCCCGTGAAGAGCCAGTTCGGCTGGCACGTCATCAAGGTGGAGGAAAAGCGCGAAAAGCCGGTCCCCACTTTCGATGAGGTCAAGGAGCAGGTCGACAGCTACCTCGCACAGAAGGCCCAGCAGGACATCATTGTCGCCCTGCGCAAGGAGGCGAAGATCGAGCGTCTCGACGAGCCGCCGGCGGCGCCGGCTCCGACACCCGGGGCGCCAGCGCCGGCAACACCGGCCGAGCCCAAGAAGCCCTGATCGGGCCTGGGAGCCCCTCGTTAGAGCTGGCAGGCGACAGCCTGTCAGATCACGCTTCGGTGGGCGGGCAGCCTTGAGCAGCAAGGCCTGTTTGCTTCGATGATCCCAGGGGGCGGCCTGTCCCGCATGCCGTACCCCTGCTCACCCCTCCCGCGCCGCGTCCGGCGGCGGGAGCTTCCTCCTCCCGATCGGCCCGACCATGGCAAAAGAACATCCCGTCTCGCCACTCGCCCCCAAATCCGTTCCGGCCATGCCGCCCGTCGCCGGTGTGCGCTTCGCGACCGCTGCGGCGGGCATTCGCTACAAGGGCCGAACGGACGTGCTGCTCGCCATTTTCGACGAGGGCACGAGCGTCGCCGGCGTGTTCACGCGCTCCAAATGCCCTTCAGCTCCGGTTGAATGGTGCCGGGACCGGCTCGCCGGCGGCAAGGCGCGGGCGCTCGTCGTCAATTCCGGCAATGCCAACGCCTTCACCGGTCGGAAGGGCCGCGAGTCGACGGCGCTCACAGCAAAGCTCGCCGCCGCGGCGGTCGGCTGTGCGGAAAGCGAGATTTTCCTCTCCTCGACCGGAGTCATCGGCGAACCGCTCGATGCCACCAAATTCGAGGGGGTGCTGACCGACTGTGCCCGCCGTGCCTCGTCGGAGCCCTGGTTCGATGCCGCCCAGGCGATCATGACGACGGACACCTTCCCCAAGGTCGCGACGCGCTCCGCTGAGATCGATGGCATCACGGTCACCATCAACGGCATCGCCAAGGGCGCCGGCATGATCGCTCCCGACATGGCGACGATGCTGTCCTATGTGGTGACTGACGCGCCGATCGCCGCTCCGGTTCTGCAGGCGCTGTTGTCCGGCGGCGTCAAGGGCTCCTTCAACGCCATCACCGTCGATAGCGATACGTCGACCTCCGACACGCTCATCGCCTTTGCAACGGGCGCGGCGGCCGCTCGCGGCGTCACGCCGGTCGCGGCGGTGGATGATCCGCGGCTCGCCGCATTCAAGGCGGCTTTCGACGATCTGCTGCTCGACCTTGCCCATCAGGTCGTGCGCGACGGCGAGGGCGCGCGCAAGTTCGTCGAGGTTCTGGTCCAGGGCGCCGTGGACGACGCTTCCGCCAAGCGCATCGCTTTGTCGATTGCCAATTCCCCGCTGGTGAAGACGGCGGTTGCCGGCGAGGACGCCAATTGGGGCCGAGTCGTCATGGCCGTCGGCAAGGCGGGCGAGCCCGCTGAACGCGATCGCCTCGCCATCTGGTTTGGCAATATCCGCGTGGCCGTCGATGGCGAGCGCGATGATTCCTACGACGAAGCGGCGACATCGGCCTATATGCGCGGCGAGGATATCCGCATCACCGCTGATATCGGGCTCGGCAGCGGCACGGCGACGGTGTGGACCTGCGACCTCACCAAGGCCTATGTCGAGATCAACGGCGACTATCGCTCGTGAGTGTGAAGCTCACTCTCGTTGCGGCTTGCGCCCTCGTCGATGTCGATGGGCGCATCCTGCTTGCCCAGCGTCCGCCGGGCAAGGCGCACGCAGGCCTCTGGGAGTTTCCGGGCGGCAAGGTGGAAGCCGGCGAGCGGCCCGAGGAAACGCTGATCCGGGAGCTTGATGAGGAACTCGGTATCACGGTGAAGCAGGAATGCCTCGCGCCGCTGACTTTCGCGAGCTACCCTTACGAGACCTTCCATCTCCTGATGCCGCTCTATATCTGCCGGCGTTGGGAGGGCATCGCCGCTCCGCGCGAGGGGCAGACCCTGAAATGGGTGCGGGCCACGGCGCTGCGCGACTATCCCATGCCACCCGCCGACGAGCCACTGATCCCGGTGCTGGTCGACCTTTTGCGCTGAGACGGGTCTCGTAAGCTGGTTCCGATCCCTCCCCTTCGGGGGAGGGCGCCGCCGCAGGCGCCGGGTGGGATAAGGCGGAGAGCAACAGCTTGCCCGACCGGAAGGCTGAACAACAACATGGCTGTCTGAGCGTTCCTGTGGCCTAATGCCCCCCGACCTCGCTGCGCGAGGCCTCCCCCGAAGGGGAGGAATCGTGGCGGTCGTTCCCGCAGCAGAATTTTGCGATCGAAAGCTACCCCTCGTCGCCCGTCCTGATTTCCTTGGTGTTTAAGGCATCGGCCAGCCGCACCTTTGCGGAGCCGGGCTTCAGCGGTTTTTGCTGGCTCTCGTGCGGCACCCAGCCCGATACCCAGAGGATGTCGAAGGTGGCGGGTAAGCGGCCGTCCTCATCGGCGAAGCGCTCGTAATAGAGCCCGATCGCATGGGCGAGCGTCTGGCGCTTCAAGGGCTTGCGGCGGCGTTCGACGAGACTGTTCGTCAGGCCCATCGCGCGAAGGTCCCGCATCAGGCCGATGGGGTGCTCGTAACGCACCTTGACCGTGTCGATATCCGCAACCGGCAGGGCAAAGCCCGCGCGCTGCAGTAGCCCGCCCATGTCGCGTATGTCGATGAAGGGCGCGACGCGCGGGCTGACCCCGCCCTCGATCTCGCTTTCGGCCTCCGCTAGGATCTGGCGGAGTTCCGTCAGCGTCGAGCCACCGAAAAGGGCGGCGAGAAACAATCCATCGGGCTTGAGACTGCGGCGGATCTGCACCAGCGATCCCGGCAGGTCGTTGACACCCTGGAGCGCCAGCAGCGAGACGGCGAGATCGAAGCGGCCCTCCGCGAAGGGCAGGGCTTCCTCGTCCGCAATCACCGCGTTCCCCGTGTCTCCGCCAAGGGCAGCGACGGTGGGCGCCGCGCGGATGATCCGCCTCGCTTGCCCCGAGGCCGCCAGTGCCGCGGCCGCGGCGTCGGTCGGGGTGCCGAGATCAAGCGCCAGATCGAAGTCGCGTTTCACGGCGGCGAGCCGATCGGCGAGATCCTCAGCAGCGCGCGTCACCAGGAAATCGATGAATCCCTCGCGATGGGCGCGCGCCAGGCGACGGCGGGCGAGGGCACGGTCGAAGACGAGGGGGGCGGGCATGGACAGTCCTTCATCCTGATCGAGCGAGGAGGCGCGCGATGGTTCGCGTTATCCTGCGCTTCGGTGCGGCGGTCAAAGACTATCGCTCGATGGCGCGCCGGGCGGGGTGATCGGTGCATCGGGAGGGCGCCCTTTGACGGCTGGCTGCAACGTCCTAGACTGGGAAGCCGGGGGACAATGGCATGGCGGAATTCGTCGGGAGCTCCCGGAGCAATTGGCTCCGGCGCTCGATTGATGGGCTGCATGAGGGGGCTGGGGCGGTGGCGAGCCGCCTCGTCAGCCTGATCTATCCGCCGAGCTGCATCGCCTGCGGCCACGCGACAGCGGAGCCACACGGGGTTTGCGCGGCGTGTTGGCGCGCGCTGCCTTTTATCACCCGTCCCTACTGCGAACGGCTGGGCACGCCCTTCGCGGTGGATCTCGGTGGACCGCTCCTGTCGCCGGCAGCCATTGCCAACCCTCCGGTCTTCGGGAGGGCAAGGGCGGTCGCGCGCTACGACGGCACCGCCCGCGAATTGGTCCACCGCCTGAAATATGGCGATCGCCTCGAGCTTGGGAAGGCCATGGGCCGCATGATGACGACCGCGGGTGCAGAGCTGTTTGCAGAGGCGGCGCTCATCGTGCCGGTGCCGTTGCATCCCCGCCGTTTGTGGTCGCGTCGCTTCAACCAGGCCATGGTCCTGTCGCTGGAGGTTGCGCGCCGAAGCGGCCTGCGCTGCGACGGGCTGGTGCTTCACCGCCGCAAGAACACGCGGCCGCAGGTGGGCCTCACGCGGGTGGAGCGTGCCGCCAACCTCCAGGGCGCGTTTCATGTGCCTGACAACAGGCGTTTGGGAGGGGAACGTGTTATTGTCATCGACGACGTGCTGACCACCGGCGCAACCGCCAATGCGGCTTGCCGCGCCCTGTTGCGCGGTGGCGCATCCCACGTCGACATATTGACCTTCGCGAGGGTTGTCGCGGAGGCATGATGACACCTATATGTCGCTTGAGCACAACTGTTGTGAAGCGGCGTCCTGCTATGCCTGATGTAACGATCTATACGAAGTCGTGGTGCCCCTATTGCCAGTCGGCAAAGGAGCTATTGGCCTCCAAGAACGTGGCTTTCACGGAAATCGAGATTTCAGGCAAGGCCGACGAACGTGCGACGATGATTGCGCGGGCTGGAGGACGGAGCACTGTACCGCAGATCTTCGTCGGCGATCATCATATTGGTGGATGCGACGATCTTTACGCGCTCGAACGGCGTGGCGAGCTCGACGCATTGCTGGAGACCACCTGAAGCTGGTGAAGACCGCGTCCGCGCTGGTCTTGCGCCTGATTGTATTTCCAGAACAGCCACCAACCGGTCACCATGATCCGCTACAAACTCGTTTGCGATAAGAGCCACAGCTTTGAAAGCTGGTTCAAGAACAGCGACGCCTTCGAGGCGCAGGTATCGCGGGGCTTTGTGACGTGTCCGGTGTGCGGATCCGACAAGGTGCAGAAGGCCATCATGTCACCGAGCGTGGCGCGGACGGATGGTCGGCCGGGCGTGGCTCCATCCGCGGAGAGCGCGGGTGAGGCAGCGGGTCCCGCCCGTGTTCCGGTGCCGGCGCCCCAGGCGGCGCTGCTGACCGAGCGGGAACATCAGCTCCGTGAGATGGTGCGCGCGCTGCGGCAGCATGTGGTTGAGAACGCGGCCTATGTCGGGGATGAATTTGCCGATGAGGCCCGCCGCATTCATTCCGGCGAGGTCGAAGAGCGCGCCATCTATGGCGAGGCGACCGGCGAGGAGGTTCGCGATCTGCTCGAGGAGGGCATCGAGATCCTGCCGCTGCCGCCAGCGCCCGAGAAGGGCAACTGAGCTTCGTTTCTACGGCGCGGGCCGGCTGGCAGCGTAGTGATGCAACACGATACCGCTCGATGTCGCGACATTGAGCGAATCCATGGTTCCGGCCATGGCGATGCGAACCGTTTGTGTTCTGTCCAGAAGATCGGCGGGCAGACCGGGACCTTCCGCGCCGAATATGATGGCGGAGCGTCGCGCGGGACGCGCCTCGTGCAGGGACGTCGTGCCCGACGGGCTCAGCGCGACAGATGTGAAACCGTTCTCCGCCAGCGCGGCCAGCATATCCCCGCCGTCGATCGCGCGCCCGTAGGGCACGACGAAGCACCCGCCTACCGAGACACGGATCGATTTCCGATAGAGCGGGTCGCAGCAGGTCGCGTCGAGCAGCACGGCGTCGGCGCCGAAGGCGGCCGCATTGCGGAAGATGCCGCCCATGTTGTCGTGATTGGCGATGCCGACAAGGCCGACGACCAGCGCAGTCGGTGGAAGCTGTGCGATGAGCTCCCGCGCATCCGGCGCGGACACGCGCCTGCCGATCGCGAGCAGGCCGCGGTGAATATGAAACCCGACGATCTGGTCCATCACCGCCTGGGCGGCGACGAAGACGGGCAGCCCGTCCGGCCAGGCCGCCCCATCGAAGCTTGGCAGCCGCTTGTCACTGATCAGCAGGGATTCCACGGCAAAGTGCGGCTGGCGCCTGAGCACGGCCAAAACCACTTCGCCCTCGGCGATGAAGCGCTCACCACGTCCAACGAGGTCTCGCTCACGGACCGCGCGGTAGTCCGCGATGGCGGGATCGTCTGGATCCTGGATGGGGATGAGGACGGCCACAGCCCCTAGCCTCCGCTCTCGATCTCCTCACGGAGCATTTCGAGGCGCAGCCATTCCTCCTCGGATGCGGCGAGATCAGCCTCGGCCTTGGACATCGCCTCCGTGGCCTTCGTGAAGCGCGCCGGATCCCGCGCGTAGAGATCCGGGTCGTCGAGCACGGCCTTCAATTTCGCGATGTCACGCTCCAGCGCGGCCATGCGCCCGGGCAGGCTTTCGAGCGCATGCTTGTCCTTGAAGCTGAGCTTGGCTTTCGACACGGCCCGTTCGGCCGGCTCGGAGCGTGGCGTCGAAGCCTGGCTCGCCGCCTTCCCGTTCGCACCGCCATTGCCACGGGACGCGGCCTCCACGCCTGCGCCGCGCTGGGCGAGCATGTCGGTATAGCCGCCGGCATAGTCCTGCCAGCGCCCCTGGCCTTCGGCCATCAGCACGGATGTTACCGTGCGGTCGAGGAAGTCGCGGTCGTGGCTGACGAGGATGACGGTGCCGCTGTAGCTGTCGATCATTTCCTCGAGCAGGTCGAGGGTTTCCAGATCGAGATCGTTGGTCGGCTCGTCGAGCACCAGCAGGTTTGAGGGCAGGGCAAGCGCCCGCGCCAGCATCAGCCGGCCGCGCTCGCCGCCTGACAGCTTGCCGATGGGCATATTGGCTTGTTCGGGCGTGAACAGGAAATCCTTGAGGTAGGACATGACATGTTTCGGGGTGCCGCCGACAATCACGGTGTCGCTGCCGCCACCCGTCAAGGCGTCTCGCAGAGTGACGTTGGGATCGAGGCCGGCGCGGCGCTGGTCCAGGTTCGCCATCGCGACATTGGCGCCGATTTTCACAGTTCCGCTGTCCGGGGCGAGTTGTCCCGTCAGCATATTGATCAGCGTGGTCTTGCCGGCGCCGTTCCGTCCAACGATGCCGATGCGGTCTCCCCTGCCGATGCGGATCGACAGGTCGCGGACCACGGGTTCCGCGCCATAGGCCTTCGAGATGTTGACAGCCTCGATCACCAGCTTGCCGGAGATATCCCCCTCGCTTACCGTCATCTTGACATCACCGATGGCGCGTCGGGCGTCCCGGCGCTCCTGGCGCAGGGTGTGCAGGGCACGCAGGCGTCCCTGGTTGCGTTTGCGCCGGGCTGTCACACCGTAGCGCAGCCAGTCATTTTCCTGGGCGATGCGTCGGTCGAGTTTGTGCCTGTCGCGTTCTTCTTCCTCGAAGATGGTGTCACGCCACGTTTCAAAGGCGGCGAAGCCTTGCTCGAGCCGGCGTGTGGTTCCGCGGTCGAGCCATACCGTCGCCCGTGACAGTGTCTCCATGAAGCGACGGTCGTGGCTGATCAGGACAAGCGCGGAGCGCAGCGAGCGGAGTTCGCTTTCGAGCCATTCGATGACCGGCAGGTCGAGATGGTTGGTGGGCTCGTCGAGGAGGAGAATGTCCGGTTCGGGCGCGAGAAGCCGCGCGAGTGCCGCGCGGCGTGCTTCGCCACCGGACAGGCGCGCGGGGTCCTCGGTTCCGTCAAGGCCAAGCTGCTCGAGCAGATACTGTGCGCGGTAGATATCGTCGCCGGGCGCAAGCCCCGCCTCGACATAGGCTGATGTCGTGGTGAAGCCCGTGAGATCGGGCTCCTGCGGCAGGTAGCGCAGGGTCGTACCCGGTTGCAGGAAGCGTTGGCCGCTGTCCGGCGTGATGAGGCCGGCAGCTATCTTCAAAAGTGTGGATTTGCCCGATCCGTTGCGTCCCACGAGGCACAGCCGTTCACCGGAGCCGACAGACAGAGATGCCTGTTCGATGAGGGGCGTTCCGCCGAAGGTCAGCGTAATATCCTGGAGCAGCAGAAGAGGTGGGGCCATGGTCCCGATCGGATTGGTTCAAATGGATCTTGGTGTCAGCCCGTGTCGGCAGGAAACCGACAAAGCCGAGACCGAGGTGATAACGCCCGCGCGGGGTCATTGGAAGAGCGGGCGATGCCGCGCGTATTGCGCCGAATCGGTGATTTATCGCCAAGAGGTAGCGTTCATCATTTGTCATCCTTATCATGATCGAATGGATTTTAAGGAATTGCAGTTGTTGATAGGCCCGTTGATCGCGCGACGCGTTGTGTCGTCGCGACCGTCGGACCCCGCGAGTTGAGTTGCGTTCAGTGAAAGTCCAGTCCTTCAATCCCGCTCCGAACAGGAGATGCCGCAGCCCAGGGGCTTTGCTGGTCAGAGAGCTCGAAGCCACCCTCACAACCGGGACGCAGCTGAGAGTTTGGGCACAGCCGCGAGTTTGGGCGGTTGGGGTGGGATTGTGCCTTGTTTCCCTCGTGGCCAGTCCGGGGGCGCTCAACGCGCAGACCGCAGGAAGTGGTGCTGGCGCGTCCGGGCAGGCGGAGGCTACCGACAATCGCTCGTTCTTCGATCGCCTTTTCGGACGCAAGGCGGAGCCGGAGCAGCCGCAGATTCCGGTGCCGGACGCTGTCCCTTATGAAGTGACCATCGATGTTGTTGGCGATGACGATACGCTTGAACAGCGGATTCGGGACGCCTCCAACCTGGAGGAACTGAAGAAAAGCCCGCCCTCCGGCGCGGAGGGGCTGGTGCAGCGCGCGGCGGCCGACCTGCCACGGCTGTTCTCGACGATGGCGGCGCTCGGCTACTACGAAGCCAAGATCACGGTGACGGTGGCAGGCGTCGATGTGGATTCGACGGCGGCCGCGGCCCGCGTCAACAGTGCCCGTCGCGCGGGTGCCGTGCCAGTCGTCATCAATGTCAATCCGGGCCGTCTGTTCACCTTCGGCAGCCTGAAGGGCGTCAATGCCGCCACAGGCGCTGTGGTCGATCCGCCAGAAGCCTGGACAAAGCTGAAATTCGCGCCTGGCGAGCCGGCCGAGAGCAGCGTCGTGTTGTCCGCCGAGGCGGCGCTCGTGGCGCGTTTCCGCGACATCGGTCACGCCTTCGCCAAGGCGGTCAAGCGTGACGCCATCGTGGATTATTCCACCGGCCAGATGGATGTGACGCTACGCGTCGAGCCGGGCCCGCTCGTGCGCTTCGGTGATGTCAAGATTTCGGGAACCGACCGGCTCAATCCCGGCTTCATCCGCCGGCGGGTGACCTTCCGCCCGGGGGACGTTTTTTCCACGGCCGCGCTCGATGATTTCCGCAGGGAGCTCAATTCCTACGACGTGTTCGATTCCGTGCGGATCCGCGAAGGCAGCGCCCTGAATGACGCGGGCGAATTGCCGATCGACGTCGAAGTGAAGGAGCGTCTGCCGCGTTTCGTGGGCTTCAGCGCCAAATATTCGAATACCGATGGTCCCTCGGTCAATGCTTACTGGGGGCATCGCAACCTGTTCGGCAATGCCGAGCGCCTGCGTCTCGATGCGACGGTCGCCGGAGCCTCGGGCAAGATCCTGGGCGCGGACGGCAAGGAGCTGCCTTGGCAGGACAAGCTTGGCTTCAACGTCGGCGCCACCTTCGAAGTGCCGGGAATCTTCACGGTCCAGGATGACCTGATCGTCAAGGCGAACTACCTGCGCAACGTCACCGAGAACTATACCCAGCAGGGCTTTCTCGGGTCCGTCGGCGTCAAGCGTGAGTTCTCGAAGGAGTTCACCGCGCAGGTCGGCCTGAGTTTCGAGCGCGCCAAATTCATGCGCGCCTATAGCGACGTCAGCGGCAGCGGCCGTTACTACACCCTCGTCGGCATTCCGGTGGAGGCGACCTACGACACCACGGATTCGAAACTCGATCCGACACGCGGGTTCCGGGTGACCGGCACCGTCACGCCCTATCCGAGCTTTCTCGGCTCGACCATCGGCATGACGTCTATGACGGGAACTGCTTCGGGCTATCTCAGTTTAGACAAGGATTCCCGTTATATCCTCGCAGCTCGCGTGCGCATGGGCAGCATCGTCGGCGCGGGCCTCTATGATATCCCGCCGCCCCACCGCTTCTTCGCCGGCGGCGGCGGCTCCGTTCGCGGTTACGACTACCAGAGCATTGGCCCGAAGGACGCGTTCGGCCGTGTCATCGGCGGACGCAGCCTTCTCGAGGGCTCGGTGGAGATGCGTATGAAGGTCACCGACACCATCGGCGTCGTGCCCTTCGTGGATGCGGGTGGCGCGTTCCGTGACAGCGTGCCGTCCTTCGATGACGACATCAAATATTCGGCGGGTATCGGGCTTCGCTACTACACCAGCCTTGGTCCGCTCCGCCTCGACGTTGCCCGTGGTCTGAACCGTGACAAGGGCGATCCGCCATACGGCATTTACATGAGTCTTGGGCAGTCTTTCTGATGCGACGAGTTTCCTTCCCCTTCCTGCGCGTGGCACTGACTGCCGTCATCGGGCTGGTCGTTGTCGTGGCGCTCGGGCTCGTCGTGCTGACGCGTACGGATTTCGGGCGCGCCGAAATCGTGCGTCTTGTCGAGCGTTTCGCCAGCAGCGACGGCATGACCATCCGGATCGGACGTCTCGAGGGCGCGCTCCCGGCGGAGATGCGTGTTCGCGATGTGACGATCGCCGATCCACGCGGCATCTGGCTTTCCCTGGATCAGGCCGATTTGCGCTGGCGTCCTCTAGCCCTGATCAGCGGCCGGCTCGATGTGGAACTCGTGCGTCTTGGCCATCTCGACGTGGCGCGGGCGCCGGACATGCCCGCCGCGCCGGAGCAGGCGGAGCCGTCTTCCGGCATGCCGCAACTGCCGTTCGGCATTGCGCTGGAGCGCTTGGATGTGGCGCGCCTGACGTTGGGTGAGCCGCTGCTCGGCGTGCCCGCTGCCCTGTCGCTTACTGGCATGGCTCGTCTCGTCGATCCGGCGCAGGGGCTCGTTCTGGACATGTCGGCGGACCGCGTCGACGATACGCCGGGCCGCGCGAGCATCCAGCTCAATTTCCGCCCGGATACCCAGCAGCTCAAGCTCGCGGTGGATGCGAGCGAGCCTCCGGGCGGCCTCGTGTCCCGCCTTGCCGCCCTGCGCGGCGAACCGCCCATTTCCCTCAGCATCAGCGGCGACGGACCGCTCGACGATTGGAGCGGGCGTCTGCGACTGACCCTGGGGGACAAGGCCGGCGCCGAGGGCGAAGCGACGCTGAAACGCAGCGGGACCTCGCGCAGCCTCGATGCCACGCTCCTCGCGGATGTAGGCGCGGTCCTCCCGCAGGAGCTCGAGCCACTGGTCGGTCCCACGACCATCAAGGTGGATGCCTCATTCGCTGATGATGGTGCCGTCACGTTGCGCAACGTCGCGGCATCGAACACCGCTTTTGCATTGACCGGCGACGGCGCCATCGCCCAGGGCGGAGCCGTGGCCGGCAAGGCGCGGCTCACCCTCGGCAACGCCGCCCCGTTTGCAGGCTTCCTTCCCAAGGTACCCGGCCCCGATGGCCGTATCGTGCCGATGGCATCCTGGCAGTCTCTGGTCGCGGATCTAGCTCTTGGCGGTACGGTCAACGCACCCGAGGCCACGCTGAAGCTGGTTGGCCGCGACATTGGGGTGACCGCCGCCGGTAGCCGATATGGCACGGGAGTTGTCACGCTCAACGCGACGGCGCGGGGTGATGGCCCGCTCACGGTCGAGGCGACCCGGTTTGCCGTGAAGCTCGATGGCGTCGCTGATGGCTTGTCGGCCAGCGACAAGGCCGTCGCGTCCGCGCTCGGCCCACGGCTCACGCTGACGGCTGAAGGACGGGCTGAACGGAGCGGCCGGCTCGACATCGCCGCCGCGCGCATCGAGGCAGCACCCATCGTCGCCTCCTATGTCGGGCAGGTCGACCCTGCCTCCGTCAAAGGCAAGCTCACGATCGAGCGCGCCGACATGGCCGCGCTGCGCGGCTTCGTCGACCAGGATCTGAGCGGGCGGGTGCGGCTTGCCGCCGATGTCGACGCGGCCTTCGACATGAGCCGGCTGGTGGTGACACTCGATGGCGCCGCGCAGGATTTGAAGACCGGCGTCGCTGTCGCGGACAATCTTCTTGGCGGGCGTGCGACCGTGAAGGGCACGGTGCGCCGCGCCGGTGACGGCAGCTTTGGCTTCGAGACCTTTTCGGCCGATGCCGCCTATGTGTCGCTGACCGCCGATGGCTCGGCGACGAACCAGCGGGCCAATGTCGTCGCCAAGATCGCGCTGCCGGATCTGCAGCGGCTCGATCCGCGCGTGTCCGGTCGCGGTGATATTTCCGCCAATCTTACCGGCAGCCTCTCCAAGCTCGACAGCCAGGCGACGATTCAGCTGCGCGATGCCAAAGCAATGGGGCGGCCCATCGAGCGGCTTGCCTTGAATGTCACGGCCTCCGACGTGCTGAATGCGCCGCAGGGCGAGCTCAAGCTCGACGGCAGCGTCAACGGCAAGCCGGCGCGTGGCAGCGGCCAGTTCGCACGCAAGGCCGACGGCGCCGCGGAGGTCCGGAATCTCGACATCACTCTCGGTTCCGTGGCCGTGCGTGGCTCGCTGGCGGCGACGCCGGCTTCCTTGGTCACGGGCCAATTGGCCGTCACGGCCGGAGATCTGCGGGACCTCGCGCCACTGGTCCTCGCCGAAATCGCCGGCCGCCTGGAGCTGATGGCAAATTTCGATGCGCCTGATGGCAAGCAGGCGGCGCGTATCACGGGCTCGGCAAACCGCATCGATGCCTTCGGCGTCACGCTAACCGACGCGAAGATCAACGCCAATGGGCGGGATCTCTTCAAGGCGCCGGCTTTCAGTGGGCAGGTGGATATCGACGGCGTCGCGACCAGCGGCCTCACGGTGTCGCGCGCCCGCCTGACCGCAGAGGGGCAGGGCAACACAACCGATCTCAACCTCAATGCGGTGGTGCAGGGCGCTGATCTCGCGACCTCCGCCCGTATTACGCCGACGGACGGTGGCATCGATGCGTTGATCCGGCGGCTGACGCTGTCGCGCGGCCAGACGCTCTCGCTCGCGCCGGACGCGCGCATCAGCCTTCGCGACGGAACCGTCACCCTCTCCAACGTGGAAGTGCGCGCCGGATCGGGACGGTTGACGGTCGCTGGCTCGGCCGGCGAGCGGTTGGACCTGCGCGTCGCCGCCCGGGCGATCCCGCTGACCATCGCGGAACTGTTCGCGCCGGGCCTGGGGGTAACGGGGGCGCTCAACGGTGATGTGACCTTGTCGGGGTCAGCCGCCCAGCCGTCCGGCCGCTATAATCTCACCATCTCCAATCTCACCGCACCCCAGATCAGCGACGCGGGTCTGCGGCCGCTCGGCGTCAATGCCGAGGGCACGCTCGGGAACGGCCGAGTCAATGTGGACGCCCGCGTCACCGGTCTTGCGAATTCCAATCTGCAGATCAACGGTTCGGCTCCCCTGGGGGCCGGCGCGCTCGACATCGGCGTCAACGGTCGCATCGACCTCGGCCTGATGAACGCGCGCCTGTCGGCGGGGGGACAGACGCTCACCGGGCAGGCCATCGCCGACCTGCGCATTCGTGGCACGGCGGCCGCGCCGGCCGCCGCAGGGACAATCCGCGTCACGAACGGGCGCTTTCAGGATGCCGTCAATGGCGTCACGCTCACCAATATCGAGGCCGTGATCAATGGATCGGAGCGCGAGCTCGTCATATCCAGCTTGACGGCAAGAGCACGTAACGGCGGACAGATAACAGGTTCCGGGCGCATCGCGCTCGATCCGGCCGCTGGCTTCCCCGGGCAGATCGCCATCAAAGCGAATAACGCGCAGCTCATGGCGAGCCCGATCGTGAACGCCACGGCGAATGTGGATCTCGCAATCGCGGGCGCATTGGCGACACGCCCGAGCGTCACGGGCTTCATTGAATTCTCGGCGCTGGAAATCACCTTGCCGAAGCGCTTCCCCTTCTCGGCGACACCGATCCCGGTGACGCGCGTCAACGCGCCGCCGGCCGTGCGGGCGCGTGTCGCCGCGGAACAGCGGGCGGCCACCTCGCAGGCAGCCAATCCGTTCGCGGCGACGCTCGATATCCGCGTGGCGGCGCGCAGCGGCATCGTGGTGCGCGGGCAGGGCATCAACGCCCAGCTCGGCGGTCAGCTGACGATCCGGGGCACGAGCTCCTCGCCGCAGGCCGACGGCGCCTTCACGCTGCGTCGTGGAACGCTGTCGCTGCTTGGCCGTCAGCTCACCTTCACGCGTGGTGAAGTCTCCCTCGACGGCGATTTCGATCCCCGCATCAACTTCGAGGCCGAATCGACGGCAGCCGGGATCACAGCCCGTATCCTGGTGACGGGTAAGGCGTCCAATCCGCAGCTCGAGTTCACGTCCTCGCCGGAGCTGCCGCGCGACGAAGTGCTGGCCCGGCTTCTGTTCGGCAAGCCGTCCGGCAGCCTGTCAACAGGGCAGGCGATCCAGCTTGCCCAGGCCTTGGCTGAATTGACGGGCGAAGGCGGTGGCCCGCTCGGCGCGATCGGCTCGTCGCTGGGCCTCGACTCGATCGATCTCGGGACAGCAAATGCCGATGGTTCGGGCGGCGTGGCGGTCGGTATCGGCAAGCAGATCAATGATCGCATGCGCCTGAGCATCAAGCAGGGCGCGACCCCGGAATCGAGCCGGGCCGCGATCGATATCGACCTTGGCCGCAACATAAAGCTCGAAGCCGAAGCCGGCGCCGGCGGCGGCGCGGTGGGGGTCGGCATGGAGTGGAACTACTAGAGTCTGCGTCCCCATGAGTTCCCGAACGCTCAAGGGATTTCCGGGCAACGGAACTGCCGGAGATCCTTCAGGCTGAACGGATTGTTGATGCTCGCGGCGGTGAGGCGCAAGGACGCCGAGCGCGAGCCCAGGCTGTAGCGCAGGATGAAGCTGTCAGGCGCCTTGCCCTCGAGTTTCGGCGCGCCCGCCTCGATCAATCGCAAAAACGCGAAAGGGCCATGGAAGTCGAGGCTGCCGGGCTCGTTTTCAAGCCAGGGCGTGAGTTCGAGTTGCGCCGTCAGCTGGCCGTCCGCCGGTGGCCATTGCATGGACCATAGGCGCGCGGGATCGTGCCGATAGACAAGCGTCTGCCCCCCTATGGCATAGGTCAGGGTCTCGGCTGTCGCATCGAGCCGCAGGGGTTCGATGCTGAAGCGAACCGAAGGCGTGGCAGGATTGTCCGTAAAGAAAGCATTGCGTATGCGCGCGGCGCGCTGAAACTGCTCCAGCGCCGGCCGGTCGATGGCGAGCGCCATGCCATGCGCGGGGTGGACCTGCCAGGCCGGTGCGCTGGCATCGACAAAGGGCCGAAGATAGGTCGTGAAGAACTTCTCCAGCCGTCCCTGCGGACCGAAAAGGGACGCGAAATCGTCAAGCGAGATCGATTGGCTTGCGCTGCCAGAGAAGGGATAACGGTTGCCGGTCACAAGCCGGCAGAATGGTTCCACCTCGCGCCAAGCGGCTGCGACGCGGTCCTCCGTCGCGGCGGATGTCATGCCGGCGGCGGTTTTGGCGATATCACTGGCAATCCGCGCCAGCGGCGGAGGAAGGCTGGCCGCGCTGTCGGCCAGCTGCCCAGCGGACGAACCTGCTGACAGGCTGGGCACGGCATCCTGCGGGAGATAGGCAGTCTCAGCCATTTGCCGGCCGAGAGCACCGAAACCGTCGATCGTCTGTCGTAGCCGTGATGAGCCGGTGTCACCGGCTGTGACAAGTTCCCTGAGCCATGCGAAGCGCGTGGTGACGGGCTCACCAGTCGCGACGGCGCGCGGCTGGACAGGTTTGGAAGGGCTTGCGGACGGGGGTGTCGGTGATGCGGGCGGTGTGAGATCCGTTTCCTGGCTTGCCGATTGATAAAGCCGCTCCAGGGGGGATGCGGGCCCCGCAAGCTGCGTCAACTGCTGGCTGGCCTGCTGCAAGGTGGTGGGTTGTGTAACGGCGATGTCGTCCAGCAGTCCGTTCCATACATCCACATAAGCGGTGAAATAATCCTCCGCGATCTCCTGCTCCAGCACCTTCGCGAGGTCGCTATTGCCCGGCCCGGTCGCCAGCGGAATGACCCATCCCTCCTTCGCGAGCGCTGCCGAGACATCCCGCAGGGCCGGTGCGACAACCTTCAGAAAGCCGGCGCGTGTATAGAAGGCAGAGATGCCTTCGCTCAAGGGCTTGCCTGAGCGCCGGACGAGCAGCCGGCCGGCCATCGGTCCTGCGGCATCGATGGGCCGCCAGGCAGGCAGGTCGGCAGCGCGCACCCGGGCCTGCAAGGCGGCAAGACCCCGCAGGACGAGCGTATTGATCGAAAGCGCCGCGCGAGCGGCCGCGATGCGGGTCTCGTCAAGTGGTGAATGTGCCAGTGGGCGGACCAGAAGGGCGCGGATATGGGCCGTCAGACGCTGTGCCGTGTTCTCATCCAGCTCCGGGGCCGCCTCCCTGCCATGGGCGTCAAGCCAGATCCGTGCCTCATCCTGTGCGCCCGGGCTTTGGCCGCCGAGCGTGAGATAGGTCTTCAATCTGCCGAAAAGCGCGAGTTCCGCAGGGGGCGAGAGATCCTGCGGGTGCTCTGCCGGCAATTGAGCCTGGAGGTTCACAAGAAGGCGAGGTAGCAGAAGCTGAGCCTGGGCGCGATCATAGGCTGCACGATGGGCATCAAGAAGTCCCTCGCGCGCGCCGGCCAGGGGCAACCCCGCTCCAAGCCCGGCCACCGCCGGTAGATCCGCCGCCAGGCGGTCGAGCACCGGCAGGACACGTTTCAGATCGGGCGCGGGAGCCCCGGCGTCGGTGTTGAGGCTGCGGATAGCGCCGTCGCTGGCCGCGAGGGATTGTTCGACGTTGTTCAGGGCCTGGTTGGTTTCCTGGAGTCTGTCCCGCCAGATGAGCCCGATTGGAATGCTTCCTCCGAGCAGGGCCAGCGCTGCCAGTGGTGCGAGCGTCGCCCGCCATGCCGCCCGCCAGGGATGACGCTGGCCGGCCAGGCCCGCCTCCGGCAGGATGTCGCGATGGAGAAAGCGTGCGGCGATGCCGAAGTTCTTCGCTCTGGCCGCTGTACCATCCGCCGGACGGAATTGGGTGACATCAAGGGCGAGAGACCGGGCCGCTCCGGGCAGGAGGCGATCTGTGGGGAGATGGGGCTCCATCGCCGGGGACTGGACAAGCTGGACACCCCGCAGGACAGGGGACAGCCTGTTATAGTCGGAGTGCAGGAGTGCGGCGGCGAATTGCGTGATCCGATCCGTCAGGATCGCGACCTCCACCGGGAATTCCAGAATGCAGCCGGCATGGTCGGCCTGCGAGGTCGCTCCGGCACGACGCACGCTATGCCGGGCGAGGCGCAGAAGCATGGTGCGCAAGCCCTCGTGCAGCGTTCTGATCTGCTCCCTGGCCTGTATTCCGGCGTTGCCGGCCGGTGTCATACCGGTCAGGTCAAGGAGCGTGATGTCGTCGAGATCGGCGCAACTCGCGTCGTAGCCACGCAGATTGTTGATGCCGGTAATGACGAGATAGGCGGGAAGGAACGGACCAGCGATTTGCGCGACCTGGGCGATACGATCGCGCCATGCCTCTGCGAGCACAGCGCGATGCTCCGCCGTGGCGTCGAGGAGTGCCGTGGCATTGAGTTCCAGGATGAGGCCATTGATGGGCTGCAAGGGACGCATCCGCCGGATAAGCCTGAGCAGGCCATGCCAGCGTGCTTCGGTTTCGATGTCGTCGGCTTCGCCCGCCCGCGGGAGAGCATCGACAGGAGCGGCCACCGCGACCGCCAGTGCCTGACGTCCTGACCACAGTGTGGCGAGAGGGCTTGAGCCAGCGGTTACTGGTTTCGCGCGGCGTTCCGCCTCCAGCCTTAATCCCATGGCCTTGAGCAACTGGCTTGCGGACTCTTGCGACGAGCCCAGTACCAGATACCACGAGGCGGCGTAGGCGACGGGCCGCAGGCCACGCCAGCGCCCGCTGGTGCGGAGCAGAACCGCCCTGATATGGCGGCGAAGCGCCGCAAGGTCCGCAGCTATGGCGCGCTCCGTCGCCACTCGGAGAGCGTCTGTCGAGCCGCGCCGTCGCACGAGGAGTACCATCATCGCTATGGTGGCCGCGAGGCCGATCAGCGCGATCGCGAGGACACGTGGCAGCGCACCGGCGAAAGGCTGCATATCCGCGACAGAAAGGGATGGAGCACCAAACCAGACGGCGACAGCGAGTTCGATCGCCAGTCCGAGCACGATAATGGCGAGAAGCCAGGCTGTCTTGGTCATGGGTCGCGGTCCTCATGGTGGAGAGGCTGGCGCTGACGCGCCCGCCGGGACGATGATCTCGACACGACGGTTGCGGGCGCGGCCTTCCGGCGTGCTGTTGCTTGCCAGCGGCTCCCGGTCGCCTCGGCCCTCCGGCTGGATGCTGGTGCCCGCCGGGAGCTGCATGCGCAGGGCCGCCGCGACGGCTTCGGCCCTGCGCATGGCGAGGATGGCATTGGAACTGATCTGTGGCGTATGCATCGGCTGGCTGTCCGTGTGCCCGATGACCGTTATTGCGGACGGCAGGCCCTGGAGTGCCCCTGCGACGGATCCGAGCAACTGCCCTCCTGTCGCCGACAGGGTGGCGCTCGCGCTGGCAAAGAGCTTCCCGTCGATGAGCCGGACAATAATGAAGCCGGGCTGATCCACGATGCTGACCCGCCCTTCCGTGATTTCAGGAGCCAATATTCTCCGCAGGTGCATGGAAGCCGTTTCCGGCACGGGCGCGGTCGCTTCGACTCTGGACGCGCGGCGGCTGGGCAATACGGGCTGCTGTTGCGGGACCTCGGCCGCGACGCGCGGGTTCGAACTATGATTGGGTATCAACAGTGCGGCCTTTGCCGCCGCGGCCTCCACTCTGCTCTTGAGGGCCGCCGTCATCGCCACGCCCATGCCGAGGATGGCGACAGATAGCGTGATCGCTAGGGCGAACACGGCCCGGGATAGTTGCGGCGCGCGATGGGGGACGTTGACGGGTAAGGGGCGCGTGAGCATCTGTGCCCCCTGCATCTCTGCCGTTTCCTCGAGCATTCTGCTGAGATTGGCGCGAATGAGCGCGAGTTGTGCCGCGCCATTCGGCAAGATGCGAAACTTGCCCTGGAAACCGAGTGCGAGACACAAGGACATCAGCGTGAGCTTGTCGGCGTTGTGTCTGGGATCGCGCTCCAGCTGCGCCAGAAGATCAAAGAAGCGTTCCCCGCCGCAGGCCTCGTTGAACATCAGGCTAACGAGCGTGTTGCGGGCCCAGGCATCGCCGCCGCTCCAGGCGGCGTTGAGTGCCAGGTCATCGAAGGTCGCAGCAAGGGCGTAACAGGCGGTGGCGCGCGTTCCCACATCAAGCGCGTTGAGAGCTCCGATGCGGCGGATTTCGCCGACAAGGCAATCACGCAACGCGCCAACATCCCAAGGCGTGAAGCTCGTGAACCGCCCGGCCAGCCAGATCAACTGGGCCGCGCAGGCGAGAAGCGGACTATGCGCGGCGGCCGCGAACGCCCGCGTAACCTCCACGCTGTTACCATCCGGACCGAACGGAGCAGACATCGCTGCGCTCGGTGACGAGACGATCGACAGCGTATCCGGCGAGGCCGGGCTCGCCGCCGCAAGGTGCTTTACGGCGGGAGCTGGGGTTGCAAAAGGATTGTCGATGCGCATCCCGCCCTAGCCCCGCAAGGCCCAGACCTCGAGGGCGAGGCCTGGGAACTCGCCTGTGACGTGGAGAGCGAGACTTTCTGTCTCTTGCACCTGTTTCCACAGCGGGCCTGTGCGGTCACACTCGAAATAGGAGCTGCCGGGACTGAAGGGGATCTGCCGCGGCGCGACTGGCAGCGGGCGCAGCTTTACGCCCGGGAGCGCCGCATTGACGAGATGCTGGATCTGGTCCCCGGAGCCGATCTTGAGCTGTGCCGGCAGTCTTTGGATCAGAGTGTCCGCCTCCATGTCCGCGCGCGCAGCCAGGATAATGGCGGCATCTGCGAACAGCTTCCCGTGTTGCAAACTGGGATCGTCGGCGGCGGCGAAATGAATGCCATCACCGCCGTTGACGAGCGGAACAAGGACGGCACCGCGCTCATGGACGCCTCCGAGATAAAGGCGGATCGCGGCGAGGAGCGGCATGAAGCTGCGCGCCGGATCCTCATGGTCGTAGCGATAGCTCCCGACCATCGACGGTGCCGGCGTGACGACCGTTGCCAGCTCGCCGACAAGTCCGAGCAGGAACTGAAACACTGTCTCTGGATGGTGGAGGCCATGCTGGTTGATGTGCTGAAGCTGCAGGCGATGCCGATTTATGCTTTGTAGCAGCAGGAGTTCGGCAGGCCCGGCTGTGTCCAGCCCCGCGCGCAGGCGCCCGGCAAGCCCCTCCGCGCTTTGGCTCAGAAGCCCCTCCGCCTCGACGAGCAGGCGGCAGAGGGACGGTGACGCGGCGAGCACGAGCGCGGGCGGGCTATGCAGTTCATCAAGCTGTGCGCCTGTCGCGGCATCGACATCGGTTACGCGGGCCACAGGCAGAGCAAGGTCGGAAGGAGGCGTGCCCGGCATGCCGAGCGTGTAGCGCAGACGCAGCTTGCCGACGTTGATCTCCGCTGTGCCACCCTGTGGGCTGTGCGTATCCAGGGTGGCGACCGCCAGGGTGCGGCACCGCGCGGATGGGACTTCCTCTTCCGATGCCGCGATCTCGATTGAGCCGGGGCGGCGCAGGGGCAACGTGAGATAGACGAAGGCCCCATTCGCGGCCGGCGTCAGCGGCAATGGGGTGAGCCGTCCGTCGCCATCCTGAAGGGAAAAGGCGGTGCCGTCCTCGAAGACGCCCGCGCATTGGCGCAGGCCGAAATGGCGCGTCGCCAGCAACTCGCGATCGACATCCAGATGCGTCAGGCCCCACCCATACGGCCGCAGGACATGGCAGCGACGTCGGATGAGTTGTTCTAGATAGCGCGTCTCCTGCTGGAAATGTTGCGGCCGGATGAACATTCCTTCCGACCATGAAACCTTGCTATACTCAGACATTTAACCAGATTTTGCCCTAAATTATCCGTAAAAATACGTGGTTCCGAGCGCCGGATGGGAAGAGCTTGTGCCAAGCGCAAGTCCAGACTCACGCGGATAGCGTTAGCGAGCGGGCTGGACCATGATGCCGGAGCGGTCGATCGCAATAGCGACTTTTGCGTCCTTGCCCGGCTGCGTTTGAAAACTGCCGCGCCATTGCAACCCGTCAAAATGGGCGAAGCCAGCGATGACGCCAAGCGCGTTCGTCTGCGCGGCCAACCGGCTTGTGACGGCTTTCCGAGCACCCGGTGAAACAACAGTCGAGTGAGTGGCCAGCAGACTATCTCCAAGCGTCTGTTTTCCCTTGACATAGAGACTATCGAAGTTCGCGTCCTGAAACGGCGTCAGTGATGAGAGTTCGAATATCTCGACAACGACGGGCGAGGCTCTGCCGTCTCCATCCGGGTTTACAGATGGCCCAGCGACGATCGTCGCGTCCAACATTGCCGCGCGTGCGGGCGTGTGCGAGGCGCAACCGGTCAGAGCAATGGAAGAAAGACATGTCACAATGCATCCAAGCATATATCGCTGTATTTTATCGCCAAGAACTCGAACCGTTACTCTCCACGGCAGAGTCTTGTCCTGGCCGAAACCCGTCGTTGTGGCCGAGGCAGACCTTGCCTCGCTTTGCCGCGTCCGAAATCTCACGCGCGAGGATTGTGCGCGAAACACGCGGCACCATCGGCACGCAAGCGGCTGGTCCATATCGCTGATCTTCCCAGGAACGTGTGGTCCGGCATCCGGAATGGCCTGCATGGCAGGCTCTATCCTAAATGCTTCGGATGCGACGATGAGTGTTTTTCGTCTCTCATTCTGCGCCTAGCGTCAATCAATTATCGAAAGTCATTCCCAGTTGGGAGTAAACTCTGTATTTCTTCTCGGGGAACGCTTTATGCGTGAATTTATGCAAAATTCGCCCTGAAGTAGTGAGTATATCAGGCGGGTATTTGACGCGAATATGTGGAGAGTGCGTATGCCGGCGGCAGCTAGAATAGGTGACTTCGTGCGGCAAACCTCGCCGCATTGCCATGCCCCGATTCATCCGGCGGCGCCGGTGCCGGCGCCCTGTGCGCATCCAGCCATGTCGCTGGCCTTGGTAAAGGGGGAGCCTAGTGTCTTGATTGGCGGCCGTCCGGCGGCGCGTCTTGGTGATGTTTCCGCGCCCTGTATGATGGCTGGGTGTCTGCCGGGAGGGCCAGGGATTGTATCCGCTGCGTCATCGACCGTATTCATCGGCGGATTGCCTGCCGCGCGTGTGGGCGATGAGACCCTGCATGCGGCCTGCGTTGCGCCGATTCCGGCGCCAACGGGGCGTATCCAGTCGCCGGGATGTCCAACGGTTCTGATCGGTGGCTAATCATGCGCCTGGCCCATTTCGAAGTCCTGTCGCCGCGTTGTCCGAGTTGCTTGGCACGATGGCGCGAGGACGTAACTTCGTCTCCACCCGCACCGTTGCGACTGCTGCCGGGGAGCACCCAGATGGGTATGGAAGTTCTGGCCGGGGTCCTGCGCTGCCCGGAATGCGAGGGCAGCTATCCCATTATCGAGGGCCTGCCTATTCTGGTGACAGAGCCGGCGGCTTTCCTGTCGGAACAGTTCGTCTATACTCTTCTTCCCCGGGACTGGCCCGCTGAGCTGCAGGGCTGGTTCGGCGAGGCGTTCGCCCCGTCCGGCTGGTTCCCGACCATGCAGCGCCATCTCTCGACCTATGGATGGGATCACTACGGTGGCAGTGTCGATGCGGCCGCGGGCGATGGCTCTGCGCAGCCGGGTGGCGTGCTTGCCTGTCTCGCCACGGGTCTCGATGGCATCCCAAGTCTGCCGGAAGGGGCCGTTCTCGACGCGGGCTGCGCATGTGGACGCGCAACCTTCGCATTGGCCGAGCGTACGGAGGCGCTCGTGCTGGGTCTGGATATCAGTATCCCGTTGCTGCGCCTAGCTCAGCAAGCGCTTAGGGAGGGCAAGGTGACATATCCGTTGCGCGATATCGGCAACAGATTCAGCATGCAGACGGTTGCCGCGCCGCTTCCCCATCGTGAACGGGTCGATTTCTGGGTTGCCGACTTGCATCATCCCCCCTTCCTGCCTACCTCGTTTTCTTGTTTGGCCGCGCTCAATCTGCTGGATTGCCTCGCAGATCCTGGGAAAGCCCTGAAGGCAATGCGTGATCTACTGACCGTCGATGGCTTGGCGGTCCTCAGCATTCCCTATGACTGGGGTGAGGCTGCGACGCCGATGAGCAAGTGGATTGGGGGAAATGGCGCCGCCGCTCGACCGGACTGCGATGCGGAATCCATTTTGCAAGAATATGTCACAGAATTAGACTGGCATATTCTAAAGAATGTACGACACCATCCGTGGCATTTGCGCATCCACCGCCGCTCAACCGTGTGCTATGACAGCATATTGTGCTGCTGGCGCGACGTGGCGCGGCTCAGCGGTGATCTCGATGAGGGGCGTATTTTCCGCCCATCGACAGGAATGTGAAAATATATCTCCATATATACGGATGTGGATTATGTATATCAATACAGAGTTGCGCCTTGCGCTGAATTCATCGCAGATAAGTGTTGAGGGGATGTATTTCCCCGTGTGAGGTAATATCCTCAGTTTTGGCGCGGAATTTCTGTTGAGGAATTGAGAATATGTCGATATATCTCAAGCATGAAAAGATAAAGGGATCTGTAACAAACCCGGATTTCAAGGGGGCTCTTGAGCTCACAAGTGTGGAATGGGGTGTTGGGCGATATATCGGGCACAAAGTCGGGAATGCGGCCAATCGCGAGGCTGGCGAGGCGACCATCAGCGAGGTGCATATCCGACGGAAGGTGGATGGAAGCTCTCCGACGCTGTTCGAGCATGCATCGAAGGTAAAGGATGCGTCCAAGGTCGAGTTGATTTTCCTGGCGTCCGGGAATTCTACGTATCTCAAAATCGAACTCGAAAACGCTATGCTTTCATCCTATTCTTTTACGGGTCGTGGGGATAGTGAAGACGAGGAAAATTTCTCGATTTCGTTCACGAAGATGGAATATAAGTATATCACACGCGGTGCTGACAATAAGCCGGGAACCAATATCGTCGGATCTTTTGATGTTGCTGCTGCGGCCTGATGGTGTCTAGCGATGAGCGTGACGGAACCGTGGATGCGCCTCGAAGGGCCGTTGGGCGAGGGCTGTCTCAAGCCCTACGCCCTTCGTTGTGAGGAAGGGCTGTCGCGCCCTTTCGATCTGCGGATTGAAGCGCTGTCATCGAGAGATGTGATCGAGCCCGGGTCTTTGCTCGGGCGGGTTGTAACGGTGTTCGTTGCTAATCCGCGCGGGCGGGAGCGGGTTTTTTCGGGTGTTGTACGGAATTTCTGGCTTGGCAATGTCATTGGCCGCGGTCAACGCCTGGTTGCACTTGCGATTGTGCCGCGCTTTGCTCTGCTGCAGCATGCACGGGACAATCGCATCTTCCAGGATATGACGATTATCGATGTGATGAAGCGTATCCTTCATCAGGACAATGGTCACGACATCGAGTGTGCTTCATCCATACGCCGGCGTCCGCGCGAATATATAGTCCAATATGGAGAGACGACCTTCGATTTCGTTGAGCGGCTTCTGGCTGAAGAGGGGTTGTTCTACTATTTCCGGCATGAGCGAGGTCGGCATGTCATGGTCATCGGCGACGACGAGGCCTCCTTCATGGATCATCCGGATGGCGATTTGCAATTCAGCGCGAATGCGCCGGTCGGCGGTGGCCTGGTGGCATGGCGTTCGGGGTTTGTCGCCCATGCCGGTCGCTATACGCTAGGCGGTTTTGACGAGTTGAAGCCTGCCGCGACGGTTCGCGAGACCACGACGGCTCATCACGCGATTGAACCGATGGAGGCCATCGAGTGGTATGACTATGGCGGCCTCCCTTTGCGTGACGGCGCGGCGGCAGACGCCGTTCGTCACGGCATGGAGCGCGAGGAGAAAAAATTTCAGAGCGCATGTGGCGAAAGTCTCCATGCGCGCCTTGCGCCCGGTACGCGCTGCAAGCTTGCCGCGCACCCGGTGGGCGCAGAATGTGGCAGAGCATGGGTGGTGGCGGAAATCCGGCATGAGGCCGTGGCGGGAGCGGCGTCTCCAGACGGCGGCGAAACGTTCTATCGTAACAGCTTTAGCGCCGTGCAGGCCGATTCACGCTTTCGGCCTCCGTTGCGGGAACCGCGGCGCATGCCGGGTCTCCAGACGGCCACTGTCGTTGGCCAGGCAGGCGAAGATATCGTCTGCGATGCTCATGGCCGCATCAAGATCCAATTCCATTGGGATCGCAATGGAAAGAGGGATGAACATAGTTCATGCTGGGTTCGTGTAATGCAGTCGGCGGCCGGAAATCGATGGGGATCCATATTTATACCGAGAGTCGGACAGGAAGTTGTTGTCCAGTTTCTGGAGGGCGATCCCGACAGGCCGCTGGTTACCGGCGCCCTCTATAACGGCGACAATCACCCGCCGTGGGACCTGCCGGGGGCGAAGACCCAGTCAGGTATCGCGTCGCGGACGACCCCGGGAGGCCAGATCACCAACGCCAACATCCTGCGTTTCGAGGACAAGAAGGGCAGCGAGGAGGTGTGGCTGCGGGCAGAGCGCGACAGTCGCCGCGAGACCGTCCGTGACGAGGTCGTCACGATTGGACGCGATCAGTCGATCAGCATTGACAATGATCGAAAGTTGACGATCAACAAGGGAAATGAGAGCGTCCTTATATCGAAGGGCGACAAAAGTGTATCGGTTTCAGAGGGGAAATATACCCTAAAGACGGCTCAATCGATTGTATTGTCTTGTGGCGACAGTTCCATCGAGTTGTCGCCGTCGGGCGTGACGATCAAAGCTGCCGCGGTTACGATTCAGGGGAAGATGAAGATCGATATCGATGGCGCGGTGACAAACGTCAAAGGCACATCCTCCGTCGTCATCAGCGGTGGTGTGGTCCGTATAAACTAGGTGATTTAGTTATACGTCATATATTAGATTGTATATTTGTCGCGGGCGAGTTTGTGAACTTCGATCATCTATTCAAAATTGCGGATGTGTCTCCAGCTGCGTGTGTTGCGGAGGCCGGTCTTGCCGATCCGGCCTTGTCGCTCGGCCAGGAAGCCGCTGCCACGCCGCAGGCCTTTATTGCGCGGCTGGTCGATGCTGGTCTTTGGACCGATGCTATCCGTTTTCTGGCTTTTGCCCTGCCAATGCGTGAGGGCGTGTGGTGGGCCTGCCTGTCCGCGCGCCGTGCGTCGCCGGATGGGTTCAATGGTGAGGGGGCAGAGCAAGCCGCGATCGCGGCGGCCGAGGCATGGGTGTGGGCACCCGTCGAGGAGACGCGTCGCGCCTGCCTCGCGGCAGCGGAGGCCGTGGCCTGCGATGGGCCAGCCGGTTATGCCGCGCTCGCGGCCTACTGGACAGGCAATCTGGCGCCGCCGGATAAGCCGGAGATCCCGCCGGATGCGCGATTGGCACCGACGGCGGTTGGCGCGGCGGTGTTGCTGGCAGCGCTCGGTCGCTGCGGCGCGGAGATCGAGGCGCATTATCGCCTCGCGGTCGCTGAAGCGCTTGATATCGCGCGCGGCGGCGACGGCCGCGATATTCGCGCGGGTTTACTGGAGAACGCCGGATGAGTGCTGCCATCGTGGACGTAGACGCGATCGTTGCGTCTTTTGCCGGCGAACGGCCAGCCGGAATCGATGCGCGGGCCGATGCCGCGGTCTCGGCGAGCTACCACGAACTGAAGGACGCGCGCGCGGCGGCTCGCGCCATCGAACGTCGCGCGATGTATGCGGAAGAGGGCGATAGCGCGAGCCCGGCGGAGGCGGTCCAGGCCTGGCGAAGCGTCGCTGCGCAGGCGACGCAATTGCTCAGCGCGGTCAGCAAGGATCTCGAGGTCGCGGCCTGGTTGAGCGAGGCGCTGCTGAGATTGCAGGGGTTTCCCGGCTTGCGCGATGGCTTTCGTATCATCGCGGGGCTGGTCGAGACCCACTGGGCGGATCTGCATCCCCAGCCGGATGAGGATGGATTGCAGCGCAGGCTCGCCGCCATCGCCGGGCTGAATGGCGAGGGAATGGAGGGGACGCTTGTCGCGCCGATCCGTATGGCGCTACTCATACCCGCCGCGTCGGGTGACTTCACGTTGTGGCACTATCAGCGCGCTGCTCGAATCGAGCGGCTGACCCCCGCGTCCGCGCGCGAGGCGGCCATAGCCGAGGCCGGCTTCAGTCTGGAGGCCGTGGCAGTGGCGGCGCGTGCGCTGCCCCGGGGGCGCGGGGGTGAAATTTTTGCAGCCGTGGTCGATGCGCATGCTGCCGTGAAGGCCGCAAGTGCGGCGCTCGACGAGGCGGCAGGAGACGCGGCGCCGTCGCTGCGGCAGATATTGAACGTTTTGGAGGAGGCGCGCGAGGCGTGTTGCCATCTCGGCCTTGCTCCCGACGACGTGGTTGGCGCCGAAGATGACCTGCCGGTGGAGGCTTCGCGGCCTTCTCGGGACGATGGCCCGGCGAAGGAATGTGGCTACGCCAGCCGCGACGCGGCCATCGCGGAAATCGTCCGCATTGCCACCTACCTGCGCCGTATCGAGCCGCATTCGCCGATCTCCTACACGTTGGAGGAGGCCGTGCGACGCGCGCGCCTGCCACTGATCGAGCTCCTGCCGGAGTTGATTCCCGACAGGGAGGCGCGCCGCCTGTTTCTGTTGGCGGCCGGTGTCAACCAGGTTGTCGACCGCGAGGAATAGGCAAGGCGGAGCGCGCGTTGAGCGCGCGCGCAGCTGAAGCGACGCAAGGAGTTCATAATGACGGATGGAATTCATCAGAAATTGGCACGTGTGCGCAAGCCGCGCGTTCATATTACATATGATATCGAGGTCGAGGGCGCAGTCGTTCAGAAGGAACTTCCTTTTGTCGTAGGCGTCATGGGCGATTACTCCGGTGACGCGGCGTCGTCGCAGCCGCCTTTGCGCGAGCGCAAGTTCGTGCAGATCGACCGTGACAATTTCAATGATGTCATGGGGCGCATCGGACCAGCCCTCTCGCTGCGCGTCGACAATACCTTGACCGAGGAAGGGGATAGTTTTCCGGTCAATCTTGCCTTTCGCACGATGGAAGATTTCGAGCCGGCCAACGTCGTCGCGCAGATCGAGCCGCTGCGGCGCCTGCTCGAAGCGCGCAATCATCTGCGCGATCTCATGGGAAAAATCGATCGTTCCGAGAATTTGGAACTTCTGCTGGAGGATGTCCTGCAGAGCGAACAGAAAATGTTAGCTCTGTCGTCAGAGCTCGGCATTGAAAATCCCGGTAGTGGGAAGGAGTAATCTCCATGTCCGAGACAGAGACAAGAGTTGAAGTTCTTTCGCCTGAAGTCACCGATAGCGGCATACTCGGGTCAATCGTTGTTGCAACACCGCAGACGGCCCCCGACCGAGCGACGGAACTGATGCGGACCTTGGTGCGCGAGGCGATGCGCGGTACGGTGACCTACGACCGCAACCTCGTTCGGACCTTAGGCTCCGCTATCGAGCGCATTGATCGGGAGTTATCGCGGCAGCTTGCAGCCGTCATGCAGCATCCGGCGTTTCAAAAGATGGAAGGGTCCTGGCGCGGCCTGCACCACCTCGTCACCAATTCAGAGACGGGGAGCAATCTCAAGATAAGGATGATGAATATCACCAAGTCTGAGTTGCATAAATCGCTGACGACGGCGGTCGAATTCGACCAGAGCGTGATATTCAAGAAGATCTACGAGGATGAATTCGGCACCCCGGGCGGGGAGCCCTATGCGGTCCTGATCGGTGACTACGAGTTCTCGGCCCGCGCCGATGATGTCGAGACGTTGAGCTGCATGGCACAGGTGTCGGCTGCATCCTTCGCCCCCTTCATCGCGGCGGCGGCCCCCGCCATGTTCGGTCTTTCGGACTATACGGAACTCTCTCGGCCGCGGGATCTCTCGAAGATCTTCGAGAGTCACGAGTATATAAAACTGAAGGCTTTCCGTGAAAGTGACGATGCGCGGTTCGTGACGCTCGTCATGCCGCGCGTATTGGCCCGGCTGCCCTACGGCGAGAACGGCAAGGCGACCGAGGCGTTTGATTTCGATGAAGCGGCGCGCGAGGGGGGAAGACCGTCGGAGCTCCTGTCGCATGGGCAGTTCACCTGGATGAATGCCGCCTATGTACTTGGCGCGCGGCTGACGGATGCATTTGCCGCCCACGGCTGGTGCACAGCGATTCGCGGTGCGGAGGGCGGCGGCAAGGTCCGCGCCTTGCCAAGCTACGCTTTCGTCAGCGACGACGGCGATATCGACCAGCAGTGCCCGACGGAGATCGGTATCACGGACCGGCGTGAGGCGGAGCTGTCGCGGCTCGGCTTCCTGCCCCTGTGCCACTACAAACATACGGACTATGCGGTGTTCTTTGGCGCGCAAAGCCTGCAGAAGCCAACGGTCTATGACCGGCCGGAGGCGACCGCGAACGCGGCCATTTCGGCGCGGCTTCCCTATGTCATGGCCATGTCGCGCTTCGCGCATTTCCTGAAGGTCATGGCGCGGGACAAGGTTGGCTCTTTCGTTGAGGCCGGTGAGTGCGAGGCCTGGCTCAATCGCTGGATCATGAACTATGTCAACGGTAACGAGGGCGCGACGCAGGACGTCAAGGCCAAGTATCCGTTGGCCGAGGCCAAGGTGTCCGTGAGGGAAATACCGGGTCAGCCCGGCTCCTATCACGCCATCGCGTGGCTGCGTCCATGGCTGCAGATGGAAGAGCTCACGACATCCATGCGTCTTGTGGCGCGTATTCCGCGGATCGAATGAGCCGCATGTCGGCACAGACGAGCGATCGTGCTGACACGGAGCGCGCGCGCCTGCTCAGCGAGCTGGCGCACCATATCGCGTGGATCGATGCGAGGATCGGGGCGCAGCTCGACGTGGTGCTGCAGCATCCGCGTTTCCAGAAGCTCGAAGCCGATTGGCGCGGGCTTGCCTATCTGGTCGATCATGGCTGTCGGCATCGTTCCATCATCATGCGGATACTTGCGATAACGCATGATGAGCTGGCAAAAGACGTGGCGCGGGCTCTGGAGATCGATCAGACGCAGATCTTCCGCTTGATCCATGCGGAAGAGTTCGACATGCCCGGGGGGCTTCCCTATGGCCTGCTGCTGGTTGACATGCCGGTGCCCCATGCGCCGCGGGCTGACGGGGGTGGTGACGATCTTGGCTGGTTGGCCGGGCTCGCGGCTGTCGGCGCCGCTGCCTTCGCGCCGGTCATCGTGCCGGCCGCCGCCGGCCTGTTCGGACTATCGTCCTTCAGCGAGATGTCGGCGACGGGCGATATCGGGGCCTTGCTGGCGGATGGTGAACATAGGCGCTGGCAAGCGCTGCGGCAGAGGGATGAAGCGCGTTTTCTTGGCGTCGTCGTGCCCCGCGTGCTCATGCGGGTGCCCTACCGGGACGACGGCAGCCTGCGTCATGGCTTCTGCTACACCGAGAGCCGGGCGCGCGGTCATGATGCTTTTCTCTGGGGCAGCGGAATCTACGCCTTTGCCGCGCGCGTGGCCGACGTGTTTGCCCGGCATGGATGGCTCGGCGATCTCACGGGAATCGGGAGCGAGGAGGACAGACGCGGGTTGATCGCCGACCTGCCGAACGGCCCGTTCGGGCTAGGCCGCTGTGACAGCGATGGCATCGGCTTCGAGCGGCGCGGGGTCGAGATCAACCTGTCTGAGCATCTGGCGCATCACCTGGCCGATTGTGGCTTCATCGTCCTCGCGCCTTGCGCCTACAGGCCGTGGCTTGCCATCTTCGATTGTCCCTCCCTCGGGATCGGAACCGCGCGCGGGCTGGCGCGCACGGCGGACAGGATCACCGGCATGCTGCCGCATATCCTGAGCCTTTGCCGTTTCGCGCATTACATCAAGGTCATCGCCCGCGATCGCATCGGCAGTTTCACGGACGTTGGACGCTTCGAGGATTACCTGGGCGGGTGGCTGAAGTCCTATTGCATCGGTAATCCCGATGCGAGCCCTGTGCAAAAGGCTCGTTATCCGTTGAGGGAGGCCCAGTTGCGGATCCGCGCCGTTCCCGGCCGCCCTGGAGCGCTCGCCTGCGTCATCCACCTCGTTCCGCATATCGAGCCCCGGCAGGCTGTCGTCGGTTTCGATCTCTATACGGAATTCGAAGGGCGCATCGACAACCGGGCGCGGCCCGCATGAGGGGCTTCTCCCATCCCATGAATTCTGTCCCATGAATTCCGGCCCGATGAATTCCAGTGCGATGAACTCCTGGCGCCAGATAGGGACGGCAGAGCGTTTCACCGCGTCCCTCGGTGAGCGGCTGGCTATTGACGGCGTTGTTCATGTGGATTTCATGCGCCTGCGCGATCGCCTGCGGAGCGACATCGAAACGGTTTTGAACACCCGGCAGCCGGCTGTGCCGCTGCCGCCCGCCCTGCCGGAGCTGCAACGCTCGCTCTTGTCGTTCGGGCTCGCGGGGCCGTCCGGCTCGGGCCTAGACGGGCCTGGCCATGAAGGCTTCCACCGGACGATTGAGCAAGGCCTGGCCGCCATCCTGCCGCAGCTCATGTCGGTCCGCGTTGAGGCTGTTGCTGAGGATTATAGCGGGAATTCTTGTATCCACCTGCGGATCAGTGCCGCCATTGGTCTGGCGCAGGGCTCGCAAAGCCTGATGTTCGATACTCGCTACATCATCGATACTGGCCGCTTCACGGTTGAGAGCGCCGGGGAATGACTGACGATTTCCTACGCGCCTATAGCGACGAACTCGCCCATCTTCGCCAAGCGGGACAGCGCTTCGCGGCCGCACATCCGGATATCGCCAGTCGCCTGCGCTTCAGCGCCGAGCAGGTTGATGATCCCTTTGTGGCTCATCTGATGGAAGCCTTCGCCTTCCTGACGGCGCGGCTCCGGCAGAAGCTCGATGACGACCTGCCGGAATTGACCGATCCTCTCCTGGAGCGGCTTTATCCGCATCTCATGGCACCCGTGCCTTCGACGGCTATCCTGCAGTTCAAGCCCAGGCCTGACCTGACGGCGCCCTATCACATTCCGGCGGGCGAGATGGTCGAGAGCGAGCCGGTGGATGGGCATCGCTGCCGCTTCCAGACGGTCTATCCTGCCGTGCTCTGGCCGCAGGCCCTGGTCTCGGCGGATCTCGGCGGCTATGGGCAGGCCGCCGCCATGCCGCCGGCATGTGGCGCTCGCGGCCTGCTGAGGCTCACGTTCGCGCCGCTCGCGGGGGGAGGCGCGCCGACGCCGTGGCCGCACAGCCTGAGGCTCTTCCTGCGCGGCACCCCGCAGGAGGCGCGGCGTCTTTATGCGCTTCTCAACAGGGAGGTCGCCGCCGTGGGCTTTCGCCCCTTCCGCCCGGGCTCTCCCGCTGAAGCCGCGGTTATGCGGCTTTGCGACCCGGACTGCATCTCACCGGCCGGGCTTGCGGCGGATGAGGGGCTTATGCCGTATGGACGGCAGTCCCAGCTCGGCTATCGGCTTCTCAGCGAATACTTCGCCTGTCCGGAGAAGTTCATGTTCCTCGACATCGCCTTTCCGCCCGCCCTGGCGGGCCAGATGGCGGAGCCGGACATGGCGGGGATCGAGATATCGCTTCATCTCAGGCAATGGCCCGCGGCTCTGGAACGCCAGATATCGGCCGAGAGCTTCGCGCTTGGCTGCGTGCCGGTCATCAATCTGTTTCCGCACAGCGCCGAGCCGCTGCGGATCGCCCATGGCATGGGCGACCACCGTGTCGTGCCCGATGCACGCCGTCCGGAGGCTTTCGAGATGTACCGCGTGGATATGGTGCAGATCATCCGCCGCGATGGGACGATCGAGCCCTGCATGCCGCTCTTCTCGGCAACCGGGAGGCAAGGGATCTTCTGGCAGGCAAGCCACCGCGACAATTATGCGGGCGACGCCAGCGAGATTGTCCTCTCGCTCGTTGATGGCGATCGCCGCCCGCTGGATCTCATGGGATCGACGCTCACCGTCTCCGGCCTCAGCAGCAACGGCGACCTGCCGGCGCGGCTGCCTTTTGGCGGAGGACGCCCCCATCTCACACTGGCGGCCGGGGCTCCCGTGGAGAGCGTGACCTGCCTCACGCCGCCGGCACCGGTATTGCGGCGCCGTGGTGCCCCGGGAAGCCATCGACGCCTGATATCGCATCTGGTGCTGAACCACCTGTCGCTGTCGGGCGGCGATGAAGCGCTCGCGGCCCTCAAGGAGATCCTTGCACTGCATGATCTGCGCGGCACCGCTGAGAGCAGGGCCGCCATCGCGGGCTTGCGCGGCCTGGCCGCGCGGCCTGCGGTCGCCCGCCCGCCCGGTGGCCATGGCGCGTTGTGCCGCGGCCTCGAGCTTGTGGCGACATGCGATGCCGCGCGTGTCGACAGCGGCGAAGCTTTCCTGTTCGCGACAGTCCTGGAGCGCTTCTTCGCACTGCACTGCGGGATCAATGCCTTTACGCGGCTTTCGCTGGCCTGCGAGGGTGGCGAAATCGTCAAGACATGGCCGGCGCGGGCCGGCGACCGGATCATTCTGTGAACCGGGAGGTGGTGGCAGCGCTCCGCGCTATCGGGCTCGATGCCGTGTCCTTCGTGGAGGCCATGCGCTTCATCGAGGCAGCCGGACCTCCCGCGTGCCGCTCCCGACGTGTGATCCTGCGGAGCAGCACGCGGCTCGGCTTTCCAGCCGCCGAGGTGGAGCGGATCGAGGAAACGCAGGACGGTGATCTTGCCATGACCGTTGCGGCGATGGGGCTGACGGGCGCGCTCGGCGCACTGCCCATCGTCCAGACCGAAGCACTCCAGCGCCTCATGCGCGCCAAGGACCTCGGCCTTCGCGATTTCCTCGATATCTTCAATGATCGGCTGCTGCATCTTCTCTATGAAGTGCATGCCAAATACCGGCTGCCGGTTGCCTACGGCGGCCGGGGGAAGGCCGCGCCGGATGCTATTACCGAGGTGATGCTGGCCCTGATCGGGCTTGGGCTGCCAGGGTTGCGGGGGCGCCTCGGCTGGGACGACGAACTGCTTCTGCCCTTTGCGGCCGTGCTCGCTCGACCCTGCCGCGCGGCGGGTGATGTCGCTGCGGTGATGACGGCCATCACCGGCTGGCCGGTCCGGATCGAGCCCTTCCACGGCCAATGGATCGATCTCCCCGCCGGGGAGCAGAGCAGCCTGGGGGCAGGGCGAGGACAGCATAGTCGCCTGGGCGTCGACACAATCGCCGGCTCCCGGATCTTCGACCTCGCGGGCGGCGTCGGCGTCCATGCGGGGCCGCTGCGCTATGCCGATTTCATGGCGCTGGTGATCGATGGTGAGGAAGCGCGCGACTTCACCGCGCTCGCCCGCTTCGCGATCGGGCCGGAATTCGCCCTGACGCTAAACGTGGTTCTCGCACGTGACGATGTGCCTGCGTTCCGGCTTGCGCGGCGCGCCGAGAGCGGGCGCCGGCTGGGCTTCGACAGCTGGCTCGGGTGCCCCGAGGGCGATCCCGCCGTGACGCGGCGCTGCCGCCCTGTGTGAACGGCGCCTCAATGCGGGAGGAATGAGCTCGCGAGCGCAATTCGCCATTTTCGTCGGCCTTCGAATTGCCCATATGTAGAGCGTTATCGGTTGACGTGAGAGTGTGAATTGTCTGATCGAGGGATGTCCACCATGCGGCCGCGCATACTTGTTGCCGAAGGCAATACGGCGGAGGCGCGCCGGCGCCGGGTTTCTTTGGCCGGCGCCACCTATAGCGAATCCTATGCCGACGTGCTGCGTGGCCTGGCGCCGAATGCGGTCATCGACATCTGCTACCCCGCCGATGCCGGCGCCAATTTGCCGGACCCGGGCGGGCTCCAAGGCTATGATGGCGTCGCCATCACGGGCTCCTCGCTCAATGTCTACGCGGCGGATCCCGAAGTGACGCGGCAAGTGGAATTCGCACGGGCGATCTTTGCCTCGGGCGTGCCCTTCTTCGGTTCGTGCTGGGGGTTGCAGGTGGCTGCCACGGCCGCCGGCGGCAGCGTCCGACGCTCCCCCAAGGGCCGCGAGATGGGGCTTGCCCGCAAGATCCGCCTGACGGAGGCTGGTCTCGGCCATCCGCTCCATCAGGGCAAGGGCCCGGTCTACGACGCGCCGGCGATCCACACCGACGAGGTGGACGTCCGGCCTGCCGGGATGACCGTAACGGCGACCAATGCCTTTTCCGAGGTGCAGGCGGCTGAAATCCGCCACGACGGCGGCACCTTCTGGGGCGTGCAGTATCACCCGGAATTCACGATCACCGACATCGCCATCATTGTTGCGAGCCGAACCGAGACGCTGCTCGACGAAGGCCTGTTCCGTGACGCGGCCGACATCCGTGCCTATGTGACTGATATCGAGGCCTTGGCCGCGGACCCGACACGCGCCGATATCGCCTGGAAGTTCGGCATCGACGCCGATGTCATCGATCCCGGCCTGCGGACGCGCGAGTTGCGCAACTGGCTGGAAGCCATGGTTGCCCCCGCGATGAGCGCGCGCGGGCGGGCCTGAGCCGGCTCCTTTCCCGGCGCTATGCGCCGACCTCTCCCTCATGGGAGAGGTTAGGGGAGCCTTGTGTAACAAACACTCGTTAGCGTTCCTTCTCCCCGGCGGGGAGAAGGACAGGATGAGGGCGCGCCCGACAAGAAATAAGACTGGCCTCGCAATTCCCCTGGCGGACACCATTGTGCAGAGCGGGCAGGTTGCTCTATTGCGATGGCCGAGGTCCGAACATGACAACCACCGCCACCCCGTCTCTTGCTGATTTCCGCCGCATCGTCATCAAAGTGGGTTCGTCGCTCCTGGTCGACAGCGCGACCTCCCGCAAGGGCAGTCGCTTGCGCCATGCCTGGCTCGCCGCGCTTGCCGAAGACATTGCCGAGCTGCATGTCCGCGGCGCCGACGTGCTCGTGGTGTCGTCGGGCGCCATCGCGCTCGGCCGCACCGTCCTTGGTCTGCCGAGTGGCGCCTTGAAGCTGGAGGAGAGCCAGGCGGCCGCGGCGGTGGGCCAGATCGCGCTCGCGCGCAACTGGGCCGAGGCGCTGTCCCACCACGGCATCACGGCCGGGCAGGTGCTGGTGACGCTGGCCGATACCGAAGAGCGGCGCCGTTACCTCAACGCCCGCGCGACCACCGCGAAATTGCTCGAGATGCGGGCGGTTCCCGTCATCAACGAGAACGATACGGTCGCCACCAGCGAGATCCGCTACGGCGACAACGACCGGCTGGCGGCCCGCATCGCCACTCTGGCCGAAGCCGATCTTCTCGTTCTCCTGTCCGATATCGACGGGCTCTACACGGCGCCCCCGGCGACCGATCCGACGGCGCGTCCCATCCCGGTGGTCGAGGCGATCACGGCCGGCATCGAAGCGATGGCGGGCGGGGCGGCGTCGGAATTCTCGCGCGGCGGCATGCGCACCAAGATCGAGGCCGGGAAGATAGCGACGGCGGCCGGCGCCCATATGGTCATCGCCGATGGCCGCGTGAAAAATCCCCTGAGGGCGATTGCCACGGGGGCCCGTTGCACCTGGTTCCTCACCCCCTCCAATCCCGTCACGGCCCGCAAGCGCTGGATCGCCGGCACGCTGGAGCCGCGCGGCACGGTGCATGTGGATGCCGGCGCCGCCCGCGCGCTCCGCAGCGGCGCGAGCCTGCTGCCCGCGGGCATGAAGCGGGTGGACGGCGCTTTTCGCCGGGGTGACGCGGTGATTATCCGTGACGAAGCGGGCCGTGAGATCGGCCGTGGCCTCATCGGCTATGATGCCGAGGAGGCGCAGCGCATCGCCGGAAAATCGAGCCGGACGATCGAGGCCGTTCTCGGCTACGCCGGCCGGGCGACGGTCATCCATCGTGACGATCTGGCGCTCGTCGGCCGCGACGACGCGGATATCGCCATCACGGCCTCCGCGCAGGATCTGCTTGACCAGGGCCCGCAATCCCTTACCTAACAAGGTTCGGGAAGGCTGCGCGGGATTGCGCGATCGACAGCCGCACCCGGAGCAAATCCGGCTTGGGTGAATGCCAGCCATGCCGGCAGGTTTGCTTGTCTATTTTTGGCCGGGCCAGTCCGCGACAGACGGACCTGGCCTTGAGCGGAGGCACGACGATGGGCAAGGTGGTGAGCTTCGGCGAGGCAGGCAACGCGGCGCGGCATGCCGGTTTGCCACCGGCTGATAGCGCTGCCGATGTGCCGCAGCTGATGGTGGACATGGGCCGCAGGGCCAGGGCGGCCGCGCGCGTTCTGGCTCTCGCGTCCGCCGCGACCAAGGCGGCCGCGCTGGAGCGGGCGGCGGATGCCATTCTCGCGGCGACCCCCGACATCCTCGCCGCCAATGCGGACGATGTTGCCGAAGCGCGGGCCAATGGGCAGGCGGCCTCTTTCGTCGAACGTCTGGAGTTGAACGAAGCGCGTGTCGCGGGCATGGCCGAGGCCGTGCGTCTCGTGGCTGGGTTGCCGGACCCGGTCGGGCGCGTTCTGGCGAGCTTCGAGCGGCCGAACGGCCTCAGGATCGAGCGCGTCGCGACGCCGCTCGGTGTGGTCGGCGTGATCTTCGAGAGCCGTCCCAATGTCACCGCCGATGCGGCGGCGCTTTGCGTGATGGCCGGCAACGCGGTGATCCTGCGCTCCGGCTCGGACGGCCTGCGGTCCGCCACGGCCATCGCCGCGGCTTTCGCCAGGGGGCTGAGTGATGCTGGCCTGCCCGCCGATAGTGCGCAACTCGTGCCGGTGCGCGATCGCGCGGCTGTCGGCCTGATGCTGACAGGGCTCGAGGGCGCCATCGATGTCATCGTGCCGCGCGGTGGCAAGAGCCTCGTGGCGCGTGTGCAGGAAGAAGCCCGCGTGCCGGTGTTCGCCCATCTCGAAGGCCTGTGTCATGTCTTCGTGCATGCCGAGGCAGATCTCGGCATGGCGCGTGACATCGTCCTCAACGCCAAGATGCGCCGGACCAGCGTCTGCGGCTCCGCCGAGACGCTGCTGGTCGACAAGGCCTGTGCCGGGACTCACCTCTCTCCGCTGATCGGGGCGCTCGCGGATGCGGGCTGCGCGATCCGTGGCGATGCGGCGGCTCAGGCCGCCGACCCCCGCGTCAGCCCGGCCGACGAGGAAGACTGGCGAACTGAGTATCTCGACGCCATCATCGCGGTGCGCGTGGTTGATGGGCTCGACGGCGCGCTCGCGCATATCGGCACTTACAGCTCGCACCACACCGATGCGATCGTCACGGCGGATGACGCGGCGGCTGCGCGGTTCCTGCGCGAGGTCGATTCGGCCATCGTGCTCCACAACGCCTCGACCCAGTTCGCCGATGGCGGTGAGTTCGGCTTCGGCGCGGAGATCGGCATCGCGACGGGCCGCATGCATGCGCGCGGGCCGGTCGGTGTCGAGCAACTGACCTCGTTCAACTATCGCGTGCATGGCAGCGGTCAGACAAGGCCTTGAGCGAGGGGCAGCCGCGCCAGCGGGCACCTTTTCCGGTCCTGCCGCCGCATGGCCCGGGCCTTGCCATCGGGCTGTTCGGTGGCTCGTTCAATCCACCGCATGAGGGACACCGGCTGGCAAGCCTCGTCGCGATGAAGCGCATGGGGCTGGACCGGGTGTGGTGGATCGTGACACCCGGCAATCCCTTGAAGGACAACGCGTGTCTGCCGCCGCTGACCGAACGCATCGCCGCCGCCAAGGCCGTGGCCGACCATCCGCGCATCGACGTCACCGGCTTCGAAGCGGCGATCGGCACCCGCTTCACCTATGATACGCTGGCCTATCTCAGACGGCGCTGCCCGCGCACGCGCTTCGTCTGGATCATGGGCGCGGACAATCTCGGCACTTTCCACCGCTGGCAGAACTGGCGGGGAATTGCCGCCCTGATGCCGATGGCGGTCGTCGACCGTCCGGGGGCGACGATCAAGGCGGCACGGGCGCCGGCGGCCGTTGCCCTGCAACATGTTCGGATGTCCGAGCGATGCGCCCGCGCGCTGCCGTCGGCACCGCCACCCACGTGGGTTTTCCTGCATGGGCCCCGGTCCGCGCAATCCTCCACGGCGCTGCGTGCGCAGGCGGATCCATCCCCCCCGACCATGGACTGATACCTTTGTGGTCCATTGTCATTGAAGATAAGGCCAACCACCGCTATCTTGGCGTTGTGGCATTTGCGCCATGTGAAGCGAGGAACTGGCACTGAATCCTTTGCCCATGCTTGGAGCGAGCAATGGATCGCTCCATCCGGCAGCCGGAGTAACAGCCGAGGCTCCCGGGAGTGGTTATGGCGGCGACGCAACCGCGATTGCTGTTCATTGTCTCGAGGATATGAAAGCCGAGGAAACGGTCGTTATCGATCTTGTCGGCAAGACCTCGATCGCTGATACCATGATCGTGACATCCGGCCGATCGCACCGCCATGTCGGGGCGATCGCGGAGAAGGTTGTCGAAGCCCTCAAGACCGCCGGCTACGGCCCCGTGCGTGTCGAGGGAACGACGACCTGCGATTGGGTCTTGATCGACGCCGGCGATATCATCGTCCACGTGTTTCGGCCGGAAGTCCGGGGCTTCTACAATCTGGAGAAGATGTGGGGCGCCGATCGGCCGAATGAGCGCGCGGCGCCGGGAACCCCTTCGGACGAGCGCGAGGAAGCTTCCGTCAACAAACGGGCGCACGGCTGAAACCATGCGCTTGACGGTGGTGGCGGTCGGCCGCCTGAAGGCGGGCCCGGAGCGCATCCTCGTTGAGCGCTACCTGGAACGGTCCACGCCGCTGGCGCGGGCTCTGGGCTTCGGCGCGATCGACATCGTCGAGTTGCCCGAAAGCCGGGCGAAGCGCGCCGTGGAGCGCAAGGTCGAAGAGGCGGCCGCCATTGTCGCGCGCTGCGGCAACGGCGTCGCTCTGGCGTTCGACGAGACGGGTACATCCATGCCGAGCCCCGCCTTCGCGCAACGTTGCGCGGCCTGGCGTGACAAGGGCGTGGACAGCATCAATTTCGTGATTGGCGGGGCAGATGGGCTCGACGCGCGCGTGCGCGAGCATGCCGCGGGCATCATGGCCTTTGGGGCGGCTACGCTTCCTCACCAACTCGTGCGCATTCTCGTCGCCGAGCAAATTTACCGCGCTATGACAATCCTAACGGGTCATCCCTATCATCGGGTATGATCGATTCGCGGAAGCGAGCGGTCGCCTTCGAAGCCGCCAGATCTGCGGATTTTGTTTCGCTTTCACGAGTTCGCCCTTGCTTTTGATGTCCTGCTTCTCGACGGGCAAATCCTTTGCAGCCCGGCTGGCAACGGTATCGGTCGCCGCGGGGGCGCTGATGGCCGCTGGGCAGGCTTGGGCCCAGACAGGGGCACCTCCGCCCGCGACGCCCTATGCGCCCCTGGAGCAGGCCCAGCGCGCCCAGGAGGATAAGCTCCAGCGCGAGGAAGAGCTCAAGGCGATCGAGAACGAGATGCGCGCCCGCGCCGAAGCCCGGGCCAAGCTTGATGAAGAGATCGCCTCGCTGCAAGCCGATCGGGCGCGGCTCAACGGGGCGCTGATCGAGACGAATCAGCGGGCCACCGCCGCGGAGACGCGTGTCAGCCAGATCGAGCAGCGCCTGTCCGTGCTCAATGCGAGCGAGCAGGCGATTCGCCGTTCCCTCGCCGGGCGCCGCGACGTGATCGTCGAGGTGCTGGCAGCCTTGCAGCGCATGGGGCGTCGGCCTCCGCCGGCGGTGCTGGTCCATCCCGACGACATGCTCGAGGCCGTGCGCAGTTCGATCCTGCTCGGTGCCGTGGTGCCTGAACTGAAGGCAGAAACGGAGGCGCTTGCTTCCGATCTCGCCGAACTCGTGCGCCTGCGCGAGACCATCGCCCATGATCGCGAAGCTTTGAAGACCGATCTCGCGACGCTCGCGGGGGAGCGGGCGCGGCTTTCGGGGCTTGTCACGGCGCGCCAGCAGCAGCTTGGTGATGTCGAAAAAACGGCTGGTAGCGAGGCATCGCGCGTCGCCACGCTGTCATCCCAGGCCAAAAGCCTCAAAGATTTGATCGATCGCATGGAGAGCGAAATCGCCTCCGCCCAGCGCGCGGCGGAGGCGGCGCGACGCGCGGCGGCGGCGCAGACAACGCAGGAAAACGTTGCCGGTACGGCATTTCGTGACCCTGCCCGGCTCTCGCCGAAGATCGCCTTTGCGGAGGCGCGCGGCCTTTTGCCATTGCCTGTCAGCGGCTCAAGATTGCGTGATTTCGGCGCATCCGACGGCTTCGGTGGTACGACGAAGGGCATCTCCCTCGCGACACGTCCGGCGGCGACGGTTGCCTCGCCCGCGGATGGCTGGGTGGCTTTCGCCGGGCCCTTCCGTTCCTTCGGACAACTCTTGATCATCAATGCCGGTGGCGGGTACTATATATTGCTAGCCGGAATGGAACGGATCAACGTGGCACTCGGGCAGTTCGTGCTGGCGGGAGAGCCGGTGGCTGTCATGGGTGAAACGGCGTCGCCGCTTTCAACGGCTTTTGTAGGCGGATCGAACGGTCCCGTTCTCTATGTGGAATTCCGCAAGGACGGTGGATCGATCGATCCGAGCCCGTGGTGGGCGAAATCGCAAGGCGAAAAGGTACGCGGATGATGCGTAAAGTTACTCTCGTGATGGTTGGCGCACTGATCGGCGCGAGTGCCGCCGTGGTCGCCACGCAGTCGCCTCTCCTGACGAGCACGAGTGCGATTGCCGCGTCCGCTGAGACCTATCGTCAGTTGACGTTGTTCGGCGACGTGTTCGAGAAAATTCGCTCGGACTATGTGGAAAAGCCGGATGAAAGCAAGGTGGTCGAAGCGGCCATCAGCGGCATGCTGTCCTCGCTCGATCCGCATTCGAGCTATATGGACGCCAAGAGCTATCGCGACATGCAGGTGCAGACCCGCGGCGAGTTCGGCGGCCTCGGCATCGAAGTGACGATGGAAGACGGTCTCATCAAGGTGGTGAGCCCAATCGACGATACACCCGCGGCGCGCGCCGGCATCCTGGCGAACGACGTCATTACGAGCATCGACGGCGAGCAGGTCCAGGGCCTCACTCTGAACCAGGCCGTGGACAAGATGCGCGGCCCGGTCAAGACGGACGTGAAGCTGAAGGTCATCCGCTCCGGCCAGAAGGATCCGCTCGACGTCACCCTGACGCGCGACGTCATCCGCATCAAGGCCGTGCGCTCCCGCGAGGAAGACGATATCGGCTATCTCCGCGTCTCCCAGTTCAACGAGCAGACCTTCGAGAACCTGAAGGAAGGTATCGAGAAGATCGCGGCGGATATCCCGCAGGACAAGCTCAAGGGCTACGTGGTCGACCTGCGCAATAATCCGGGCGGCTTGCTCGATCAGGCCATCCTCGTGTCCGACGCCTTCCTCGATCGCGGCGAGATCGTCTCGACGCGCGGGCGCAATGCGGACGAGACGCAGCGCTTCAATGCCAAGCTCGGCGACCTGGTGAAGGGCAAGCCGGTGGTGGTGCTCATCAACGGTGGCTCGGCGTCCGCATCGGAGATCGTGGCGGGTGCGCTTCAGGACCACAAGCGCGCGACCGTCCTCGGCACCCGTTCCTTCGGCAAGGGCTCCGTGCAGACGATCATTCCGCTCGGCTCAAATGGCGCGCTGCGCCTGACTACGGCCCGCTACTATACGCCGTCTGGCCGTTCCATTCAGGCCCGCGGTATCGATCCTGACATCGAGATCATTCCGAATGTGCCGGATGAGCTGAAGGGCAAGGACGAGAGCAAGGGCGAGGCGGGTCTCCGCGGCCATCTGAAGAACAGCGACGACGAGCGCGGCGCATCCTCGAGCTATGTCCCGACGGATGCGACGAAGGACAATCAGTTGCTCGCTGCCTTCGACCTCCTGCGCGGCAAGGCCAATCCGGCCCTGCAGTCGAAGAAGGCGGATGCGTCCGGGGCTCAGAAGGAAGGTGCTGCTCCCGCCAAGAACTAATGGCGAGAGCGAGAAGGGCGAGGGGGGCGGTCATGCCGCGGCGCAGTGAGCGCTGAGTCTGAACCGCCCGACTCATCCGGGATTTGATCCCCTGGCGATCACCCTGTAAGAGGGCGCTAGTGATTTTTCAGGACGGCCCCTGTGCAACCGCGCAGGGGCCGTGCGCGTTTTCGCACCGGCCGGCACAATCTGTTTCTTGCCGGCGAGCATCCCGAGGGAGAACGTCATGGCGGACAAGAATGCCAAAGCCGGGGCCGGTCTGAGCCCAGTCGAAAAGGCCGCCTTGCCCTATCGCCCCTGTGTCGGGGTGATGCTGCTGAATGCCCGCCGCGAAGTCTTTGTCGGGCGGCGCGCGTCCGGCAACGATCCGGAGCGCGTTGCTGCGACTTTCGCATGGCAGATGCCGCAGGGTGGGATCGACGAAGGCGAGGATCCGTTGACGGCTGCCCATCGCGAACTCTACGAGGAGACGAATGTTCGCTCCTCGCGCCTGCTCGCCGAAGCGCCGGAATGGTTCGACTACGACCTGCCGTCGGAGCTGGTTGGCAAGGCTTGGAAGGGTCGCTATCGCGGCCAGACCCAGAAGTGGTTCGCGCTCGACTTCACAGGCGATGAGAGCGAAATCGACATTCGTACGCCTGGCGGCGGCGCCCACAAGCCGGAATTCGAAGATTGGCGCTGGGAACCGATGGCGCATTTGCCGCAACTCGTGGTGCCATTCAAGCGGCCCGTCTACGAGCAGGTCGTGGCGGCCTTCCGGCATCTGGCCGGATAGCCGGACGAGGCCTTGCCCGGATCTGCGGATCGATCATCCCAGTGTCATCAAATCGTCAGTTGTGATGCGCTATGGTTGTATTTTTCCCATACTAACCAACTAAAGAGCGTGGTTTTTGATTCGACATTGATTCAATGGGGCGAGGTATTATCGAGAGTGGCGGGGCTGTGTTGAGACGAGGGGGAACGCGATAACGAAATCGCGGGCAGAGGACGATGAAGAATAGGAACGAAACGGAGTTGACGGCCGGGAATGATTGCATAGAGCGCCTTTATGAGGCCGTCCTGGCGATCAAGCGTCATGGACAGGGAGCGCCGCGTACGGTCAAGCTCGCCCAGGAGGGCGTCGCCAAAATGGCGAAGAAGCTGGTCGAGGAAGCGGCGGAAGTGGGCCTGGACGCCGTCCAGGGCAACCGGATACAGGTCATCCGAGAGAGCGCGGATCTTCTTTACCATCTCACCGTCCTTTGGGCGGAAACCGGCATCGTTCCGGATGAGGTCTGGGACGAGATGGAGCGTCGCGAGAAGCTCTACGGTATCGCCGAAAAATTGCTCAAGTCGGGCAATCGCAGCTGACTGCGGTGCTAGCCTGGCGCGCCGGATGGCTCCACCGGCTCGGCATCAGGCTCCACCATATTTCAGGCATCAGCTAGCCGGCGCGGGGCTAAGCCGCGCCTTCCTTTTCAGCGTATCGGCGAACCGCCCGGCCTGAATATCCCAGGCCATGGCTTCGGGGCTGCGCGCGCAGATGCCCGCGAGAAACCACAAGAGGGCGGCGGTCTTGATGGTTGCGAAGGATACGCTGATGCACAATAGCAGAATGATGTAGAAGGCCACGAACAGCGTGAAACGCCGCGGCTGGCCTTCCGGCACGCGGATGAACACGAAGAGCGCCCAGACCCCGGCGAAGCCCAGGACGCCGAGCTGCGAGAGGGCGTAGGCATAGCCTGAATCGTTGAAATCGGTCTTCGTGTAAACGAGGCCCATGGCCTCGCCGAGGCCGAGCGTGTTGATGAGCTGCCCGGCGAGGAGAAAACGGCCGAAAATCGTGTTGTCCCAGGCGATATTGCCCTTCACCGAGGCGTAGGTGATGAGGGCGATGACGGCGAGGAAGGGCGCGACGAAAATCATTCCGGGGCGCACCAATGGCGCGATGAGATAGAGCCCGAGGGTAATCCCGCACAGGTACATGCCGAAGCGTGCATCGCCGAGCACGAGGATCGTCATGATCGCGAGCGTCTTGGGAATGAAGGCCTGAGGCCTCCGGAAGTCGCGGCTCAACACCCAGGCAAAGGCGACGGCCCCGAAATTGCCGACGGAGACCGGCTCGAGGAAGACCGAGGAAACCCGGTGCTCGCCGAGGAAAGGCAGAAGCGTCCGCCCCTCGAAGCGCGTGCCGGAGATGAACAGCCCGGATTCGCCCGTCGTCGCCGCGGCATCGACTGAACCGCGCGACACATAATAGCCGATGACGTCGAAATATTTGAGAAAGGTGTCGAGGAACATCCATTCGAACAAGGCCGCGCCGAGCACCACGAGGATCGACCACGTCACGGCCCGATCGCCCAAGTCGAGATTGCCCCGCTTCAGGCCGAGAATGTAGAAGACGACCGGGATCATCAGGTCGCGCAGGATCTTCGGGTCGATGACGCCGCGAAACAGCATCAAGGCGCCGACGTAGGAGAAAATCCCGAGAAGCACGAAATAGAGCGCAGGGCTGCGGTCGGCGATCAGGAGAAAGGTGCAGCCGACCAGCATGACTTCGACCAGCATGACCATGCTGGCGCTAACGCCCATGACATTCGTGTTCACGAAGCAGAGGGCAAAATTGAAGGCGAGCGCCGCCAGCAGGATGGGGAGCACCAGGGACTGGCGAAGGTCGCTCTGCACTGGAGCCATGGCCAAGGTCTGATAGCTGTTTGCCGCGTGTGCAACGCTCATAGCGTGAAGCCGTGATGGGAGCTAGAGCATTTCCGGCGAAATCCGGTTAGCCAGGAATGCTCCACCTCTTTGCTTCCAGGTGATTTCGGATGCGGGCAACCGCTGCACATTCCCGCCGGAGCCGCTCCGGCGGCCAATCTGCCGGAGGTCGCGTCCCTCCCGGGGAGGGACGCCATGGCCAGGATGCCTATGCCTCGACAAACACCATGCCGACGGCGCGGGGGCGCAGGGCGCGGATGGAAGCGAGCGTCTCGTTCAAGGCGCGCTGGCGGGTTGCGCCCTGGTCGACCAGAATGAGAACCATGTCCGCCGCGGCGATGAAGCGCTGCACCGTGAGGTCGTCCTGCGGACGGGCGGCATCGACAAGGGTGAGGCTCGGGGCGTCGGTGCCAGCGGCACTGATATCGTCGAGCCGCGCGCGCGGCGAGCGGGCCATCTGGCCAGTAGCCGTGGCGCCCATCGGCAGGATGCGCAGGCTGGCGCCGGCCGGCAGCGGGGTGATGACGTTCTCGCTTGTCGCCTCCGTTGCCAGGACAAGCTGGGAGAGCTGGCGACCACGGGAATCGCCGTCCACGAGCAGGGTGCGCTCGCCGTCCTGGGTGAAGGTGACGGCCAGGTCGACCACGATCTTGGCCCGCAGGTCATTGGCATCGGGCGAGACGATCACGACGGTGCGCGTATCGGAGGGCGGCAGCATGCTTTCCAGCGAGAAGGCGAGCTGGCCGAGCAGGAAAGGCTTCGTCACGGTGAGCCGCTCGATCGTCTTCAGGGTGCTGCGCCCACCGCGGGTCGGAGCCGGGAAGTTGAACTGGCTGGCGGGCGCACGGCGCCATGCGCCGGGGACGCTGGCAAGGACCGGCAGGCCGCTGGCCGCGGCCGCCTGGTTGGCGTCACGCAGGCGGTCATCCACCTGGTCGAGGCCCCAGGCGAGCGTGGTGCCGAGCCCCGCGCCGAGCAGCAGGCCGGCGGCGATGATCAGGATAGGCGAAGCGCCGCTGCGGTCGCGCGGGAGAACCGCGTCGCTGATGACGCGCGTGTTGCTGGTGTCCACACCCTGCTGCTCGCTCAGCTCCTTGCTGCGCTGCAGGTAGGACGCATAGACCGTGCGTGACGAATCCGCCTCGCGCTCCAGTTCCCGCAGCTGCACGCTCGTCTCGTTGGTGGAGAGCACGTTGTTCTTGAGGGCTTCAGCACGCTTCTCGATGTCGGCGACAGTGGCCTTAGCCCGATCGAGATTGGCGGAGGTGGCCGTCGCCACACGGCCGATCTCGGCGCGGATGAGCTGGCGGACCTGCTCGGCCTGGGCGGCGATCGCCTTCATCTGCGGATGCTGCGGCAACAGAGACTGGCCAAGCTCGGCCTGCTGGCGCATGAGGGCAGCATACTGCTCCTTGAGCGTGGTGATGCTGCTGGCCTGCAGGGTCTCCGGCAGGACGAGCGCATCGATGGCGCGGTTGTTCTGGATAGACCTGATCTGGTCGACGCGCGACTGCAGCTCCGCCACCTGCGCCTGGGCCGTCAGCAACTGGGTGTTGAGGCCGCGCAGGTCCTGCTCGTCGGCCCGGCCGCCATCGATCCCGATGATGCGGTGGTCCTTCTTGTAGGCCTCGACCTTGCCTTCGGCGACGGTGACGCGCTCGCGGAGTTCCGAGAGACGGGCAGCAAGGGCGGCATTGGCCCGGCCCACGGTTTCCGCACGGGCGCGCTGTTCCTCGCCGATATAGACTTCGGCGACGGTGTTGGCGACGTGCTGGGATATCTGGGGGTCTTCCGTCACGACACCGATGTCGATGACGAAGGAGCGATCGCCACGGCGAACGGTCAGGCTCTTCTGCAAGGCCTTGAGAGCCTTGGCGAAACGATCCTCACGCTCACCCGAGCTGAAGATCGACATCACCTGGCTGCGCAGGCCGGCGGGACGCGCGCCGAACAGCGGATCGTTCTCGAGGCCGGCCCGGTCGATCACCTTCTCAAGCACGCTGCGGGACTCGATGACCTGACGCTGGCTTTCCATGGCAATCAGGTCGTTGTCGCCTGTCGTCGCCCGGTTGGCGATATCGTTGTCGAGGATGCGCAGGCCGCGCGTGTCGATGAGCACCTGCGTCGTCGCGGTGTATTGTGACGGTGTGACGGCGACATAGCCGGCGGCGAGGACAGTGGTCGCTGCTGCGATGGCGGCGATGAGCGGCAGCCGGCGACGCAGGCTCTGCAGCGTCGCCCATGGGTCGAAACGGGTCGTGGCTTCACCGATGAAGGGTTCGCTGACCGCGTTCATGGCGCGCAGATTGCCCAGGGGTTCGAAGCGTGAACTCATAACAGCCATGGTTGCCTCTCAGGCTCCGAAGGAGCTTCCGTCCGATCTCTTCTGGCCCGACGCTCGAATTTCGTCTCATTTTGAGACATTCGCGCGCGGTCAGGAGCACCGATAGCTTCTATGCAGCAAGCGGCAGGCCACGGCCGGGCAACCGGCGATCCCTAGGGGCGCGGCTATAAAAATTGCTGATTTAACAACGTATTAAAGAGATGTGGTACGTTCTGTGTTGTCCCATCTGTTTGGCTGCTCGCCTGTCCCGGTCCTGGATTCCACGGGAGGCCTCATCGCTTTGGCACAGACAGGCAGGATGCCGGAACCGTGAGGCCGATCGCCTGTGCCAGTTCGGTTGCGGGGCAGGCAGTGCCCCGTGAGCCCTCCAGCCCGAAGGGCGGGCTGCTCAGGAGCCAGAGCGTCCAGCCCCAGCCATTGCCAGCGATGGCCGTCGAAACGTCGGCGAGCCAGTGCGCCCGCGAGGCATCATCACTGGCCATGGATCCGGCGGGGCGCATCGCGCCGAATTCCGTGAACACGATCTGCGCCGGATCGACATTGTTGCGCTGCTGCCATTCCTTCAATGATCCGAGGGCCGTGTCGATCGCGGTTCGGCCCGGCGCGGAGGTGAAATACCAGCGGATCGCCTCCTCCGCGGCGGCGCGCTGCTTGTCGCGCTCCGCTGGTGGCCAACGGGATGAAGCGGCGAAGGCGGCGTTCGTCCGGGCGAGCGTATCCTCCAGACGTCCGCTTGCCGCGGGATATGGCACGCCTCGCACCTCCGCCAGGAAGGGCAATGTCCAGGTCGAGCCCTGATGGGTGAAGACGAACGGGTCGTAGAAATGCGCGCTGACCAGGTTGCGCCGATCCTTCAGGAGGGATCCGTCCAGCATGACGAGCCCCTTGATCGTCGACCAGCAGCCCCCTGTCAGCAGGATAGGCAGGCTGATCCCGTCCTTGCGTAGCCCGTCGACCAAGGCTTGCTGATGCACTGTCCAGTCTGTTCCGGTTTGGATGCGGCATGCCTGTTGCGGCTCGTTCAGCAATTCGAGCGCCACGGGCGGATGGGGCGGAAGCCTATCGAGCCGGCGGGCAACGCGGCCGGCGAGTGCCCGATAGCTCCGGAACTGCGGGCCGTTGATGCCATCGAGGAAGGCTTCCGGCAATGCCCCGTTCAGACCTGGCGCCATCAGGGTGGCAATGACCCCGAGGCCCGCCGCCTGATAGCTCCGGACGGCCTGGACAATATCACCGAGCAGTCTGTCGCGGCCCTGCCGGTCGTTCGCCAGCAGCGGGCCGAAATCTATCGGCAGCCGGACGTGGTCAAAACCAAGCGCGCGGAGGCGGGCCGGTTCGGCGGTGTCGGGGGTGGCATAAGGCGAGGCCGTATAGCCCGCGCGTCCGACGCGTGCGGTTGTCACGGGAAAGGTGAACCAGGTGACATTGGTGCCGCGCCGGAATACGGGCGTTACCGTTTCCGGCGGCGCGGGCGTGCTGGCCAGCGCCGGCGAGAAAAGGAGAAGCATGCCGCCCATCCGCGCGATGCGGCGGAGCCGCGCCGCCAGGCCGCCGATGTTCAAGGACATGCTCAATGCGCGACTTTCAATGCGCGACTTGCAGAAGGTCGAGATAGGAACCGACCATGCGTTCGCGGGCATATTTCGCGGTGACCGCGCGGGCGGCTTCCCGCCGTACTGCGGGCGGGGGAGGGTTGCGGAGCATCTGCGCGAGGGCATCCTTCCAGCGCTTGACGTCATGGGGGTTGGCGAAACGGATGGGGGCTATTTCGCCGGTCGCGAGCACCTCGCGCAGCACATCCAGATCGGCAACCACCGCGGGCAGGCCGACCATCGCTGCCTCCACCGCGGCAAGCCCGAATGTTTCCCAGACGGATGGAAAGGCGAAGACATCAGCCGCGGCGAACAGGTCAGGCACATCACCCGGTGTGACGTTTCCAAGCAGGATCAATCTCTCCTGAACGCCGAACTCGCGGGCGAGCGCCTCGATATGCGCGCGCTTCGGGCCGTCCCCCGCGATCACGAGCGAGGCGCCCGGCAGGGCCGGCAGGGACTTGATGAGAACGTCCTGGTTTTTCTGATCGACAAGGCGTCCGACATTGAGGATCAGCTTGCCGGTCGCCGGCAAGTTGAACCGTTGGCGCGCCTCCGCCATCGTCAGGCTGGGGTGCGGCGCATCGAGGCCGTGCTCGATCAGCCGGAGGTCGCGCCGATAAGTGACCGGGTAGTGGGCGAATTCGCTCTGCGTGAAAACGGAATTGGCGATATTGGCGGTGTAGCCGCCGGTGGTGCCGACGAAACGGTCCAGCCATCGCACGAATGGCGCAGTCTCCCCGGGGATGGCGGTCTGATGAACGATTCTGTTCTTGTAGCCGCCCAGCCGCCCAGCCGTGCCGACAAGTATCGACGCAGTCGCCTGATAGGCGATGAGCGCGTCAAAGCCGCCGGCCATGATGCGGCGTGCCATGGCGATCGCCGCCACGATTTTATCCTTCGCGGGCATGAACGGGCGCGGGAACATGATCGCGGTTTCGACATCAACCCCATGCTGGACAAGGCCCTGCTCGATCATATGGGCCAGGGTCTGGATGCCGCCGATCTCGTCGGTATGGAGGATTTGCAGGACTTTCATCACATTCCCTGACAGTCGGTGGCTTGTAAGGGCGCGCGAGACATTGGATAGGATGCGGGACGGACCCCTCGGTCCGGTCGTATCACCCAATGAAGCAAGGTCACATGCTGCTTTTCCTTGCCGCGCGCGTTCTGTCGGCGGTCGGCAATCTGGTCGCCCTCGCCATCTTCTCGCGGATGGCAGGCCCCGTGACCTATGGTGAATATCTCCTGATCTTCGCCTGGACGAGCATCGTCTACGGCTTCTCCACGCAATGGATGCGCTTCGCGTTTTTCGGCGTGTATCGGCGCGAAGCCGCCGGAGATTATATCGCCTCCTTCGGCGTCTTGTTGAGTGCAGCGCTCATCGGCGTCGCCATCGTGCTGTCCGGGCTGTGGGTTGCGGGGATCGCCGGGTCGGAATTCCTCTCGGCAGTGTTCATCCTGCTGGTCAGCATGGCGGGTTACGAGGCTTTGCTGGAGATCAGCCGCACGCGGCTGAAGGCCGGCACGGTGGCCGTGCTCATGCTGTTGCGCGCAGGCTTGGTCATTGTCTTCGGTGCGGCCGCGCTGACGATGACAGGCAGCGCTGTCTCCCTCGCCCTGGCCGTCGCGCTGGCCCATGCCGGCGCCGCCATCCCGGGCATCATGGCCATCCGCGACGTGCAGCTCGCGCCGAGCAGGCACGCCATGCGCTCGTTGGTCGTCTACGGCTGGCCGCTCCTCATATCCTTCGGTGTGATGGCCGTGGGCCAAAGCGTCGACCGCCTGTTGCTCGCCCATTTCGGCGGCGCGGGCGCGCTTGGCCCCTACGGCGTCGTCGCCGACTTCCTGCGGCAGGCCTTCATGGTCGTTGGCGAATCGATCGCCATGGCGCTCGTGACGGTTGCCAAGCTGCATGCCAATGCCGGCGAGCGTGAAGACACTGACCGGGTCTTGCGTCATGCCTTCAATGCCTGCATGGCGACGGCCGCCTTTGGTGCGGTGTTCTTCCTCGTTTTCGGGGACGTCGTCGTGCGGCTGCTCGTCGGCGAGGCGTTCTATGAGCCCACGCGCACACAGATCCCCCTGTTCGCGATCGCCTTCGGCTTCATGACGATGCGCAACTTCTATTTCGCGCAGGTCATCTATTTCTCGAGCGCCAGCCATCTTGAACTCGTCGTGTCGCTTGTCTTCGTGGCAACGTCCGCCCTGCTTGCCGCGCTCCTGATTCCCTTCGAGGGCGCCATGGGTGCGGCGATCGCGCTGATGTCGGCGCATGTCGTTGCCTGTGTCCTCTTCGTGGTCCTCGGTCGCCGGCATTATCGCATGCCGGTGGATAAGAAAGGCTTTGTCGTCATCAGCCTGATGGCGCTGGCGACGCTGGTCGCGGATGTCGCCATCCAGCACTTCATCACTGCCCCCATGCTGGCGATGACAGCCAAGGCGCTGGTTTTCGCTGCCGCGGGCGGAGCGGTCATCCTGCGCTTCAACCTGCTGCACCTCTCGCGCCCACGGAGAGAGGGGGAAGCGTAGACGGGTCATCCTTGTGTCCAGACCGGCATGCTACGCGGCGCGAGGCGCTCCCGGGCAACCCGTGCAAGGAAGGCGAAGTTGCCCCTGAGGTAACGGCGTGCCATGCGACGCGGCTCCAGCAGAAGGCGAAAGACCCATTCACATTGCAGGCGCCGCACGAGCGCCGGTGCCCGCGGCTTGCTGCCCGATGCGAAATCGAACAGCCCGCCGACCGATATGCCGGCGCGACATCCGGTGGCTGCCAGATGCCGGCTCATCCAAAGCTCTTGGCGTGGACTCCCCAGCGCCACCAGCACGAGATCAGCGCCCGATGCCGCGATTTCGCCGGCTACACCGGCAGCCTCCTCATCCGTGAAATAGCCGTGCCGCGTCCCGACATAATGATGTTGCGGGGCGCGCGCCTGAAAGGCTGACAGCACCTTCTCAGCCACGCCCTCGGCGCCGCCCAGCAGGAAAATGCGGAAGACGCGGCTCGTTGTCTGCAGATACAATGGTACGAAATCGGTGCCGTTCAGGTTGTCCGGGAAGGCTTCCCCATGCAGGACGCGGGTGGCGATGTCGAGCCCGATGCCATCGTTCAAGACGAGCCCGCGCCGGAAGGCGGCGGCCACATCGGCGTTTTCCCAGCACAGATTGGCGTTATGCGCGTTGAGAAAAGCCACTTGAAGCGGCTCACCCGCCTGCGCGGAAGCGCAGAGGCGGTCCATCTCTTCGATCATGGAATCGCTTGTGGCGGCGTATACCGGAATTCCGAAGATCGGCCTGATAGCATTGGCACAGTCGGCGCTGGTTAACGAGCGCTGTCCAGGAATTGTGCAATGCACATGTGCCATTTTAATACACTCCACACGCTTCTGGCGGGTCTCGCTGTTCAGATTGCAAAAGCTGAACCACAAAGCCGCTTTCAGCGCGGGACGACTTCGAGCCAAGCAGGGTTTAGGTTTCAGGCGGTTGGCATGGTCTCCTTTGATGCTGCGCTTGAACTGGCGCGGCCTTTGCATTTGGTGTCAGCGAAGCGGCGGTTGGTCCCAAGCAAACACACTGTCCGCCCTCTTATTCTTCCCTGAAGGGGATCTGTTATGTCGCTCGCCACCACAGAAACCGCCGTTTACCAGAACAAGTTCCGCCGCCGCCGCCTGGAGCGTTTTATCGGCTTGGTCGATGAAGTGCTCAAGACCAAGCGCAGCTGCCGTGTGCTCGATGTCGGCGGTGGCGTCGCCTACTGGAAGGGGCTCGAGGATCTGTGGAGCGACCGCCCTCTCCATATCACGCTGATCAACCTGACTGCGGAGCAGGTGCCGGATGGCCGCTTCCTGAGCCTTGCCGGTGACGCCTGCAGCATGCCGGATTTCGACAACAATGCCTTCGACATCGTCCACTCCAACTCGGTGCTGGAACATGTCGGCAGCTTTGCCAACAAGCGCCGCATGGCCGACGAGATTCAACGCCTGGCGCCGCGGCATTTCGTGCAGACGCCGAACTTCTGGTTCCCGATTGAGCCGCATTTCCGCACGCCGGCCATTCATTGGCTGCCCGAGCCGCTCCGCGTCGCCGCTGTGATGCGCCGGAAGCTTGGCTTTTATCCGAAGGCCGAGACGCGTGACCAGGCCTACGAAATTCTGGGCGACGCAAGCCTGCTGGATGTTCGCGACATGCAGTCGCTGTTCCCGAACTCGGCGATCGAACGGGAGAAGTTCTACGGGTTCACAAAGTCCCTGGTCGCGGTTCGCGGTTGAGCACAAGAGCCGGCGGGCGTTCAGCGCCCGGTGGCTCCGTTCTATCCGTACGCGGATCAGGCCTGGGGAAGGCCGATCCGCGCGAGGGCTTCCTTCACCGTCACACAGGCAAAGCCGCGGGCTGCAACGGCCTTGATAACCTCGCCCATGAGTCGGGGCGAGGCGCCGATCCAGCTCGGGGCATCCGTGACGTCATGGGTGTAGAAGATGATCCAGCCGTTTTTCGCCGCGGCGGTATCAAGGGTTCGCGCCAGTTTTTCCCTGGTGAGCGTCCGGTCGTAGAGCTCGGTCACCCGAAGCATCGCGCGGTCGATCCGGCCGGAATTCACGCCTTCATAGACGCTGCGGCAACTCGTGAAGCGGCGCTGCAGATCGAGCTTCCGAGGCAGTGACTGCCGCCCGAAGGGATAGGCGAAACTCGGCAGGTCGATCGGGCCGCAAATGGCGTTCAGGGCTGCGTGATTGGCGTCGCATTGCGCGGCGAGCTCCGCCGCGCTCAGCTCGTCGACCTTGAGATGATCGCGGGTATGGCAACCGATTTCGTGCCCGGTTGCGTTGAGGCGGCGGATGTCGTCTGGCGTCGCCAAATTCCAGAACGCGTCACGGGTGCCAAGAAGGCCGGCGGCGACGTAGAAGGTGCCCTTGATGCCATGGGCGTCGAGAAGGGCCGCGCCCTGCCGAGCGGCTGAATCGGGGATGTCGTCGAAGGTGAAGCTGACCAGCGGCTGCTGGTTGCGCATCGCCAGGGGCTGCGTGTTGAGATGGCGGCCAGCCTTGCGGGCAAGGCCGCGTATGATGTCGGTCGGCTTCATCGTCTGCCGGCCTCCTCGTTCTTGCTTTTCCGGCCGGCGGACGCGCGCCTGTGCAGCCGTTCGCGCAGCTGGAACGCGGCGCAATAGGCGAGGCCCACGGCCGTCCGGGGCGACAGCAACGTGGACAAGGGGAACGAGCCGGTTGTCCACGCGTGCTTCCAGCGCTCCGTGCCGCAGCCGAGATCGACCACGGCATCGCCGGAGCCGCCGAGATGCCGCAGCACCTCCAGAAGAAGCGCGGAGCCTATGGACGTCTTGCCGAAGCGGGCTCGATCAAGGCTCGGCAGGATGTAGTAGAGGTGATTGCCGCGGCGGTAGCCGAGATGCGTCGCCGCGAGTTGCCCATCGATCGAGGCGGCCGCGACGGTCCGCAGAGGCTTTGCCTGCGGCCGCCCGGCCAGCCCCGTGAAAAACGCCCGCTGGCCGGGTAGATCCGTAACATCGAGGCCGATGGTCTCGATGTATTGCGCGCTCTTGTGGCGGAAGGTGAAATCGAGGATGGCCGGCAGCGCGGCGCAGGGCGGGTCGAAATCGATCGCCACCGCGCTCTGGCGCCGCAGCTTCACGAGTTTGCTGGCGGCCTGGCGCGCCTGTCCGAGGCGGGCGGGATCCTTGATATAGGCGTCGAGATCCTGTCCCGGCGCGATGAAGGACCCGCGATCGTCGCTGGCGTGAACTCCAAGATGGACCAGTGGGTTCGGCGTCCCCAGAACTGTGGGCGCAATCTTGCGAAGATCCACCGCATCGACGCGCGGCAAGGCGCCGAGGACAGCGCGCCACAAGCTGCGGAAGGCATCGGCCTCGAAACGATAGCCGCGACGGATCACCGGGGCGCCGTAGTCGGCGACACCCCCGTCCATGAAGCGCAGGATCCGGGCCCCCCAGCGCGCTTCTCGCGCGAAGGCAAAACGGCAAATCGCGCCCTCACCATCGCTGATGGTGACCAGTAACCCCTGCGAGCCCCGTGCGGCGCCAATGGTATCGATCCACAGTTCAAGAAATTCACGCGCCTGAAAGGCATGAAAATCAAAGAGCGTGTTATCGGTAACCGATGGCCAGCCGATCTCCGCGAGTTGCTCGCCAGCGTGAATCTCGATCAGGAATGACGCATGGTGAAGGCGGGAAATCGACAAAGGACAGCAGATCCATCTCTTCGGTGTGAATGGCAAAAACTGCCTATCAACTCATGGACGCAGCATCTTCAATAAGACAAGCTCATGATCAGCGCATAATGGGAAATTCGCGTCGCGCCGGTTTTACGCCGCGGTGAGGCGGATGCGTCTGACGGATGCTCCGATTGGCTCGGCGATCCCCAAGAACTCCTCTGCGGAACGATCCGTCATGTGCTGGAGCCCGCGCTCCCGCAATGCATCGCGATCGACCGGCCGTCCCAGTTCGCCCGCGATGGCGGCCGCCAGGTCGCGCGGTTCACGGGTGGGCACCAGCCTTCCGAAGCGGCCGTTGTCCAGGATTTCCCGGGGGCCATAGGGGCAGTCGGTCGCAACGACCGGCGTGCCGCAGGCCAGCGCCTCGACCAGCGAATTGCCGAAACCCTCGTAGAGTGAGCTCGATACAGCGAGCTCCGCGCGCTGGAACCAGGCGAATGGATCACGCGCGTAGCCGGCAAAGGTGATGCGATCACCGAGGCCGAGGCGAGCCGCAAGCCGCTCCAACTGGGGCCGCTCCCGCCCTTCGCCGACGATGAACAGCTGCCAGTTGACGTCTCGCGGCATGAAGGCCATGGCGTGGATCAAATCGCGATGGCCCTTCTCCGCGGAAAGGCGCCCCATGGTCACGATGCGGCCGGCATCGCGTGCGGGCATCGATGCGCAGGCGGTGAGGGACGTCGCGACATCCGGTGTGATGATCGGTTTTGTGCGAAGCACGGAGATCATGGCTTCCGGGACACCGAACAGATCGATCAGATCCCGGCGCGCGCCTTCGGTCAGCGTAATGACATGGTCGGCCTGACGGTAGAAGCGCGCCATCCGGTAGGCGAGCCTGTTCTGCATATAGGGATCGCGCTTGATGCCGACCGATGGGACGCCGACCTCACGCAGGATGAGGGCGGGGCGGTGCCGGCGTGCAAGGGAGCGGGCAGCCAACACGCAGGCGATGTTCAGGCTCGCTTCAGAACTCAGTACCACATCGAGGCGGGCATGGAGGAAGGCTTGCCGCAGCCGCTGAATCGACAGCCGCAAGCGCGGGGCCAGGGCGATGACGGTGATAGTCTCGTCAAGAAGCGCATGAAGCGGCCCTTCGCTTCGCAAGACGATGACGGTAATTTTCGCGCCCAGTCGCGCCAGCGCATTCGATAGAAGCACAGCGTCCCGTTGCGCACCACCGCCAGCGAAGCCGCCAATGATGATGCCGATCGATATCTGAGCTGTTTTCTGGTCCATTGCTCCTATCCGGGAGCGGACATGGAGTGCGATGCTCCTGTCCTCCCCCGGTCCCCCTTCGTCTCTTAACGCGCGAGGAAGCAGCCTTCAACGGTCGAATGACGAATGGAGCGTGTCGTCGCGCGCGGTCACACCGCGTCGTTGTGCCATTGTCGCGCGAGGTCCCGTCCTGCTCGTCCCGGAACTAGCCGCCGGATGCGGAGTGTTAGGATTCGTTAACGATCACCGTCCCGCTTAGGCGCGTTGTCTCGGCGCTCCATTCCGAAAAAGTAAATGAATTCAATGGCCCGACTGACCGCCCGCACAAGCGGCTACCGCTGGCACGCCATCTGCAATTCAGGTGGCAGAGGACGGTTATTGTTTCAATAAGAGACAAGGCGCTGTCCCTGAGAATTCGTTAGGTGCAGTGGTATGTCCAAGTCAGACATTATTTCGACGCAGGCTGTCTTTTCCAGCGAAGGCACGACCTTCTCGCGGAACGTGTTTTCCGCGGCTGCCTTCGCGGGAGACATCGCCGTCATTGTCGGCGCGTCCTGGCTGACGGGTGTCGTCTACCATTGGATCGCCTATGGCGATGCTGGCCCGCTGGCGCTCTTTCTCAATGCGGGCCTTGCAACAGCCGTCCTTTTCGTCGCCTTCGGCATGCTCTCGGGCGCCTATAATCACACGCGCTATCTTTCGTTCCGCTCGCATTTCACAAGTGTGATGCGCTTGTGGACGCTGGCTTTTCTGTCCGTCGTGCTGCTCCTTTTCGTGCTCAAGACCTCGGAAAACTACTCCCGGGGCGCCTTTCTCCTGCTCTACGCCGTTTGCCCGCTCGCTCTCCTCGGTGGCCGTTATCTCATGGTCGCCCTGGTCTCCGCCGCCAACAACCGGGGGCTGATCGCCGGTCAGCGTCTCTATGTGGTTGGCGGTCAGAGTGATATCGCGGCTTTCCTCAAGCGTTACCGGCCGGCTGAATTCGGCGTGAAGGTGGTCGGCACCGCCATCATCGGGCCGCGCCCGGGCGGGGACACCGTGCAGGACACGCCCGCTAACCTGCGATATGCGGTTGAAAGCGCGCGGCGCCTGAACTCCGACTCGGTGTTCATCGCACTGCCCTGGTCGGATCTGGCGACCATCGATGAGACGGTCAAGGCGTTCTCCAAGATACCGGCCGAAATCCACCTCAGCCCGGAACGGATTCTCGAGCGCTTCGAGGATGTGAGCCTAGTGCAACGCGGTCCGCTGTCCAGCCTTCAGCTGGCCCGCCCGCCGCTGGCGCCTTATGAGGTCATTCTCAAGCGTAGCTTCGATATCGTCGTCGCAAGCCTTGCTCTCATCATGCTGCTCCCGCTGATGCTGCTCGTCGCGGTGCTCGTGCGGCTGGATTCCAAGGGGCCGGCCCTGTTCGTCCAGCGGCGCTTCGGTTTCAACCAGAAGGAGTTCCGCATCTACAAGTTCCGTACGATGACGACCCAGGACGACGGCGACGTGGTCCGCCAGGCGACCCGCAACGATCCGCGCGTGACGCGCATCGGCCGTCTCCTGCGCCGCTGGAATCTCGACGAACTGCCTCAGCTGATCAATGTCCTGCAGGGACATATGTCGATCGTCGGGCCGCGTCCGCATGCGCTGGCTCACGATCGGGAATACGAGGCGAAGATCGGATCCTACGCGCGGCGCCACAACATGAAGCCCGGAATCACCGGCTGGGCGCAGGTGAACGGCCATCGCGGCCAGACCGATACCGACTCAAAGATGGAAAAGCGGGTCGAGTTCGATCTCTACTACATCGACAACTGGTCCCTGTGGCTCGACATCAAGATCATGGCGATGACGGTGCTCCACCCCCATTCCTATCGAAACGCCTTCTGATGACGGTTCAGCAGTCGTGCGGCGACGGAACGAAGATGCCGCCCGGCTGCGTTTCCTCCGTTGCGACGGACTAGCGGGGCAACTCGCCGGCTCCGGCGGGCGGGGCGGACACATAAGGCGCGCGAACCGCGGCCACCCCTCACGGTGGGAGCCAAGCCTCAGCCCTGACGACAATTTGCGATCCTTTCTTGGGGAAGGCAGGTCCTTTTTAGCGGCGCACGCTTTAGGGTGCGTGCCAGCTGAAGAGAATGGATTGCGATCGATATGCTGCATCGGGTGACGGGGTTGGGCGATGTGGGTATCCTGTTGCCGGTCGGCGTGGTCATCACCTTGTTCTGCTGGTTGGGTGGCCATCGCCGCCTGGCACTCCAGTGGTGCATTCTCCTGATTGCCGGCATGGGGCTGACGGGTGCTGCCAAGCTGGCCTTTCACGTCTGCGGCGACGTGCTGACCGGTGATCGCATTCGCAGCCCAAGCGGGCATGTGGCACTCAGCATCATCGTCTATGGCGGGCTGGCGATCAGCCTGTCCGGCGGCCGTTCGCGCCTCACCAAGGCATTATTCGCCGTGGGAGGCGTGCTGCTCGTTTTCCTGATCGCGTGGAGCCGGGTGCGGCTCGGCTACCACACGCGCTCGGAGGTCCTCGCCGGCTTTCTGCTGGGCGGGGTCTGTCTTGCGGCGTTCGCCGCCACGTATCGCCAGGAACGGCTCTCGATCGTCAGCTTCGTTCTGGTGGCCGTTGTTCTGGCGGCGCTGGCCTATCTGCTACGCCAGTTTTCCCTGACACCCGAGCATCATGTGCAGGACCTGGCCGAGCAGATCCAGCAATGGCTCGACGTATGCCGGTGATGGCGGTTATTGGGGGGCCATGACGGTCCGCGGTGTCGCCTCGCTTGTCTGAAGACTCGCGGGAAGATCTGCCGACCTCCGATCCCGCTGCGGTCCGCTGACGATGGCGTTCTTGGCGATTGCTTATCGCGATCGCTGCGTTTTCTCCTTGCCGCACGCCAGAACCATTCTTTTCGCGGCCCTGCCTGCGTTGAGCATGGGCCGCGAGCGCGCGGCCTATCACCCGCACAAGAATGCGTGCCGCGGTGTGTTATCGTTGTCCCGGAGATGGGAAAAATGCTTTATATCCCTGTTGGCTGCGGGATTCGCGGCGGAATAGCGGCTTCATATACCCTGGTAAAGTCTCGCGAGACCTTTCTTTGTTTCAATTTAAAATAACTACAAACTAGTTAGTGCCGCGTTCGACTTGCAGCATTTCAGTCGCTTTTATGAGTGAATCATATTGCATTTGCGAATGACTCGCTTATAGGTGTAGTTGAGGAATTCGATATGTCAGATCATCTACGCCTTTCCACCGCGCGCGGCGTTCCCGTGCATTCCGAATTGGCCGCGCTGCTCGATAGCCCCATGGCGCCGGTGAAAACCGGTTGTGGCTTCCACGACGTGCGGGAGATTCTCCGCGCGGCTGGCCTCCGGCCGACACGCCAACGCCTTATGCTTGGCTGGCTCCTGTTTTCGAAGGGGCATCGCCACGTGACGGCGGAGCTTCTCTACACAGAAGCAACGCGCGCAAAGGCGGCCGTGTCGCTTGCCACGGTCTACAATACGCTTCACCAGTTCACGGAAGCGGGCCTTCTGCGGCAGTTGGCCGTCGATGGAACGAAAAGCTATTTCGATACGAACGTCTCGGTGCACCACCATTATTTCATCGAAGACGACCAGATCTTGGTCGATATCCCGCACGGGGTGATTTCGGCCAGCGCTCTCGCGGGGCCGCCGCCGGAGGCGCCGGACGGTATGGAACTCGTCGGCGTTGAGCTGATCGTGCGGGTCCGCCGCAAGGACCGCAAGGCCATGCCACGACACACCGGCGAAGCCTGACATCGTCGGACAAAAGTCGGCGGGAGATACCTGCATTGCGCTGGAGGGTAACCCGCGCATTGCCATCAGCGCTTCATTCATCGCGGCAATCATTCTATACCGGCGCGTCTGACGGTAGAGGAGTGCGATACGGCGATGAAAAAGCCTCTTGTGATGCTGGTTGCATTGAAGCTTGGTCTCGGCCTGGCTGCTTCGCCGGTCTTGGCGGACGAAGCCTATGATCGCTGCATGAAGCAAGCGAACGCGACCACAATGACGTTCAGTGCCTGTGGCGGTGATTGGCTGAAGCGCGAGGACAGCAAGCTCAACGCAGCATGGAAGCGCGTCTTCGCGCAGGCTGACGGCCAGACCAAGTCAGATCTGCTTGACGAGCAGCGTGCCTGGATCGCGTTCAAGGACAAGGCTTGCGGCTTCTATGCGAATGGCGATTGGGGAACGGAAGGCCGCGCCATCCAGTACCCCATGTGTCAGGCAGGCATCATCGCGGCGCGCACGCGTGATATCGACGCGATTGGCAAGTTCCTGGCGCCGAAGTAGCCGCTTTCAAAGCCACCTGGAGCATAGAACCGAAAAGTGCATGCGGCTTTCGGTTCGATGCTCATTCCAAGAGATAGAGCGGCGCGCCTGATTCATGCGAGCATCAGCCGCTCTGGCGGCCACGCATGGTGGGGCTTCCGCACCCCTGTCGTGCTCTGTGCACGGTGCCGGGGCGGCGTAGCGCGCGGGACGACAGGCGCCACGACAGCACGGCAAAGACAAGGCCGAGTATGATGATGGCGACGCCCCATACCTGGTAGTAGAGACTGATGTCGTCGATCCTCACCAAAGTGGGGAGCATGTACATGGCCATGCCCATGGTGCTTGTCAGCATCGAGCTCAGGGCCTGTGTGCGGCCGATGTGCGCCGGATCGGTCAATGTCAGTAGCCGGCCGTTGCACAGGGCCCGGGACAGGCAGAACAGGCCGCCCATCGCCGCATAGAGGATGACCGAGAGGGTTATCCATTGTGACAGCGCAAAGCCGATCATTGCCGCGCCAAGAAGGGCTAGAAGGAGGAATTCGAGCCCGCTCTTCCAGTCGCGGCGCTGCAGGGTCGCCGACATCAGCAGGATAAACCCGCCGCCAGCGGACCAGGCGGCTTCCAGGAGGCCGAAGACATTGCTGCCGGCGTGAAGCGTGTCGCGCACGAAGCCGGGAACAATCGTATTGGTCATTTGTGCAACAGAGAAAATAAGGGAAACCCCGACTATCGGCAGGATGATTTGGGGAGAATCAAATATATAATTAAATCCATCACGCCATTCTTTAAGAAAATGTGTCTTGTCTTTGTCGATGGGAAGTGACATGCCTCGCGTAAAGTATTCCCCAAGGAAAACAATGCCGATTGATATAAGAAGAAATACTGTAGCGCAGGCAGTCTCCCCCCAAATGTGCAGTATGGTACCCGCCGCGCCCGAGCCGAAAATAAAACCCGCCTGTCCCACGATGGACAGGCGCAGTACGACGTTCATGCGCCTGTCGGACGGGAAGAAGGACTGAAAGGCGCCGCCCATGGCGCCGACACTGATCGCCGGGCCTGCCGCGTTGAGAATGGTGAAGCTGAAGAGGCCGAAAGTCAGCCAGGCCTCGCGCTGAAGGCCGGCGAGCAGGGTGCAGGCGGCAATGACGCGCAGGCCTTGGCTGCGCAGGATCATGCTGCGGCGGCTGCGGCGATCGACGAGCACGCCGCCGATGGCGGAGAGAGCAATACTGACAAAGCCGCCGGTGAAATAAAGCTGCCCGACAAGGGCAATGGACCCATGCTCCGTCGCCACCCAGGAGACGACGATCAGCGCTGTACCAACGAGATACATCACGAAGAATGAAAATAGAACGTAGCAGTTGAAAGCCCAATCGACGTCGCGGTTGGCTGTGCCGCTACGCGAACGGGCGTTGTCCTGAGATTGCATGTCCGGGTCGTCAATCATGCGGGGTTCGCTCGGGGGCGGGCCCGGTGAGTTCGTTGCTTTGCGTCTCATCAAAGCGAAGCCATGCCGTTTCAAAGGACTAATCCGCCCTTTCGATCAAAACTGTTCGGAACCATCGATTCGAAATGCTTTCATGCTGCGTCGGGCGGGTATCCGTATCCGGAGAAACTTGCTCGAATTCGCATCATCAAGGTCGAGGTCGTGCTACAACAAATAAATGCATTTGGTCAAATGTATAATTTGCAGCTAAAATCGTTACTTATTTTAGTGCTGAAATTGATATACGATTACGGGATTTTGTTATTGAACAAAGTTACATGGGCGATATCTTTTTGGACGGGCTTTCTTGGTGCGAGATGGATAAAGCCCGCATTTCACTGGATGCTGACTGAAAGGGAATTGCGATGAACGAGGATGTCGAAATGGCTCTAGATCTCGATGAGATGGTGGGCAGCATTGAAATGTGTCTGCAATCGCCGGAATGCACGGACGGGCCTACTGGCGAGAGTACTACCCAGACTTAAAAGTGGCCATCGATCGGGGCGACCAGTCGGGTCAATTGGCTGATGCGTGATATGGCGCATGGAGGCTTCTTTGGCGAGCAATGTTCACAATAGAGGGGAATATCAGGAAGGGACGATTATTCGCCTGCCCCTGGATACATGCAGCGAATTTATCAAGTTACTGCAAGATGGAGGGCGGTGCCCTGCAACCCTGGCCATGCTGCGGGGCGCCGCTTTCTTCGCCGATTATGACTTCGCGATCGAGGCGTTATTGGCTGATAACCTTCAGCTTATTCGTGATCGACTTGACAATGCCGCGTGCGGAATTGTTGGAATCGATGTGCCCCAGGGGATCGTCGCGGATCCAACCGCCGACGCCTTGATGGGGAGTGTCGTAGCATCCGCCGTCGTTTCAGCGTTCATGATGCCCTTGGTCGACCCGCGCAACGGCACGCCTTTCACGGTCTATACAGCCTCGCAAGACAACGAGGCGGCCCTGCAGAAAGCCGGGGTCAAGTTTTACGCGCCGACGGAGAAGTTAGGATTCCATACGGACGGAATTTTGAAGAATTCCACCGTTTATGTGCCGCGCTATATCGGGATTTACAACATCGTCATAGCCTATAACAAGCCGGGTTGCTTCTATTGGGTTCCATTCGCGGCCTGGTCGCGATTTGATGAATGGGCCGGCGTGCTGGGTTGGAACAGGACTTATCGCTTCGAGGCGACGCCGATCGTTTATGCGGGCGCGCTGGCGCGTGCCGAAGAAGCCGGAGCGCGCATCATCGAAGCGCCTGTGTTCTGGCGGGATGCCGGCGGCGAGCGGCGTGCGGTGTTCATGAACGGGGATCTTCTGGGGCCCGTGGATGGAGATGGCGATTTCGACAGCCGCCTCGTGCAGCGCATGAGGCAATCCATCGCGTGTGATGCCCGCCGCATCGCGCTGCCGCAGCGGCAGCGCCGCCTTTTTCTCATGAACAATACAGCGGGTTTCCACGCGAGGGACCTGTTTGATGCGCCTATCCCCGGTGCGCGCTACACGCGCTCCTTCTTACGCAGCGTTGCATCGGACGGGCCGCAGATCACCGCATGATCGGTCCGCAGCGGCCGCGCGAAACAAGCGGCGGGGGGCGAAACGGTCCAGCCGCCAACCAGCCCCCCCGTCTCTGGTTTAGTGTTGGTGACCGCCCTTTTCGGCAGGTGAGGCGCCGATCGCCTCGACGACGAAGGATACCGACCCCGTGCCGGCTTTCTCGAAGGTCAAGGTCCCGGCGAAGGGTTCGCCCTGCTTCGGGGCTTTCTGCAGGTTGAGAAACATCATGTGATAGGAGCCGGGCTTGAAGGCGACTTCGCTTTTGGCCGGGATCTCGACGCCATTTGGCATCTCGCGCATCGTCATCACGCCGTCTTTCTCGTTCATCTCGTGGATCTCCGCGCGACCGGCGATGTCGGCTGTCGCGGAGACCAGACGGTCGGCCGTATCACCGGTGTTGACGATGACGAAGTAACCGCCAGCCACCTTGGCCCCTGGCGGCGTGGCACGGGACCACGGATGTTTGATCTGCAGGCTGCCCACCTTGAATTCATGGGCGATGGCCGGAGGTTGGGCAACTGCGACGACGAGCGGAGCGGCAAGGGCGAGCGCCGCTACGGCGCGTGCGGCCGGGCGCAGGAGGGACTTCAACATGGGAGAAGCTCCATTGGAAAACGCGGGCCCAGCGTAAGGCGGGCCAAGACTGGGACAGAATGGGCGGGATCGGCAGAGGCCTGATCACCAAGCGGTCGAGGGATTGTCTTCAGGCCTGCCGTGGCGGCGCGCGAGCCCTGCCTGTCACGCGTGCATGCGCATGCGGCGGGGCGTCCTGAACCCACGCGAAAGAAGCTAATATTGAGTGGGGAGGGTGGCCTGCGGTGGCAGGAAGGGCCGGCGGTGGCGCCATGCCCTGCCCGAGCATGCTGCATCCAAGCACACAGCAAGCCGGTAGATGAGTGCGGTCAGGCGCGGAAGAAGGCCTTTCGCCGCTCGGTGTGCACAGAATGGTGGTGGGGCCGGCGGGCGTCGCGGCTGCCTGCATGCCGACGATCACGCCCATGAGCAGCATCTGGGCGGCGACGAGATAGGCCATGCCGAGCGCGAGCATCGCACTCCAGCCCACGCCACGCCTCTGCCTCTGCCTGCTCAGAACGGTGCACCCCACGCTTCAGTCGTCATCGGCCTAGCATGTCGAAGCCGGGAGGGAAATGACCTGCCTATTGGTTGCGGCACTGTGACCGACCCGATGCCCACTCTCGCTCAACGGCCTTCCGAGCGTCGCGAACCTCCATGGAGCCCGCGTTCCCACCCGACGATCAGCCGCGCGCAGGGGCTACGCTCGCCTCTGGATATCCGCCGCGCTGACGGCTGCCTAGACGGCGGGCCGGCTGAGTCGCGCGTGGCATTCATTGCAATGCGCTCCACGCGACGGACGATAGCGCATTGCCCTGCGGCATGCCGAAGGCTGGAGCTTGGATCGAACCGGGAGAGAGAAGAAAATCTGGAGCGGGCGAAGGGAATCGAACCCTCGTATGCAGCTTGGGAAGCTGCCGTTCTACCATTGAACTACGCCCGCCAAAAACGCATTTGATATAACTGCGTTTTCCCCGATTCTGTCCCAAGAGAATGGTATGTAGGACACCTCAGGTCCGTGATTGGTACTCTACCGGCCGGTGCCGATCAAGCCCCATAGATAGGTCGTCTTTAAGCAGCTTGCTCCGAGTCAGCTGAGCTGCATGCCAGCCCGGACCTCCTGCTCGATGAGCTTCCATATATGGTCGACATAACTGACGAAGGTGCTGCTGCGCTTGACCTCGAGATCACGCGGGCGCGGCATGTCGATCGCGATTTCCTCGCGGATCTGGCCGGGCCGGGCGCTGAACACGATAACACGGTCCGAAAGGAACACGGCTTCGTCGATCTGGTGGGTGATCAGCACGACCGTCTTCTTCTCGCGCTCCCAGATATTGAGCAGCTCGGTCTGCATGATTTCGCGGGTCTGTGCATCGAGCGCGGCGAAGGGCTCGTCCAGGAGCAGGATGTCCGGACTCACCGCAAGCGCCCGCGCGACGTTCACACGCTGACGCATGCCGCCCGACAACTGGTGGGGATAATGATTCTCGAAGCCCGACAGGCCAGAGACCTTGATGAAATAGCTCGCGATCTCATCGCGTTCCTTGCGCGACATGCCGCCGACGGCGAGGCCATAGCCGACATTGTCCATGACGGTTTTCCAGGGTAGGAGCGAGTCGTGCTGGAACACCATCGCGCGGTCCTTGCCTGGCCGCGTGACCGTCTTGCCGCTGACCGCGATGCGGCCCGCGCTGGCCGGCATCAGTCCGTCGATGATGCGCAACAGCGTGGACTTGCCGCTGCCGCTGGCGCCGACGATCGAGACGAATTCGCCCTTGCCAAGGGTGAGGTTGATGTCGCGGAGCGCCTCGATCGTCGGGCGGCCGGGCCGCTCGAAGACCTTCGAGACGCCTTCAATGGTGAGCGAGGGTGTTTCGGACATGGTTGGCTCCGCGTTCATGGGGCAACGGGATGGAAGGGCAGGGCACCGCCGGTCTCACTCGTGCCGCCAGGGCGCCATGCGACGCTCGATCGTTTGAAACAGAAGGCTGCCGATGACGCCCATGGCGCCGAGCAGGATGACATAGGCCAGGAGCGTCGCAGTATCGAAAGTCTGGCCTGCCGCCAGGATCGCGAAACCGAAGCCGGCGAAGGAGCCGAAGAATTCGGCGACGACAATGCCGACGAGGGCGCGCGCCCAGGCGACGCGGACACCGCTGACGACATAGGGAAGGGCGTAGGGCAACGTCACGGTCGTGAAGATCTGCCAGCCATTTGCGTTGAAGGATTTCGCAGCGTCGATCAAGCCCTTGTCCGTGGCGCGAAGGCCGACCTCCGTCGTCACCAGCACGGGGAAGACCGCCACGAGGGTCACCAGCACGAATTTCGACGCGAAGCCGAGGCCGAGCCAGGCGATGAAAAGCGGGGCCAGGGCAACGACAGGCACCGAATAGAGCGCCATCAGCATGGGGCCGGCGGTCAGCGAGACGAGCCTGTTGGACGCCAGCAGCAGGCCGCCGGCGACGCCGACCAGAACCGCGACCGGGAACGAGATCAGGAGAGCAATTCCGGTTGCCGCGCCGTTGGTCCAGACGGCGCCGCTCGTTGTCTCCGTGAAGAGAGCCGCGAAGACCTCGGCTGGCGGCACGAGCAGCAAACGGTTCGTTACGACGGTCGAGGTCAGGATCTGCCAGAAAAGCAGCACGACGATGACCGAGAGCATGATCCGGACAAACCCGGCCGACCGGGTATCTCCCTGCAGAAAGTCGTAGCTTTTTTGCCAAGCCGTCATGGCGTTTTCCTATCGGGAGACTTGTGGATCGGCAGACCCCGGGCCGGAGTCTTGCGGGCCGGAGTTTAGCGGGCGATGACGGAAACCGTCCGTGGCGAGTTGCAGAAGCCCCTGGCGTGTCAGTTCATTGAGCCTCAGCGATGGCAGAAGGTTGTTGTCGAGCGAAACATCCCGTCCGAGCATGATGCTGGCGATGGCGATCACCGCGTCATGCACGGGGGCGGCGACGTCGGCGAGACGCGCGACGTGAGAAGCAAAGACGATGCCGTATGGGATGTCCTGGGTCAGATAGCGATGCTCCATGGATTGCGGTCCACGCGGTCCGCGACCATTGGCGTGGAGGGTCGCATTCATCTCGGCCATCGAGCCGGCCGGCACCCGGAACGACCGGTGGAAATGCTCGTTGACGCTATGGATCTTGATCCCAAAGGCCGCGGCGATGGCGAGGCGCTCGCTGTCGAGCGCTTCCATCAGCCGGCCGACGGCCGGTGTGGTCTCGTGATACGGCGCCCAGTTTTCCGCATGCTCGATGCGGCTGGCATTGAGGAGGCAGACAGGCACATGGAACACGGGATTGCAGTTTGAAAGCAGGGCGATGGCGAGCGCCTCGGGCCGTTCCTCAAACTGGGCGGGAAGCAGGCTGCGGCAAAGGGCGAGAGCCTCCGGCGCGGCCTCCGCGGGCATTACAGCCGCCTCGATGCGCGCACGGACGGTGCGGATGTCCACATGCCCGATGGCCTCGCGATGGGCGGTGCCGGGGCTTGTGTTCAAAGACACGATCGGCAACGCCACGCCGCGCGCATTCAGGAGCTGTGCCAGGTAGAGGGCGCTCAGGGAATGGGCCGCGCTGATGATGAAGGGGACGCCTGGCCGCAGGAACGGCGCGACGCGATCCATCACTGGCCGATGGCCCGCCGCATCCACGACCAGCAGGACGGCGTCGGCGTCGGCCACAGCCGCTGCCGGGTCCGAGGTCACCGCGACCGGCCATTCACCCGTGAGCGCCCCCGTTGCGGTGACGCTCGCCAGGCCCTCGGTCGAAGCGCCGGAGGGAGACCACAGAACGGGTTCATGTCCGCGCGAGGCGAGGATGGCGGCGGCTGTCAGCCCCATCGCGCCTGCGCCGAGAATGGCCACCTTCATGGCTGCGGCTCCTCATCCGGGAACAGACGGCGCATGTCGCCCAGGCTCTCGAGAGACCTGATCCGCCCCAGGAGATCCTGTGCCGTGGGCGCGGGCATCACCTGCGCCATGTTGGCCAGGAATTTCTTCTCCAGCAGCGCGTCGCTGATGGGGTTGATCGGCTTGCCCGTCGAAGCATTCTGCTGGGCGCTGAATTGCCGGCCGTCGCGCATGGTCACCGTGATGCGGGTCGCCTCAGCGGCGTCGCGCGCTTCCGCTTCGCTGGCGAAACTCAGGCCGCCCTGCATGGTAACCTTCGCCATCTCCGCGCGAATGGCGGGATTGACGAGGTCGTCCGCGTTCAGATCGGCCGCCACGAAGTCGCCCCGGTGCAAAATGCAGCCGAGAGCGTAGGACAGCGAGAATTGCGCCTGCGTCACGTTCTGCGGGTCTTCGAAGGCGAGATTGGCGGCGATATGCGGCGTGACCTCGCATCGCACACCCGCGACGTCCCGTGCCGACACCGCATTTTCCGCCAGAACCCGCATAAGCGCCTCGGCGGCTGCCTGCACGGACGAGCAGGCCGGATAAAGCTTGTAGGAGGCACCTGCATCCTGGAAGCTGCCGAGCCCGGCGAAAGCTTGGTCGGTCCAGCTGCCCGCATTAATGACGCGAATGAAACCGCGAGGCCCTTCGAAGGCATCGAGCGGCGCTTGTACGCCCTTGCGCGCCAGCAGAGCGGCTCGCAGGCCCGTTTCGCTGGCGCGCGCGCACAGCAACGGCTTCATGTCCGAACCAACGCCGATCCGCAGGCCACAGGCCTGCACGGCGGCGATCGCCAGTGCCTGGGCCGTTTCCTCACGCGGGAGCCCCATCAACCAGGCCGTCGCTCCGGCGACGCCGACCGGACCGAGAACCCCCGTGTTGAACCAGCCCTTGTAGAACAGGCTGTCGCGATCCTTGCGATAAGGGATGTCGGAGAGGCTTTCGGCGAGCGTCCGGACGATCTCTGTACCGATCGCAAAGGCCGCCAGGAAGCGCTCACCCGTGGCGCCCTCGCTCTCGGCGAGCGCGAACAGGGCCGGGAACAGCGCGGCCGGCCCGAAGACCATGCCGCGATTGAAATTGGCGTCGAAATCCAGCACATGCGCCGCGGTCGCGTTGGCCCGTGCCGCCGCGATGGGCGCCACGCGACGCATCGTGCCGAGCACACGGGACGGCCCCGCTGCTGCCTCGTCCAGCACCTCCTCGCGCACGAGCCGCGCGAGCGGCATGCCCAGGCCGGCATGGGCGACGCCGACGACGTCGATGACCGAGCGGCAGGCGGCAGCCTTCGCCACGGCCGGGATGGCCGTGGCGGACAGCCCCGCCATCCAGTCCGCCATATGTTGCGCGACCGCCACCGACTCGGCGTGCGGCGTCACCATCGCCATGCTCATGCGGTCCGGGCCGCGTGCTGTGCCTTCGCCTGCCGGCCGAAGCCCTTCTCGCCCACGACCTTGCCGTCCTGGTAGATGGTCTGTCCCCGCAGGAGGGTGCGGACAGGCTTGCCGACGAGCTTGCGGCCGGCGTAAGGGCTCCAGCCGCACAGGCTGAGCACGTCCTCGTCCCGAACTTCGTATTCGGTATTGAGGTCGACCAGCACGAGATCGGCGTGATAGCCCTCGGCGATATGGCCCTTGTCCTTGAGGCCGAAGAGCCGCGCCGGCGTCTGGGACGTGGCTTCCGCGACGCGTTCAAGCGTGATCTTGCCGTCGCGGGCGGCCGTGAGGAACATGCTGAGGTAGAACTGCGCGGATGGCGTGCCGGTATGAGCCTTCCAACCGTCGGTCCAGCCGATTTCCTTCTCCTCGCGCATATGGGGCGCGTGGTCGGTGGCGATGATGTCGATGGTGCCGTCGTTCAACCCTTCCCACAGGCCCGGCACGTTCTTCTCCGGCACCCAATAGGAGAGCGCGTAGGAGCCGAGCCGCTGGATGGACGACCAGTCGCAGCCGAGGAACAGCGCCCAGGGGTTGATCTCGCAGGTGACCTTTTGGCCCGCGGCCTTGGCCTTGCGGATCAGGTCCACGCTGCCGGCGGTCTGGGTGTGGAGGATGTGGAGATGGCAGCCGGCGGCCCGTTGCAGGCGCAGGAGCGTCGCGATCGCCGTCTCCCAGATCACGCCGTCATAGGCGGCATAGGCCTTGGCATAGGCCAGCGCGTCACGCTCGCCACGCGCCCAGTATTCCTGCTCGATGACGTCCATGAGCGCCTGGTCATGCGGATGCACCATCAAGGGCACGCCTTCCCGGGCGCAGGCCTTCATGATCTCAAGGATCCTGCCGTGATCGTGCACGCCGATGCCGGGCATATGCGGGTAGTCGCGGCCGGTATCGACGACCATGAAGAACTTGAACGCGGCGATGTCCTGGTCGGCGAGGCCGGCGACTTCTTCGAGGATCGTGGGCGCCGGGTTGAAGTTCCAGTCGACTACGGCATCCGTCTCGTAGATCGCGAACTGGTCCTTGAGGAGCTTCAGGTTGTTCGGGGGCGGGTTGACGTTGGGCATCGCCACCGAGGTGGTGACGCCACCAGCCGCGCACTGGAGGGTCGCGGTATAGATGGTGTCCTTGTACTCGAAGCCCGGGAGGCTGCCCTGGCGATGGTGCGAGTGCATGTCGATGACGCCGGGGAATACCGCAAGGCCCTTTGCGTCGATGATCTCCGCGCCGTTCGCCTCTGGCGCGACGTCCCCCTTGAAGATGCCACTGATCCGGCCGTCGGTGACGGCGATGGAGCCTTCGAAACGGCCTTCCGGCGTCACGACGAGTCCATTCTTCACTAGGGTATCCATGAGGTTTCCTTTTTCGGGAAGTAGATGGTTCAGCCCGCGAGTCGTGAGGGCTCTGGCCGGCTTGTGATGGTCGCGAGGACGCGGGAGACGTAGTCGCGCGTGAGGCCTCGGGTGATGAAGACGATGCGCGAGGAGGTCCCGCTCGCCGGCCAGCTCGGCAGCTGGAATGGCGGGTGGAACAGGCGCTGGACGGATTGGACCACGACGGGTTTGTCCTGGCCCTCGATGTTGAGGATGCCCTTCACCCGGAGAAGGTCGTCGCCATGGGCGATGACCAGCGCGTCCAGCCAGTGCGCCACATGCTCCCAAGCGAGCGCCTTATCGAAGGTCAGCGTGAATGTCGTGAAATCGCTGCCGTGATGGTGGTGCGAATGCTCATGGGCGTGGCCATCATGGGCATGGTCGTGATGGGTGTGGTCGTGGGCGTGATGCCGGTGCGCGGCGTGCGCTTCCGAATGCTCATCGGTCTTGGCGGGCGCCAGGCCCGATGCCACGAGCCAGGCATCCATGTCCCGGACTTCCGCCTGGGGATTGAAAGCGCCGGGTTCGAGCAATTGCGTCGGCATGACCGGCGCGGAGGAAGACGACAGAAGGACGCGCGCGGAGGGGTTGCGCGCCTTGAGGAGCGCCACCAGCTCATCGGGCACCGTGGCAAGGTCTGTCTTGGACAGGATGATGTCGTCGGCGACAACGACCTGACGCGCGGCTTCCTCGAAATCCGTGATGGTGCGTTGCCCGTGCAGCGCGTCCACCACCGTGATGATCCGGTTGAGCACGTAGCGGCCAGCGACCGGGAAGGTCATCAGCGACTGGATGACCGGGACGGGATCGGCCACGCCGGTGGTCTCGATGAAGACCCTGGTGAACGGGCGGATTTCGCCCCGCGCGCGCTTTTCATTCAGTTCGCGCAGGGTCGTCACGAGATCGCCGGACACCGAGCAGCACAGGCACCCTGTGCTGAGCTCGATGGTGTTGTCGTTGCTTGCGGCGATCAGGGTGTGATCGATCCCGATCTCGCCGAATTCATTGACGATGACCGCAACATCAGCAAAGGCTGGATCGCGCAGCCACGAATTCAATAGGGTCGTCTTTCCGCTGCCAAGGAAACCTGTCAGCAGATTTACGGGAATACGTTCCTGGTTCATCATGTCCATTCCGGCGAGGGCCATGCGCGGGCCTTCGGCCTGCGCATGGGATGGGCCTCAGTTTCCGGCGAGGAAGTTCGGATCGTAGTAATTCTTCAGGTCGAACGGCTTTTCACTTTCCTTGGCGGCGCCGACGGCTTCACTGATCTTCAGGAGATTGCGCAGGCTGTCGGGCGTCACTTCCAGCCCGCGGCCGATAGCCTTCTGCTGCTCGACAATAAAGGCGTAGGACTCGGCGCAAAGGGCCGGATCGACCTTGGTATAGGCCGCCAGAATATCGATGGCCTTCTGCTTGTTCGCCGGATCATAAATCCAGTTCGCGGCATCCCGTGTCGCCTGTGTCAGGCCAACGGCGGCCTTGCGGTTGGAAGCGGCCCAGGTCTTGTTCAGGATCAGCGGTGTCTGCAGGTAGTCTTGGGTGTAGTCGCCAAGAACCTTCATGCCGTCGCGCTGCGCCATCGAATCGAAGGGGGCGATCAGCAGGGAGCCCGCGACCTGGCCATTCTGCAGGGCGAGGATGCGATCCTTGGAATTCGCCATGGCAACAAGCTTGGCGCCCTTGCCGTCGACACCGGCCTCGATCATCAGATAACGCAGGAGATTGGCGGTGCCGCCCTGAACGCCACCGGCGGTCACCGGCTTGCCTTCGAGATCCTTGGCGCTCTCGACGCCCTTGCCGCCGACGAAACGCAGGATCGAATGACCGAGGATCGCGCCGGAGATCACGATCGGCGCGTTCTGGTCGATGGCGCGCATCGCGAGGTCCGCAACGGCGATACCGGCCTCGACGCTGCCGCTCGAAACGGCCTGCAACAAGGCTGGGCTGGTCGAAGCGACGAGTTCCTTCACCTCGATGCCATGCTTCGCGTAGAAGCCCTGGTCCTTGGCGATCGCGTGCAGCCAGAGCAAGGCGCTCGGCGCTAGCATGGCGACGCGCACTTCCTGCTTCTCCTGAGCCTGAACCGCTACCGGAGAAAAGGCGATCGTCGCCGCGAACAGGCCCGTCACAAGTGTCTGCAGAAATTTCATGTCAATTCCCCATCGCTGTGGCAGGGGCCTCTTCGGGCTCCCTTAACGCGTGCACAATCTATGACTGCCGCATATCAGCAATCAAGCTAAATTGTCGTATATTGTCAATTATGATGATTTGCATCTAAGTTGCGAAGCCCATAAAGAGGCGCCACAGACGGAAACGACGAAACGCGCATGACGCAGAGCAATCTCCTCGCCATCCTGCAACTCTTCGACGGCGATGCGGCCGTCCTGACAGTCGAGGACATTGCCCGCGAGATGGGGATTTCCATCCGCACGGCCTACCGCAACGTGCGGGAACTCAGCCAGGCCGAGTTCCTCGACCCTGTCACCGGAGCAGGCTATGCGCTTGGGCCGGCCTTCATTCATTTTGACAGGTTGATTCGTCAGAACGATCCGCTCATCCACATCGCCGACCGGCCCATGCAGGGGCTTCTCGACAAGGCCAACCAGGCGGCGGCGGTCATCTTGTGCCGCCGTTTCCGCGATCGGATCATGAGCGTCCACAAGGTCGACGGAGCCGCGCCGCATCTGCCGGCGAGCTACGAACGCGGCGCCGCGATGTCCCTGTTCGTCGGGGCCCCCGCGAAGGCGATCCTCGCCTTCCTGCCAGATCGTGCGCTCCAGGCGCTCTACCTCAGGCATGAGGAAGAGCTGCGCCATGCCGACGGGCCCTCGTGGAATGATTTTCGGGCGACGCTGAAGGAGGTGCGCCGGAAGGGGTTTTCTGCGACCACCTCGGAGGTCGGATCTGGGCGCCTGGGAATTGCGGCGCCCGTATTCCGCCGCTCGGTTGTCGTGGCGAGTCTCAGTCTCGTCCTCGATGCGGGCCTTGGTTCGAATGCCGAGAAGACAGCTTTCTACGCGGAGGCAGTGATCGGTGCGGCCCAATCGATATCGGCGGAGCTCGACAAGCACGAGGCGCAGATATCACGCCCGTAAATTAAGTGATATGCGCGCTTTTGGTGCGGCGATATCCTGTATTGTCGATATTTGTCAGCTCATTTGGCTGGATGATGGCGCTCGATAACCGCGTGACGCGCTTTATCAGGAAATATTGTCCCTGAATTATCGTTCCCTGGATATGCGCAAGCCGCGAAAGCTTTTCGCTTGAGGGCCATGCCTCCGCGCGGCTGCGGACGCGTCGACGCCTCTTGCGCAGGCGCTTCAAGTTGTATATTTGTCGAACATCATCGAAGCGCTCCTCACGAGGGGGTGCTTCGCACAGGAGGGCGCAGGCGTTTCGTCCACCCGACGTGGGTGGGGGAGGGATGACGGCGCAACCGCAATAATCCGGCTGATCAACGGCCGGCCGATCCGCATGGGGATAAGACCGTGAAAATAACGGATGTCGAAAGCATCATCCTGAGGCTTCCCGTGGTGCGCGCCATCGGGGACGGCTGCCAGTCGGTGCTTCTGATCCGGGTGCACACGGACGAGGGCCTCGTCGGCATCGGGGAGGCCCATACCAATCCGCTCGTCAGCAAGGCAATCCTCGATGCGCCGTTGTGCTCGGTCTCCGCGGAGGGCTTGCGCAGCCTTCTGATCGGTGAGGATCCGCGTGACATCGGCCGGCTCTGGGACAAGATGTACAAGCACTCGGCGACCTACGGCCGGCGCGGTGCCCTCATGCATGCGATCAGCGGGATCGATATCGCGCTGTGGGACTTGTTGGGGAAGATCGCCGGACTGCCGATCCATCGCCTGCTCGGTGGGCCGCGCCGGGAGGCTGTCCCGGCTTATGCCAGCGACCTGTCCCAGCCTGACCTTGGCGATACTATTGCCCTTGCACGCCGCCACCGGGAGACAGGCTTCAAGGCGATGAAATTCGGCTGGGGCGGCCTCGGGCAGGATCCGCGCGCCGATGCCCGCGCAGTCGCCGCGATCCGCGCGGAGATCGGCGACGCGATGGATCTCATGATCGATATCGGCGTGCCGATGCCGCTCGACGATGCGCTTTATCTTGGCCGTGCCTTTGCCGATTCCGGGGTTTACTTCCTGGAGGAGCCGCTGTCGCCGGATGATGTGTCCGGCTTCGCGCGGCTCGTCGCCCAATCGCCGACGCCGATCGCCACCGGCGAGAAGGAAACCACGCAATATCCCTATATCGACCTGATGGAGCGGGGCGGCCTGCGCATCATCCAGCCGGATGTCGCGCGGGTCGGCGGCATCTCGGAGGCCGTGCGCATCGTTCACCATGCCGAGGCCCGAGGCGCCCGCGTCATCCCGCATTGCTGGTCGACGGATATTCTCGTCGCCGCGACATTGCATGTCCTGGCGGTGCAGCGCGACGCGCCCTACCTCGAATTCAACGCCACCGACAATCCGCTGCGCACCGATCTCCTGGTCGAGCCCATGCGTGTCGTCGACGGACTCGTGAGCGTGCCGGACAAGCCCGGCCTTGGCATCACGCTGAATGAAGACACGATCGAGCGCTATCGCTGGAACGGCTGAGGATTTGCGGACATGCCCAATATCGCCATTGCTCGTTTGGGGCACGAAGGAAACAGTTTCGCGAGCATCAAGGCGACACTGGGGGATTTCAAGAATTTCGAATGGGCGAAAGGCGAGGAGGCGGTGTCCTTCTATCGCGGCACCAACACCGAGATCGGCGGGGCTGTCGCCTTCTTCGAAACCCGTCCGGAGTGGCAGCCCACCTATTTGCGCTGCACCTTCGCCACGCCTTCCGGCGAAGTCACCCGGGATGCTTATGAGGAGCTTCTCGCGGAGCTCCTTGCAGGGCTCGCGGAGGGGCCGCCCGACGGATCCGGCCGTTGGGACGCGGTCTATCTCGGCCAGCACGGCGCGATGCAGGTCGAGGGTATCGACCATGCCGACCACGACCTCCTCATCCGCGTGCGCGAGGTCATCGGCGATACCCCGCTCGGGGCGTCCTATGACCTCCACGCCAATATCACGCAGCCGCAGATCGACCTGTGCGATATCGTCGTGGGCTACAAATGCCATCCGCATACGGACATGGCCGAGACCGCGCAGAAATGCCTGTCCTTGCTTTTGAAACGTGTAGCCGGCAAAATTCATCCGGTGGGCGTGGTGCGGCCGATGAACGCGCTCCTGCCGAGCATCAATGCGCGCACGACTGACGGTCCGATGGCCGAAGCCGCCGCCTTCGCCAGGGGGCTTGCCGAGGGCGCGGGCCTGCTCGATCTGACGATCTACCAGGGCTATGCCTACGGCGATCGGCCCCATGCCGGCGCCTCCGTCGTCGCCTATGCCGATGGGGACAGCGCGTCAGCGGAGCGGGCGATCAGTGCCACGCTCAGGGAACTCCGGCGGATCCGTGATCGCCTGTTCATCGCGATGCCGACGGCGCCCGGCGGCATGGCACGCGCGCTTGGCATCGCCAGGCAGGGCCAGGGCCCTGTCGCCGTGATCGACTCCGCGGATTATCCCGGCGCCGGCGCCAATGCGGACACGCCCGGCCTGCTCCGCGCGGTGCTGGACGCCCGGCCCGACGTGCCGACGGTGATGGCGTTCTTCTGGGACCCGGCGACCGTTGCCAGAGCGGCCGAGGCCGGTATCGGGGGAGAGATCGAGGTCGCGCTGGGCGGACGGCTGACACCTGACTTTGGCGGTCCGGTCACCGCGCGGGCGCGGGTGACGCGCCTGACAGATGGGCGGATCGTCAATACCGGCCCGTTCTGCAACGGCCTTGCCTTCGACTATGGCCAGACCGCCGTGCTGGAAATCGAGGGCATCCAGGTCATCGTCACCGAAACCTGTCTGACAGTGACGGATCCGAGCTTCTTTGATCTTCACGGCATTGACCTCAGCCGTATTGGTATTCTCGCCATCAAGGCGAAGAACCAGTTCCGCGCGGCTTTCACCAGCGTCTTCCCGACCATGATCGATGTGGATGTGCCGGGGCCGGCGGCCTACGACTTCGCGAGCCTGCCGTTCCGGCGCGTGCCTCAAACGCACTTTCCCTTCACGCGGGACATGTAGTGGCGTTCAAGGAAAGCCACTCCCGGTCTGATGCTGTGTAAGAATAAAGCAGAGTATTTCGCCTGCGAGCCGGTCAGGCCGCAAGTTGAGGATCAGTCGGCGCGACGGGGCATCCCTGAGCGATCCACGGGATCGTGTCCGGGATCCAGAAACGCCGGCATCCCGGCGATCTGACCCAATGCTTGAGGCGCGCGGGTTTGGAAACCGTCTCGGTTCTGGATCCCGGGCTGGCCCTTGCGGCCGCCCCGGGATGACCAGTGCAGCGCGCGTGTCGTTGGCGGCTTTCGACCGGTCTATGGCTCTGTATCGGACACCAGCCGTGTCCGGGCATTGTCGATGTGATGGCGCATGGCGGTCCGTGCCCGGTCGGCATTGCCTTCGACGAGGGCGGAGATGATCGCGTGGTGCTCATCCTGGACGAGGCGGTGGCGTTCCGGGCGCTTCTTCAGCGACAGGCCACGCGTCATTTTCAGGCCGGCATCGAACAGGGGGCGAAGATTGCGCAGGGTCACGACGAAGAGTTCGTTGTGGGCTGCTTCAGCGATGGCCTCATGCAGTTCGATATCGATTTCGCTGCCGACCTGGCTCGCGCCGATGATGGCCTCGAGCCTCTGGTTGATCGATTGGATATGCGCGAGATCCGCCTCGGTACGACGTTGGGCGGCATGGTAAGCGGCCTCGCCCTCGATGGCGATCCGCAACTCGAAGAACCGCAACACGTCCGCGACCGCGCCCTTTGGGGCGTAATCGAAAAACTCCGAATTCGGCCGGTGCTGGACATAGGTGCCTGAGCCCTGTCTTGCCGCGACCAGCCCATCGACCTGGAGCCGAGACAGCGCCTCACGCACGATCGAACGGGAGACGCCAAAGACGTCAGACAACTGATTCTCTGAGGGCAAGCGGGCCCCTTCGGCATATTCGCCGGATACGATGCGCTGGAGGATCTGCTCATAGAGCTGGTCTCCCAACCGCAAACGCTGGGCGGGCCGATATTTCGCAACGTTACTGCCCATCTCGGCCTCATCACCCGACATATGTTTCGACATAGGTTCTTGTAGCACTCCAGTCGCTTGACTCAGGATTCATACAAGCTATAAATACATCTGACATTTATACAAGTGGGGAGCGGCATGAAGATTGACGCGGTCACCTTTCACGATCTCGCCCGGTCCGTTATCGCCGTTCCTCCTCTGGCGCAAACGTCCATGCTGACCTTGGCGAGGTCTGCCAACGCCGCCTTGATCAAATATCTTGAACAAGGTGGGGTCTCGACCCTGATGTATGGCGGCAACGCCAATTTCTACAACCTTCCCATCAGCGCCTATGCTGAAACTCTGGGCTTTCTCGCCGAGGCGGTCTCTCCGGAAACGTGGATCATTCCGGCGGTCGGGCCGGATTTCGGCCGCATGGTCGATCAAGTGTCCATCGTTCGCGACCTCAAATTTCCGACTGCCATGGCCCTCCCGGCCTATGCCGGCAGTTATACATCCTCCGGGCTTGCCACGTCACTGCGCTACTTGTCGGACAAGATCGGCGCTCCTGTCCTCATGTATGCCAAGCATGATCGCTGCATAGAGCCCCCCGATCTCCGCCGGCTCGTGGATGACGGTGTCGTCGGCTGGGTGAAATACGCGGTCGTGCGCCGCGATCCGGCGGATGATGATTTTCTGCGCGCGCTCATCGATGTCGTCGATCCCCGCCGCATCATCAGCGGCATCGGCGAGCGCCCGGTCATCACCCATTTCGAGGACTTTGGCCTATCGAGTTTCACTTCGGGTTCGGTGGCGGTCGCCCCGCGCCTGTCGAGCGTGTTGCTGACGGCGCTCCAGGCCAATGATGGCGCCACAGCTCGTGCCATTCGGGAGCTTTTCATGCCGCTCGAGGATTGTCGGGATGCCCTTGGGCCAGCCCGCACCATCCATGATGCGGTGACGCTCGCGGGCGTGGCCGATATGGGGCCGATCGCGCCCTTGCAGAGCAATCTCAACGAGGCGGAGCGGACGCAGGTCACTGCGGCGGCGCGCGTTCTTGCCAATCATGACGTCGCTGCCATGGCAGCCTGAGTGGGATCATCAACATGTCGGCCTTTTTCGATCAGCACGGGCTGCGTCGTGTCATCAACGCATCTGGCACTGAAACCGTGCACGGCGCGAGCCGGTGCTCGCCGGCTGTTGTCGAGGCCGTCCGCGAGATTCTGCCGAGTTGGGTGGAGATTGCGGATCTGCAGCGCGCGGCCAGCGAGACGATCGCGGCCGTCACCGGCGCGGAGGCCGGCATCGTCACGGGCTGCTCGGCGGCGGGCATCTCCATCTGCGTGGCCGCGGCGATGACCGGCCAGGATCTCGCGAAGGTCGAGCAGCTGCCGGACACGGCCGGGATGAAGAACCGCGTCGTCATGCAGAAGGGCCACGAGGTCAATTTCGGCGCGCCTGTCAGCCAGATGGCCAGGATCGCCGGCGCTGAAGTCGTGGAGATCGGGACCGCGACCTCCTGCGCGGTCTTTCAGCTGGAGGCGGCGCTCCGTGGGGAGGTCGCTGCCGCCCTCTACGTCATTTCCCATCACACCGTGCAGAGCGGGATGATCGATCTGGCCACCTTCTGCGCGATATGCCGGAAGCGGGGCGTGCCGGTCATCGTGGACGCGGCGGCGGAATATGACTGGCCGGCGATGATAGCGGCCGGGGCAACGGCCGTGATCTTCAGCGCGCAGAAGGCGGCCGCTGGAACGACCGCTGGCGTTATCGCCGGTGAAGAAGCCTTCATCCGCGCCTGTTACTATCAGGACCGTGGCGTCGGCCGGGTCATGAAGGCTGGCAAGGAGAGCATCGCCGGGGCGATGGCCGCGCTTGCGCAATGGCAATCCGCGGATCGCGCTGCGATCAAGCGTGGTGAAGAGGACCGCCTGGCGCAGGCCGAGATGCTGCTGGCCGGCATTGCCGGGCTTCGTCTGGAGCGCCAGCCCGATCCGCCGGGCAATCCGTTCGAGCGGCTGATGCTGCATGTCGATCCCGCGGTGGCAGGCCTGAACGCCCACCAGCTCGGCGAGGCGCTTGCCGCAGGTGATGTCAAAGTGGTGCTGCGGTCGCTTCACACGGATCGTGGCTATCTTCTTTTCGATGTCCGCCGGATCGATGATGCCGAGCTTCGGCTGATCGCGGACAAGATCCGCGACATTCTTGCCAGCGCCACTGACAGCGCCGGGACGTCCCCCGTTCCCTCGAAGGGGGATGTCGCACGTCGCGCCCTCGAGGCCTGGCCCGCCCGATCGCCCCAGAAAATGCAGGCCGACACGGCCTGAGCCCCAGAGCCCGACGTTGCGGAGTTTGATATGGCTTATGATCTCCTCATCAAGAACGGCCATGTCATCGACCCCGCCCAGGGTCTCGATGGGCCCCACGACGTCGCCTTCGTCGATGGCCGCGTCGCGGCTGTCGCTCCCTCGATCAGCGATGCATCGGCGAGGGAGGTGCGTGATGCGGCCGGGCTCTATGTCGTGCCCGGATTGATCGATCTGCACACCCATGTCTATTGGGGCGCGACTTTTCTAGGCGTCGAGGCCGAGCGCGTCGCCCGCGCATCCGGCATGACGACGGCGGTCGATGCCGGCAGCGCCGGTGCCGGCAACATTCGCGGGCTTGTCGACCTCGTCGCTCCCCTCTCGCCAGTGCGGATACTCGCGTTCATCAACCTCAGCCTGGTCGGCATTTTTGTCGGTGACGGCGTTCGCGTGGGCGAAGCCGAGGATTTGCGCTTTCTTGATATTCCCCTCTGCGTCCAGGCCGCAAAAGCCCATGCCGAACATGTCGTCGGCGTGAAGATCCGCGTCGGCGCATCGACGACCGGGGCGCTTGGCGCCATCCCGTTGCACATGGGCATACGCGCCGCGGAGTTGGCGGGCAATTTGCCGGTCATGGTTCACATCGGCGCGGGCATGCCGCCTCGCATCGAGGATATCGTCGATCCGCTGCGACCCGGCGACGTGCTGACCCACTACTGCACCCCTAAGGAAAATTCGCCCCTGACCAGCCGCGGGCAGCTGCGGGATTGCATGATTGCCGCCAAGGAGCGCGGCGTCATCATGGACGTCGGGCATGGATCCGGCTCGTTCGGCTTCGATGTGGCCCGTGTCATGCTGGAATCCGGCCTGGCGCCGGATGTGATTTCCAGCGATGTCCATATGAAATGCATCGATGGGCCGGCCTATGACGTCCTCGCGACCATGTCGAAGTTCCTTGTGCTTGGCCTGCCGCTGAAAGAGGTGATCCGCGCTGCCACCGCCGCACCGGCGGCGGTTTGCCGGCGGGCCGATCTCGGCACGCTGCGGCCGGGCGCCCTCGGCGATGCAACGCTTCTCGAAATCCGCAAGGGCGCGGTCGTCTTCAAGGATAGCGTCGGCGGATCGTTGCAGGCCGACCGACGGTTCGTGCCGCGCGGCACCGTTTTATCGGGCCAGTGGTGGCACGACGGGGCGGCCGCCGTTTAGGCCTTCCGCGCACACTTCACAAAGCATACGCTCGTGTGAAGTCAAAAAAGAACAAGTCGATCAAACTCAAATACAAACAAGAGGGGATCACGGAACCATGTTGATTTCACGCAGAGGATTGATTGCGGGCGCCCCGGTGACGGCGCTCATGTTGACGAGCCGCAAGGCTTTCGCGCAGACCGCCGGAAAGAAGGGCGGCGATATCATCGTCGGCATCAACAGTCCGATTCCGTCGCTCGACATCATGGGAACCACTGACGACGTCGGGCGGATCATCAACCTGCATCTCTACGAAGCACTCGTCACCCGCGACGAGAAATTGCAGCCATCGGCCGGTCTCGCCGAATCCTGGGAGATCTCCCCCGACGGGCTGACCTATACCTTCAAGCTGCGCAAGGGCGTCAAGTTTCACAACGGCAAGGAGATGACGGCGACGGACGTCAAGGCGTCCATCGAGCGCTACCAGCGCATGAGCTTGCGCCGGCGCTATCTCGACCAGATCGCCGAGGTCAGCATTGTCGATCCCGGCACGGTGGCGATCAAGCTCAAGACGCCGCAGCCGCTTTTCCTGAACAACTTCAGCCAGCCGGAAGTCCTGGTGGCGATCCTGCCGGCCGAAGACGGCGACAAGGATCCGGGCAAGACAAGTCTGGTCGGCACGGGCCCCTACAAGCTCGTCGAGAACAAGGCCGACAGCCATGTGAAGCTGGCACGCTTCGACGACTATGCCCTTGATACGCGTTATCCCGGGCCGAGCGGCTATGGCGGCCGCAAGGACGCGCTGTTCGATACGCTGACTTTCCGCATCATCGCCGAGCCTTCGGCCATGGTGGCGGCCATTGAAACGGGGGAGATCCATCTCGCCGATCTCGTGCCTGAACACGCGGTCCCCGGTCTCAAGAAGAATGCGGCGCTCACGGTGATCAACCGCATGCCGACGGCCATGCAAAACCTGACCCTGAACATGGCCGTTCCGCCGATGGACAAGTTGCCGTTCCGGCAGGCGATCGCGACCATCCTCGATATGGACGAAATCCTCGCTGGCGCCAGCGACGGCAACTATCGCCTCAATCCCTACCTGCAATATCCCGGATATCCGCTCTATCCCGATAGCATCAAGGCGCCGCTCTACAATTCGAAGAACGCTGAACAGGCCAAGAAGCTGGTTGCCGAGGCGGGCTATAAGGATGAAGTCATCCAGATCATCAGCGCCAGCACCTTTCCCTGGCACTCCAACACCGCGCTCATCATTTCCGAGCTGTTGAAATCGATCGGCATCAAGACCCAGATCGAAACCATGGACTGGCCTGCTGTCGTTGCGTTGCGCGTGAAGAAGACGGGCTGGTCGCTCAACCCCGGCCAGTTCGGCACCGGCCCATGGCTCGGCGACCCTGTGCTGTCGATCGGCGATCTCGGCGGCAAGACGTCCCCCAACAATATGGAAGACCCCGTCCTGGCGCAGATGGTGGCGGACATGCAGTTGAAGCCGACCGCCGAGGAGCGCAAGGAGGCATGGTACAAGGCGCAGCAGCATATCCTCGACAATGTTCTGTCGATCAAGCTCGGCGATATTGGCCAGACCCAGGTGCGCAGCAACAAAGTTGTCGGCTTCACGCCGTTCCGCACCACGCGCCTGTGGGGCGTCAGCTTTGCATGACAACGCCAGCCTGACCGAGGCCACCGGCATTCCCCCCGTCGTGGCCTCTCAAGCGCAAGTCTCTTCTCCTGAGGTCTCTTCTCCCGAGATCTCTCGTGCGGAACCCCGGCAGCGCTTCTGGCGCTCCCGGGTCTTCCGGCAGTTGATGGCGCATCGCAGTTTCGTCTTTGGATTTACGGTCGTCACGTTCATGACCCTGGTCGCGATCATGGCGGGATGGCTCATCACCCAGGATCCTCTGCGCATTCAGATGCGTTACCGCTTCCAGCCACCGTTCAGTGGACAGTTCTGGTTCGGCACGGATCATCTCGGGCGGGATCTCTACAGTCGCCTTGTGATGGGCGCGCGCGTCTCCTTGCGCATCGGCTTCTGGGTCATGATCGTCTCCGGTGTGCTCGGGACTATCGTCGGTGCCTGCGCCGGCTACTTCCGCGCCTTCGACGGCATCATCATGCGGTGCATGGATGCCTTGATGGCCTTCCCCTCAATCATGCTGGCGATTGCGATCGCCGCGGCCTTGGGGCCTTCCGACCTCAATGTGGTGCTCGCCCTTTCGGCGATCTATGTTCCGAGCACCGCGCGGATCGTCAGGGCATCCGTTCTCGTCGTGCGGGAGATGAGCTACGTCGAGGCCGCCGTTTCCTCGGGCGTGAGGCCCTTGGTCGTGCTTCTGCGCCACGTCCTGCCGAACAGCTTCGCGCCGTTGATCGTGCAGCTCAGTTTCATCTTCGCTTATGCGGTCCTTGCCGAAGCGGTACTCAGCTTCCTCGGTGTCGGCACGCCGCCGCCCACGCCGAGCTGGGGCAACATCATCGCCGACGGCCGGGCCTATATTCGTGAGGCGCCTTGGATCACCATCATCCCGGGCCTTGTCGTGACCTTGACCGTGCTCGCGCTCAACCTTCTGGGCGATGCCCTGCGCGACGTGCTCGATCCACGCCTGAAAGACGGGGCGGACATATGAGCGCGCGACAAATCTCCATGGTTACGCCCGACATTGCTTTCCGCTGGTCCGGAGGGAGCGCAGGATGACACGCTATATTCTGCATCGGCTGATCGCATCGATCCCGGTGATCTTCCTGGTCACGCTGATCGCCTTCTCGATCATGCAGCTCGTGCCGGGTGACCCCGCCGCCGTCATCGCCGGCGCGAACGCAACACAGGAGGAGGTCGAGCTGGTGCGCCAGCAGCTCGGGCTCAACGAGCCGTTCCTCGTCCGGCTGATGCATTGGTACGGCTCGCTGCTGCAGGGAGACCTCGGCCAGTCGATCCTGCTTCAGCGCAGCGTGACGAGCGCCATCATCGAGCGCATTCCGGTGACGGTGTCGCTGACCCTCTATGCCATGGTGCTGACGGTGATCTTCGGGGTGACGGCCGGCGTGATCGCCGCCGTCTATCGCGGCAGCTGGGTGGATCAGGCCTGCATGGCGAGCGCCCTGCTCGGCGTTTCCTTGCCGAACTTCTGGCTGGCGCTCATCCTGATCTTCGCCTTTGCGGTGGGGCTCGGCTGGTTTCCCACCGGCGGCTATGTGCCCTTAAGCGAGGACCCTGCCGGTTGGCTGAGGGCGCTCACACTGCCCGCTTTCACGCTGGGCTTCCTGCAGATGGGCCTTCTGGCGCGCATCACGCGTTCCAGCATGCTGGAGGTTCTCAACCAGGACTATGTACGCACAGCGCGCGCCAAGGGACTGCCGAGCTGGCAGATCATCAACAGGCATGCCCTACGCAACGTCGTGGTGCCGGTCGTCACCGTCATCGGCATCATCACCAGCCATATGGTGAGTGGCTCCGTCGTCATCGAGACGGTGTTCTCGCTGCCCGGCATCGGGCGGCTCGTGATCCAGGGCATCCTGCGCCGCGACTATCCCGTCATCCAGGGCGGCCTGCTCGTGACGGCCGTCGCCTTTGTCCTGATCAACCTGATCGTCGACGTTCTCTATTCGCGGCTGGATCCCAGAATTCGCCTCGCCGCGCGTGCGTGACGAGGCGCCGTTCATGGGCGTGCCCGGTCAGGCCGCGGGTTTTGCCGGCGGACGAAGCGGCTCGCCGAGCGTGTGCATGAGCCGGTTGGCCCAGCCGAATATGGCCGCGGACAGCACGAGGTCGGCCATTTCGAGGGCTGAGAGGCCACAGTCGCGCAGCGCGGCGGCATCCTCGTGGGTCACGGCCGGCGGCGTCTTCGACAGCTTGACCGCGAAATTGAAGATCGCCTGCTGGTGCTCCTCCAGATCGGCGGCCGGCCCATCGGCGAAGATCCGCGCGATGACGTCGGTGCGTTCGGTCAGGCGGTTGAACTGCGCCGCGTGAACCGACGCGCAGTAGACGCAGCGGTTGACGATCGAGGCGCCGACCGCGCCAAGCTCGCGTTCCGCCCGAGACAGGCCGTCGCGCCCGTACATGATCGCGTTGAAGAGCGGCGAGCGCACCGCGAGCGATTCCGGATCATGCGCCAGCGTCAGCACATAATCGGACACCTTCTTGTTGGAGGGCGTCACCTTCATCGCGTCGAGCTGTTCCGGCGTCGCCTCCTCCAGCCGCACCGGCTTGAGGTAGGGCGACCACTGCAGAGGCTCGGCCGTAAATTCGTGGACGGGGCTGTTCTGGACTGGTTCGCTCATGACATCTCCCATCACATCACGCCCTGAAGGCTGCGGAAGCCGGCGATGACGCGGGCCTGATAATTCACGAAGGCCGCGAGCTCGGACAGCCTCACGATATCGGCCTCGCCGAGCCCCGCAGCCTCCAGCGCCTCGATGTCGGCACGGGTGGCCGCGCGCGGTTCCCGGGTCACGAGGTCGGCATGCCGGACGATCGCCGCGAGGCGCTGCTCCGCCGGCATGACATCCATCGCCGCCACCGTGTCGGCGAGCTCGGTCGCGGCCGTTCCGGCTTCGGCGAGCAAAGTCCGGTAATGGGCCGCCAGGGCCTCGTCGCCGAGCCAAAGGGCCATGCGGGTGGCCAGCGCCGCGCGCACGGCATGGCTCAGTCCTCCCGGTGCCTTCGGCCGCAACACCGCGTCGTGGCTGGCGTCGCTCAATCTCATGATCTCCGCCCGCGCCTTCAAGGCTTCCGCGAGGGGAGATCCTGCCGCGATGCCGGCGAGCCCTTGGATAATGTCAGTCTGCATGGCGATGCTGCTCCCATGGGACAGTCGATCTTGGCACAGGCCGTTTCGGGGCAGGCGGATTCAGCCTGGTTTTCGCCCTGCCGTCACGTGGCCGCCTGCGCTCGGCGCTAATATGCGTTTTATAGATTTACATTGTCATATAATCCAAAAAGTGAATAGTGGAATTTCCAGAGAGCCGTGAATGCGGCAGCGCGATGCATGCTTGATAATAACTATAGATTTAATAATATGCGACACATGAATTTTGAGACCCTAGACCTCAGGCAACTGGATGCTTTCGCCGCCGTCATGTCGGCAGGCAGCATCACGGGTGCTGCGCGCCTTCTGGGACGTTCGCAGCCGGCCGTTACGCGTCTTATCCAGGAACTGGAGGCCAATCTCGGCTTCGCGCTGCTGCACCGGAATGGTCCGCGCATCACGCCGACCAACCGCGGCGTCCTGTTTCACGAGGAGGTCGAGCGCTTGCTCGTCAGCCTGAAACACATGCGCGAACGGGCTATCGCCATCAGCGAGGATGCATCGCTCGCTATCGAGATCGCCGCCATTCCGGCCCTCGCGGCCGGCCTCGTGCCGAGGGCGCTGGCGGTCATCGACGAGGCCCTTGTGCCGAACCAGGTGCATGTGCAGTCCGCGCCGGCGGAACGGGTGGTGCAGTCGGTGCTGGCGCGGTCCGCTGACGTTGGGATCGCGAGCCTGCCGCTGGAGCATCCGGGGCTCGATATCCAGTGGATAGGCGAAGCGCCATGCGTCGCGGCCGTGCCGGCTGGGGATCCGCTTGCGCGCGGCGAAGTCGTCCGCCTCGCCGATCTGGCGGGCCGTCGTATTGTCACCATGGCCAATCCCTACCGGCTGCGCCGTCGTATCGATGAAGGATTGAGGAAGGCCGGCGTGACGCCGTCCGCCATCCTCGACACCAACGCGTCCTTCACGGCGCTCGGCGTCGCGCGGACCGGCTTCGGGGTGGCGCTGGTCGAGCCGGCGACCGCCTACAGCCTGCCGATCGAGGGGCTGGCGATCCGTCCGCTCGACGTCCACATCCCCTTCGTTTTCGGCATTGTCACGCCGCTCGCAAAACCGCTCACACCCGCCATCGAGGCCCTGATCAGCGCCTTCGACGTGGTCTCCGCCGCGCTCGTGCCCGGATTGAAGCGGCTTGATCCCGGCGGGCGCGAGAGCCTTGCCGATGTTCTCTATGGTCACGACCGCCAGCCCCCCGGCGAGGACGGTGACCCATCCGCTCCCGGCGAGGAAGGGACAGACCTATGACTGCGACCGCAGACATGGAAAGCATGCCCGCGATGGCTGCCGACGCTGATGCCATCGGGCTCGAAGCCCTGGAGGCCCGTCTCCGGCAGGATCTCGCCTGGCTCGAATTGCCCGCCAAGGCCTGGGTGCCCGAGCGTGTGGTGGACGGCGAGACCGTGCGCGACGTGGTGATCGTCGGTGCTGGCATGGCCGGGCTCGTCGCCTCGGCGATGCTGAAACGCTACGGCGTCGCCAACCATGTGCTCTATGACAAGGCACCGGCCGGGCGCGAAGGGCCGTGGATCACCTACGCGCGAATGCAGACGCTGCGGTCGCCGAAGCAGCTCACGGGACCGGCGATGGGCCTGCCGGCATTGACGTATCGTGCCTATCACGAGGCGCGCTTCGGCCGTGCCGCCTGGGAGGCGCTCGACAAGATCCCGCGCGAAGTCTGGATGGACTATCTCGTCTGGTATCGGCGGGTGCTCGATCTGCCGGTGGTCAATGAGACGGCCATCACCCATGTGGCGACCCGACCCGATGGCCTTCTCGATGTGGCGATCGACCACGGCGGACAGGCCGGGCGCGTCATCGCCCGCCATCTCGTGCTGGCCACGGGCCGCGACGGGCTTGGCGGCCCTTATGTGCCCGATTTCGTCAAGCGGCTCGATCCGCGCTTCTGGGCGCATTCGGCCGACGATATCGATTTCGAGGCGCTCACGGGCAAGCGCGTTGGTGTCGTTGGTGCCGGCGCCTCGGCCATGGACAATGCCGCGACCGCGCTGGAGGCCGGGGCCGGGCGGCTTGATCTCTTCATCCGCCGCAAGGACATCCCGCGCATCAACAAATTCACCGGCATCGGCAGCCAGGGCGTCGTCCACGGCTTTGCCGGCCTGCCGGATGAGTGGAAATGGCGCTTCCTGCATACGACGCTGTCGGCGCAGACGCCGCCGCCGCGCGACAGCACCCTGCGCGTTTCGCGCCATCCCCATGCCTATTTCCATCTCGGCAGCCCGGTGACGGACGTGCGCGAGAAGGGCGACCATCTCGAAGTCGTCACGCCCAAGGCGAGCTACGACGTCGATTTCATGATCTTCGCCACGGGCTTCAACGTCGACCTCGGCTTGCGGCCGGAGCTCGCCGCCTTTGAGCCGCATATCCGCTTCTGGGGTGAGCGCTTCGCACCGCCCGAGGGCATGGCGAATCCTGAACTCCAGTACTCACCCGATCTCGGGCCGAGCTTCGAGTTCCTGGAGCGCCAACCCGGCACATGTCCGGCGCTCCGGTACATCCATGCCTTCAATTTCCCGGCGACGCTCAGCCACGGCAAGCTCTCCGGTGACATTCCGGCGATCAGCGAGGGCGCGGACCGGCTCGCGCGGGGCATCGTACGGGCCTTGTTCGTCGAGGATCGCGAACTCCATTACGCCAATCTCGTCGCCTTCTCGACGCCGGAACTTCTCGGCGACGAATGGGTCGACGCGGACCGGGCAAACAACGAAGGCGAGGGGCTCGATCATGCAGCCGAATGAAACACGCCGCATCGACCTGAACGGTGCCACATTTGTCTATGACGTGGCGGGCGAGGACAAGGACGAGACGATCGTCGTGCTCCATGGTGGTCGCGGCATCGGCGATCACACAGGGGACTTCAAGGCCTTCCTGCCGCTCGCCGACAACTACAGGCTCCTCGCCTATGACCAGCGCGGCTGCGGGCTGTCGTCACTCACCCCGCCTTACAATTTCGAGCAATATGCCGATGACCTGGAGGCCTTTCGCCAGACGCTGTGCGGCGGAAAGCGCATTGTCCTGATCGGCGGCTCCTTCGGCGGTATGATCGCGCTGACCTATGCGGTCAAATACGGCAGCCGCGGCCTCTCGCGCCTCATCCTGCGCGGCACGGCGCCGAGCCATCACCACGAGGCCGAGGCGGTCGAGAATTTCAAGGCGCGTCTGCACAAGGCCACCAGCGCCTCGCTCGGCATGGTGGAGAAGATGTTCTCCGACAAGGTGGTCGATGACACCGAGCTGAGGCTGATCTGGCTCGCCCTGCAGCCGCTCTATTTCGAGAAATTCGATCCGGACGCGGCGCTGGAGCGCACCCGTGTCATGCATCTCCACGCGGAGACGCACAATGCGCTTTTCACCGAGAAGGACTATGATCTGCGGGACAAGCTCCCGGACATCGACGTGCCGACCCTGGTCGTCGTTGGCGGCGCGGATTGGATCTGCCCTCCGAGCCAGTCGCGGCTGATCGCGGACAAGGTGCCGGGCGCCGAACTTCTGGAGATCGAAGGCGCCAATCATGCCGTGCATGTTGAGGCCAACGCGCGCGTGCTCGCCGGCATTCGCGACTTTCTCGCCAGGACCGCCGCGTGATCCGCTACGTCATCGGCAAGCTCGGCGAGGCGTTCGTCGCCGTCTGGGGCGTCGTCACGATCGTCTTCTTCGTGACGCGTCTCCTCGGCGATCCCGCCGCCTTGCTGCTGCCGGTCGGCGCCTCGGCGGAACAGCTCGATGCCTTTCGCGCCTCGCTCGGGCTCGACCGGCCGCTCTGGGAGCAATATCTCAGCTTCCTCGTCCAGGCCGTCCAGGGCGATTTCGGCCAGTCCTTCCTGTTCAACCGGCCCGCCATCACGGTCGTGCTGGAGCGTATGCCGGCCACGATCATGCTCGCGCTGACCGCGATGGTGTTCGGCGTGCTGATCGGCGGCGGGGCCGGCGCCATCGCCGCGACCCAGCGCGGCAAATTCGCCGAATTCGCCGTGATGACGCTGGCGCTGCTCGGCCAGGCGACCCCGGTGTTCTGGCTCGGCATCATGCTGATCCTGTTCTTCGCGGTCGATCTCGGCTGGCTACCGACGGGCGGCTACGGCAGCCTCTCTCATCTCATCCTGCCGGCCTTCACGCTGGCCGTCTTCGTCAGCGCCTCCATCGCGCGGCTCCTGCGATCGAGCCTGCTCGATTCGATGAAGGAGGACTATGTGCGCACGGCCCGCGCCAAGGGCCTGCCGCCCGGCCAGGTGTTCGTCTGGCATGCGTTGCGCAATGCCCTCATTCCGGTGGTTACCATGGTCGGCATCCTGTCCGGCGAACTGCTCGGCGGCTCGGTGGTGACGGAGACCGTCTTTGCGTGGCCCGGCGTCGGACGGCTCATCGTGCAGGCCATCGAATCCAAGGATTTTCCGGTGGTGCAGGCGGGCGTCGCGGTGATCGCGACAGTTTATGTGAGCATCAATTTCCTGGTCGATCTGCTGTATGGCGTGCTCGATCCGCGCATCCGGAGGAAGGAGCCATGAGGGCTGTCCTGCGCGCGCTCGTGCAGAGCCGCGGCGGGCTCTTCGGGCTCGTCATCCTCGTCGTGCTGGTCGCCGGCGCGCTGCTCGCGCCGACCCTAGGCCTGCCGGATCCCGTTCGCGGCGACCTCAAGGCCCGCATGGCGCCGCCGACCTGGACCGGGCTCTTCGCGCCCGGCGCTCACCCGCTGGGCACCGACCAGCTCGGACGCGACATCCTGAGCCGCATCGTCTACGGCAGCCGCATCACACTGACGATCGGCGCCTATGCCGTGGTGCTCGGCGGCCTCGTCGGCGTCATGCTCGGCATCGTCGCCGGCTATTGCGGCGGCATCACGGACCGGCTGTTGATGCGGCTCGTCGATATCCAGCTCGCTATACCGCTCATGCTGCTGGCGCTGCTCGTGGTCGCCGCGCTCGGCCCGAGCCTCACCAATCTTGTCATCGTGCTCGCCCTGACCAGCTGGATCCGCTACGCGCGCATCATCCGCGGACAGGTGCTGGCGCTGCGCGAGCGCGAATTCGTGCAGTCGGCGCGGACCATCGGCGCGAGCACGGCGCAGATCATGCTGCGGCATATCCTGCCGAATGTCATGACGCCGGCGCTTGTCGTGGCCACGCTCGAACTCGCGCGCATCATCATCATGGATGCGGCGCTCAGCTTTCTCGGGCTCGGCGTGCAGCCGCCCGCCGCGAGCTGGGGGCGCATGCTCGCCGAGGGGCGGGTCTACATCTCCACCGCCTGGTGGGTTGTGACCTTTCCCGGTCTCGCGATCATGCTCACGGTGCTGAGCGTCAACCTGCTCGGCGACTGGCTGCGCGACTATTTCGACCCAAGGCTGAGGACCTGACGACATGAACGCGATGTCCCATCAACCCCGTCTGGAACGCCTGCGTCAGCGCATGGAGGAGGCCGGCATCGACGTGATGCTGTGTTTCAAGCCAGAAAACAGTTTCTATCTCACTGGCTTCAACCCGATCATCTACAGCCATCCGGTGGTCGCGGTACTGCCGCGCGTGGGCAAGGCCTCGATGCTGGTGCATGCGCTGCGCGATGACCATGCGCGCGCCTCCACCTTCCTCGAGGACATCCGCCTTTATGGTGCCTGGTCCACCAAGGTCACCATGGGACCGAGCTGGCTCGAGGCCCTCAAGAGCATGCTCACCGAGGGAGGCTTTGCCGAGGCTGTCGTCGGCATCGAGGAAGATTTCATCCCGATGACGCGCTATCGGGAGTTGCAGGGCATCCTGCCGGGTGCGCGCTTTGCCGATGTCTCCCGGCTCGTCTTCGAGACGCGGCTCATCAAGGACGCGGACGAGATCGTCCATGCCCGCGCCGCCGCCGCCATTGCCGATGTCGGCATGAACGCGGCTGTCGACGCGGTGAGGCAGGGCGGCAACGAGCGCGAGATCGCCATCACCTCCATGGCCGCCATGAACCGGTTCTGGACCGACAACTACCCTGATGCGGAGGTCTGCGATTTCGGCAGCCTGGAGGGTGGCGCACAGAACGGGCTGTGGACGTGGGTGCTCACCAACGAGCGCATTTTCATGAATTGCGACAACCCGACGGTGCGTAAACCCGTGAAGGGCGAGCCGGTCTTCATCGACATCTGGACGATCATCAACGGCATCCATGCCGAGAACGAGCGCACGGTCGCCGTGGGGACCCTGCCGGATGAAACCAGGCGGGCGATCGATTCCATCATCGAGATCCGCGAGAGCATCGTGCCGCTCATCAAGCCCGGCACGCCCATCTCCGAACTCTACGCAAAGGCTCGTCGTGGACTGGAGGAGCGCGGCTATGGCCGCTTTCTGCCCGGCCGCATCGGCCACGGCATCGGGCTCGGCGCCCACGAAGGTCCGTCGCTGGATGCCAAGACGAGCTACCCGCTGGAAGCGGGGATGCTCTTCACACTGGAGCCGAACCTGCGCATCCCGGGCGTCTGCGGCACGCAGATTTCAGACACCGTCCTGGTGACGTCGACGGGCTGCGAATTTCTCACCCGTTCGCCCAACGGCTTGCAGCAGGCATGAAGAAGAGGGGAATTGTCATGGGTCACTGGTCAAGGATCATCGGTGCGACGGCAGTGGCCGTCGCGGTCAGCCTTCCCGCTTTCGCAAGCGCCGCGACGCTCACCATCGCGCTCGGCACCAATGTCAACACGCTCGATCCGCATATGTCGGCTTCAGTCGGCACGGATCTCAGCGTTCTCAGCCATATCTATCCCTCGCTCGTCATCCGCGGCCCGGATCTGAAGCTCCAGCCGGTCGTGGCGAAATCCTGGAACCAGGTCGACGATCTCACCTGGCGCTTCACGCTGGTCGACAACGCCGTCTTCGCCAATGGCGAGAAGATCGACGCCGAGGCGGTGAAGTGGAATCTCGACCGGGTGCGCGACCCCAAGGTCAATGCCCGCATCAAGGCCTGGTTCGACCTCGTGAAAGACGTCAAGGTCGTGAGCCCGACAGAGATCGAGGTGACGACATCAGCGCCCTATCCGGCTTTCGCCGATCAGTTGTCCATGTTCTTCCTGCTGCCGCCGCAATGGGCGGCGAGCCACAAGCCCGCCACCGAGACACTCTCCGGCGGGCGCTATGAACTCGCCGAGAACGTGCCGGGCGATCACATCACCCTGAAGACCAATGCCAAATGGTGGGGGGATAAGCCGGCTTTCGACACGGTCGTCTTCCGCAATATCCCGGAGAGCGCCAGCCGCGTCGCCGCGCTTTTGGCCGGCGAGGTCGACCTCATCACCAGTATTCCGCTCACCGAGGTCAAGCGCATCAAGGACAGCGGGAATGCCGCGGCGGGCTCCGTGCCCAGCACGCGCAGCCTGTTCATCAAGTTCAACACGCAGAAGCCGCCCTTCGACAACAAGGCTTTCCGCCAGGCCTTGAACTACGCCGTGGACAAGGAGGGTATCGCCCAGGCCATCTTCGATGGCGCGGCCGAGGTTTCGGCCTGCCAGGTGCTGTCGCCGAACTATTTCGGCTTCAACGCGGACCTGAAGCCCTATGCATATGATCCGGACAAGGCACAGCAGCTCCTGAAGTCTTCCGGCGTCGATCTGCGCCAGCCCATCGCTCTCGATGTGCCGACCGGTGTCTATCTCCAGGGTACGGAGGTCGCGCAGGTGGTCGCCGACCAGCTCACGCAGGTCGGCCTCACGGTGAAGATCTCGGAGATGGATTTCAGCACCTATATGAACAAATATCTGCGCTCGCGGGAGCTGGCGCCGATGTCGGTGCTGGCGCAGGCCTGGCCGACCATCGATGCGGATGGGCTGCTCACGCTCTTCGCGCCGGGCAACCAATATGCCTATTGGGACAATGAGGCCTTCGGCAAACTGCTGGATCAGGGCCGCTCGACCACCGACAAGGCCGCGCGGCAGGGCTTCTACAAGCAAGCTACCGCCCTGATGTGCGAGGAGGCGCCGGCTCTTTTCCTCTATGTGCAGCCGGCGACCTATGGCACTTCGAAGCGCGTGACTTGGGCTGCGCGCGGCGATGACTGGGTACGGTCCTTCGATCTCAAGCCCGTGCAGTAGCAAACAGCCGCGCGCGGAATCTCGGAGCAACGTCATGCACCTCTTCGGCACGCATTTCGGCACCTATGAGGTTGTGCATGACGGCGAGGGCCGCGCGGAGCTGCGTGGCTTCCGGCGCGATCCGAGGCCCTCGGCGATCGGCCTGGGCTTTCTCGACCTCGCCGATCACCCCAAGCGCCTGCGCCAGCCCATGGTGCGGCAGGGCTGGCTGGCCGCCGCGGAAGGCGCGCGCGACGGCAAGGGGCGGGGGCGTGAGCCCTTCGTGCCGGTGGACTGGGACACCGCCGCGAAGCTCGTCGCCGGCGAGATCACGCGGATCCGGCAGGAGCATGGCAACGAGGCCATCTTCGCCGGCTCCTACGGCTGGGCGAGCGCGGGGCGCTTCAACCACGCGCCGAGCCAGCTCAAGCGCTTTCTCAATTGCTGCGGCGGCTTCGTGTCGTCGGTCAACACCTACAGCTATGGCGCGGCCGCGGTGCTGCTGCCGCACATCATCGGCCCGGCCTTCGTCGGCGCCACCGACGCCGCGCCGAGCTGGGACCTCATCGCTGCGAACGCGCGGCTCGTCATCTCCTTCGGCGGCTTCCGCCTCACCAATGCGCAGGTCGAGGCGGGCGGCACCGGCCAGCATCGCGCCGAGCGCTGGCTGGAGCGCATCGTGGCGAACGGCGCGCGCGTCGTCGTCGTGAGCCCCGTGGGCACGGACGTGCCCGAGATCGCCGGCCGCGAGCGTATCGAGCATGTCGCCATCCGCCCGAACACCGATACCGCCGTCATGCTCGCCATGGCGCAGGTGCTGCTGGTGGAAGGCCTCGCCCGGCTCGATTTCCTAGAGCGCTACACCACAGGCTTCGACATCTTCGCCGCTTATCTCACGGGAGCCACCGACGGCATTGCCAAGACGCCGGAATGGGCCGAAGGCATTTCCGGAATGCCGGCGGAGACCATTCGTGGCCTCGCCCGCGCCTTCGCCGAGGCGCCCGCGCTGATCAACGCTTCCTGGTCACTGCAGCGCGCCCGCTACGGCGAGCAGCCCTATTGGGCAGCGATCACGCTTGCGGCAATGGCCGGTCAGATCGGCCGGCCCGGCGCGGGCTTCGCTTTCGGGCTGACGGCGGTCAGTTCCGTCGGCCAGCCGATCCGCCACCTCAAGGGGCCGGCCCTGCCGCAAGGGCGCAATCCGGTCGCGGCGTTCATTCCCGTCGCGCGCATCACCGAGCTTCTGACGCGCCCGGGCGAGCGCCTTGCCTATAACGGCCGTGATCTTCCCCTGCCGGACATCCGGCTCGTCTGGTGGGCCGGCGGCAACCCCTTCCATCACCACCAGGATCTCAACCGGCTCGCCGAAGCGTGGCGCCGGCCGGATACCGTCATCGTCAACGAGAGCGTGTGGACCGCCACTGCCCGCCACGCCGATATCGTGCTGCCGGCGAGCCTGCCCTTCGAGCGCGACGACATTGCCGCGTCCTCGCGTGACAACTGGCTGGTGGCGAGCCGACGCATCGTCGAGCCACCGCCAAACGTGCTCAGCGACTTCCGCATTTTCGCGCGCATCGCCCGGGAATTGGGCGTGGAGGCGGCCTTCACCGAAGGCCTCGATGAAAATGGCTGGCTCAGCCGCCTCTATTCCGGTTATCGCGAGCGGCATCCGGAACTGCCGGATTTCGAGAGGTTTCAGGCCGAGGGCTATGCGGGCCTCGATCTCGGTGAGGAGGCTGCCGCCCCCGGCGTGCCTTTCGCGGATTTCATCGCCGATCCCGTGGCCCATCCACTCGCGACGCCCTCGGGGCGGATCGAGATCGTGTCGGACACCATCGCCGGGTTCGGCTATCCCGATATTGCCGGCCATCCCGTCTGGATGCCGCCGGAGGAATGGCTCGGCGCGCCGCTCGCCGAGACCTATCCGCTGCATCTGCTGTCGCCCCAGCCGGCGCATCGCCTGCACAGCCAGCTCGAGCTCGTCGGGGAAAGCCAGCGCGCCAAACTGGCCGGGCATGAGGTCGCGCTGCTCAATCCTACGGACGCGGCGGCGCGCGGCATCGCTGACGGGGACATCATCGAGATCTTTAACGATCGCGGCCGCAGCCGGGCTGCCGCGCGCCTGTCCGCCGTGGTGATGGCCGGCGTCGTGGTGCTGCCGACCGGAAGCTGGTTCGATCCGGTCGATGATCCCGAGGGCGGCAGCCTGGATCGGGGCGGCAATCCCAATGTCCTGACCTCGGACCGGCCAACCTCGCAGCTCTCGGGCGGCCCAGCGCCGAATAGCTGCCTCGTCGACATCAGGCTGGCCTGACGTCAAAGTCTGATCACAAGCCTGATCACACCTGCCATGCCCAGGCCTTGCGCGGTTCAGGCTACCCGCGTTTGCGCCCGCACCGCATCTCGTCGGAGGGGTGCTGCGATCGACCGGCCGACCTTCAAGAAATCGCTCAAGAGCACTCCTCCGTCGCGGTTTGCTCTGTTTGAGTAATAATTGAGATAATTCAATATATTGAATGGTTTTGATGATTTCCTTGAAGACGGATTGTTATCGCGGATGGACATGTGGCGTACGCACGGGCAGGTTATTCATCACAGGATTCGTATGGTGCGATGTTGAAAGTCCCTCCTTCCGCAAAGGTTAATCCCAGCCAATGCCTCATAGTCCGGGAAGAGTGAAGCTGTGGCGTAGGTCCCGTGTCGTTTGGGGTAATGCAGCACAATGGAAGCCGCGGCTCGTCTTCTGGGTGGGCGCGATCTCCATTGGAATTTTTGGGGTCATCTTCGCGAAAGCTGCCGATTTCGCACAGGATATATTCAACGCCATTCGCTCGACAGGCGAGTGGGGTTATCTCTTCCCGCTGGTTCTGACGCCGCTCGGCTTTCTGCTGTGTGCCTATCTGACGTTGAAGATCGCGCCGAACGCACAGGGCAGCGGCATTCCGCAAGCCATGGCCGCGCAAAATGTCGCAACGCCCGAGGGCCGTTCGCGGCTGCTTTCTCTCCGGATCGCCATCGTCAAGGTCGCGCTGACCCTTGTCGGGCTGGGTTGTGGCGCCTCGATCGGCCGGGAAGGGCCGACTGTGCAGGTGGGCGCCTATATCATGCAGCTGTCGGCGCGCTGGGGCGGCATGAACAACGCGCGGGGGCTCATTCTTGCCGGCTCGGCAGCAGGCATTTCGGCGGCTTTCAACACCCCCTTGGCCGGCATCGTCTTTGCGATCGAGGAGATGAGCCGCTCCTACGAATCCCGCGCCAACGGCCTTGTCCTGAACGCTGTCATTCTCTCGGGGCTCGCCGCGCTCGCGCTCGTGGGCAATTATACGTATTTCGGCAAGACCCATGAAGTGATGGTGCAGGCCCACGACTGGCTGCTGGTGGTGGCCTGCGGCCTGGCCGGCGGCCTCCTGGGGGCGGCGTTCAGCCTCGCTGTTCTGCGGTGCACGCTCCGTCTGAAGCGCTGGGCACAGCCGCAAACGTTTCTTCGGCTGGTGCTCGCGGCGGGCGTTTGCGGCTTCCTTGTCGCGATCGTCGGCGTCATATCGGACGGAAGCGCCTTCGGTTCAGGCTATGAGCAGGCGCGTCTCGCCATCGAGGGACAGCCGGCGCCGCCGCTCTTTTTTCTGAGCAAGCTGCTGGCGACGTTTCTCTCCATGATGTCCGGCATTCCCGGAGGCATCTTCGCGCCGTCGCTCTCTGTCGGTGCGGGCTTGGGCAGCAGCATCGCCCTGCTTCTTGGAAGCAAAGTCGGCCTCGGGGCCTTGTTCGGCATGGCGGGTTACTTTGCCGGCGTTGTCCAGTCGCCCATGACGGCGTTCGTCATCATTCTGGAGATGACGGAAAGCTACGACAATATTCTGGCGTTGATGACGGCGTCGGTGCTCGGCTATGTGACATCGCGGCTGATCTGCCCGGAGCCGCTCTATCACGGCCTCGCCCGCAATTTCCTCGCGCAGGATCTGCGGGCCACGCGTGCCGAGGAGCGCGCGCCGGCTAATGCTTCCGCCAGCGTTTCAGGCGCTGTCTCCAGCGCTCAGGAGCGTTGAGGATAAAGAAGAAGCCTATGATGACAACGGCTCCGATCACGAGCGAAACAGCGATGACTTCCCAGGTATTCAGGATATAAACTTCTTCTTCCATCATCGCCCCAATGCCAGCCGGCTCAAGAATGAGCTGAATGCAATCAGTCTAGAACATCGTAGGGCGGAGCGGAAACCTCAATCCGGAAGGCCGGACGCGCAGCGCGTGCATGCGCTTCGTGCTCACGGTTTGACCTGCCTTCTTGACGAACGGCTTGTCATTGTTCCTGCGAAGCCGGCAAACCGGCTTCGCAGTCGCCAGCCTCATGCTGCATTGCCGATCCGTCGCTCGATGACGGCTTTGATGAGAAGCGTGATGAGCGCGATCACCGTCAGCGTGGAGGCGGCCGCGAAGGCGCCGGCGGCGTTGTAGTCGTTGTACAAGAGCTCGATCTGCAGCGGCAGCGTATTGGTTTCGCCACGGATCCGGCCAGACACCACCGATACCGCGCCGAACTCGCCGATGGCGCGCGCGCTGCAGAGCACCGTGCCGTAGAGAAGGGCCCAGCGGATATTCGGGAGGGTGACGCGGCGGAAGATCTGGAAGCCGGTCGCGCCCAGCGTGGCGGCCGCTTCCTCCTGCTCGGAGCCCTGGGCCTGCATCAGCGGGAGGAGTTCCCGAACCACGAAGGGGCTCGTCACGAAGAGCATGACGAGCACGATCGCGGCCGGTGTGAACATGATGCGGATATCGTGATCGGCCAGCCACTCGCCGAACAGGCCCTGCGAGCCATAGACGAGCAGATAGGCGACGCCTGCCACGATCGGTGAGATCGAGAAGGGGATCTCGATCAGGCTGATGAGCGTCTTTTTGCCGGGAAAGCGGAATTTCGCGATGGCCCAGGCCGCCGCCACGCCGAAAACCATGTTGATCGGGACCGCGATCACGGCTGTGACGGCGGTGAGCCAGATCGCATGCAGCGTCTCGGGCTGAAGGATGGACGAGCGATAGGCCGCGAAGCCGCGCGCCAAGGCTTGGGAGAAGATCACGGCGACGGGCGCGACGAGGAAGAGGGCCGTGAGCACGAGGCCCGCTGCGATCAGGAGGCGCTGGCCGGATCGTGTCGGGCGTGCGTTCGCGCCGACGGCGGTGGCCTGCGGGAAGGTGTGCGGCGCCTCCAGGGCGAGCATGCTCATGATGAGGCCTCGCGGCGGCGCAGCCAGCGTGCCTGCAGCACATTGGTGGCGAAGAGGATGATGAAGGCGAGCGCCAGCAGCACCGCCGCGATCGCCGAGGCGGCTGGATAGTCGAACTCCTCCAGCCGGATGAAGATGAGGAGCGCGGCGATCTCCGTCTTGAAGGGGAGGTTGCCGGCGATGAAGATGACAGCGCCGAACTCGCCCAGCGCGCGGGCGAAGGCGAGCGCGCAGCCGGTGAGATAGGCGGGTGCGATCATCGGCAGGATCACCCGGCGGAAGATCGTGAAGGGGTAGGCGCCGAGCGTCACCGAGGCCTCCTCGATCTGGCTGTCGAGGGTCTCCAATACCGGCTGCACCGTGCGGATGACGAAGGGCACGCTGGTGAAGGCCATGGCGATGGCGACGCCTATGATGGTGTAGGCGACCTGGATGCCGGCCGGCTCAAGCCACTGGCCATACCAGCCGGTGCCGACGAAGAGCGTCGTCAGCGCGACACCCGCGACCGCGGTCGGGAGCGCGAAAGGCAGGTCGACGAGCGCATCGACGAAGCGCTTGCCGGGGAAATCATAACGCACGAGGATCCAGGCCATCAGAAGGCCGTAGACGGCATTGATCGTCGTGGCGATGAGCGCGGCGGTGAAGGTGAGCTGGAACGAGGCGAGCACACGGGGGCTGCTCAGCACCTGCCAGAAGCCGTCGATGCCGATCTCCGCTGATTTCAGGATGAGCGCGGCGAGCGGCAGCAGCACGATGATGCCGAGATAGGTCAGCGTCAGGCCCATGGTGATGCCAAAGCCCGGCAGCACCCGGCGTGCCTTGACGGGCCTGGCGGGAGGCGGAGGGGCAAGGTCCCCGCCACGCGTGCCTTGTCCACGCATGCCATGCAGGGTGCCCGCCACGGTTGCTGTCACAGCCATGTTCCTTCGCAAGGGGGTCAGCGGTTGACGAAGACCTTGTCGAGGATGCCGCCGGAGGCGAAATGCTCCTTCTGCACCTTCGCCCAGCCGCCGAACACATCCTCCACCTTCACGAGGCGAACCTCCGGGAACTGCTCCTTGTATTTCGCGACGACGGCCGGTGCGTGCACGCGGTTGAAGAAGCTCGCCAGGATGTCCTGCCCCTTGTCGGTGTAGAGGAACTCCAGATAGGCGGTCGCCACCGCGCGCGTGCCCTTGCGATCCACGACCTTGTCCACGACGCTGACCGGGAATTCGGCGAGAAGGCTGACAGGAGGAACGATGACCTCGAAGCCCTTGTCGCCATATTCGCGACGGATGCCGTTCACTTCGGATTCAAAGGTGATCAGCACGTCGCCAAGGTTGCGCTCGACGAAGGTCGTGGTCGCGCCGCGCCCGCCGGTGTCGAAGACCGGCACATTGGCGAAGAGCTGGCGCACGAAGTCCTGCGCCTTGGCCTGGTCGCCGCCATTCTTTTCCAGCGCATAGGCATAGGCCGCGAGATAGGTATAACGGGCATTGCCGGAGGTCTTCGGGTTAGGGAAGATAACCTTCACATCACTTCTGGTGAGGTCGTTCCAGTCCTTGATGCCCTTGGGGTTACCCTTGCGCACGAGGAAAGCCGGCAGGGAGTAGAAAGGCGAGGCGGCGTTCGGCAGGCGCTTCTGCCAGTCGGCCGCGACGAGATTGCCCCGATCATGCAGGATCTGGACGTCGGTGACCTGATTGAAGGTCACGACATCGGCCTGAAGGCCTTCCAGGATGGCCCGGGCCTGTGCCGATGTGCCGGCATGCGATTGCTTGATCTCGACCTTCTGGCCGTTCTTGGCCTGCCACTCGGCTGCAAAAACGGGATTGATCGCCGCGAACAGCTCGCGCGCGACATCATAGGAGGCGTTGAGAAGCTCGACCGGCTGGGCCGGCTTGGCGTCCTGAGCCTGCGCGGCGGGCGTGACAGCAAGCGCAAAGGCGCTCGCCGCGAGCGCGAGGGCAAGGCCGAATGAACGTCTCATGGAAGTAACTCCGGTCAGGGCTGGCGATACAACGGTCGCTGCCCGCTTAATCGGTCAATGGGTATGGGCTGCCTGGGCGACCTTGCCGTTCTGGGCGGTCGCGGACTGGCGTTTCGGCGGATGGAAGACACGGCCGCGGCGGATATTGACCCGCACGGCGTCGCCGCGAGTCAGGGCGCGCTCGCGTGTCGTCTCGCGCGCGAGCTCCACCTCGACAACCTTGTCGGCCTGGGGCAGGGCGACCTCGTAGCGGATGAGGGCGCCGCTCGGCACGATATCCTTGATGATGGCGGTGCCGGAGGCATCCGGCATGAGGTCGATCTCATGCGGGCGCACGAAAAGCACGGCCTGGCCGTCGCCGAGGGCGAGCCGGCCGACGCGGCTCGTGTCCGCGCCCGCGACATGCACATGGCCGTTACGCAGCTCGGCCGGCAACTCGTTCACACCGCCGAGGAACCGCGCGACGAAGGGGCTGGCCGGCTGTTCATAGATCTCGTCGGGCGTGCCGACCTGCTCGATGACGCCTTCGCCCATCACCACCACGCGGTCGGCGAGTTCGAAGGCCTCTTCCTGGTCGTGGGTCACGAAGATGGTCGTCATGCCGAGTTGCTCGTGCAGACCACGCAGCCAACGGCGCAGGTCCTTGCGGATGCGGGCATCGAGCGCGCCGAAGGGCTCGTCGAGCAGGAGCATCTTGGGCTGGATGGCGAGTGCTCGCGCCAGGGCGACACGCTGGCGCTGGCCGCCGGACAGCTGGGCTGGATAGCGGCCGCCATAGGCGCCCATCTGGACGAGTTCGAGCAGTTCGACGACGCGCCGTGCGATATCGGCCTTGACCGGCCGGGTTTCGCGCGGGCGAATGCTCAGCCCGAAGGCCACGTTCTCGAAGACGCTCATATGCGGGAAAAGCGCATAGTGCTGGAAGACGAAGCCGATCTGGCGCTCCTGCGGGCTTAGCCGCAGCCAGTCGCCGTCGTCGACGAGGACCTCGCCCGATTGCGGCCAGTCGAGCCCCGCGAGGATGCGCAGCAAGGTGGTCTTGCCTGAGCCGGAGGCGCCGAGAAGCGCGATCAACTCACCGTCAGCAATCGACAGATCGACGCCCCGTAGGACGGGCGTTGTTCCGAACTGTTTGAAAATATTCCGGATTTCGATGCTCATGCCGGCTGCCTGACCTATCCCCTGATCGGCGGCGATGCTGAGCCCACCCATCGGCAAGACGATTTCACGGCAGCCTATATGGCGTCAACCCGAAAATACACTTCGTCATGTAAAAATTAAATTAAATACAAAATAATTTCGTTGTTTATACGGGCGACGCTCCGTGGCGGCTATTCACCCATGCGAAAATGCTTGGAGAGCTTCAGGCCCTGGGCCTGGTAGTTTGAGCCCGCGCCGGCGCCGTAGAGGACGCGCGGACGTGCCGCCATGCGCTCATAGACGAGCCGGCCCACGATCTGGCCATCCTCAATGATGAAGGGCACATCGTGGGAGCGCACTTCGAGCACCGCGCGCGACCCGGCGCCGCCAGCTCCCGCATGGCCAAAGCCGGGATCGAAGAAACCGGCGTAGTGAACGCGGAATTCGCCGACCAGCGGATCAAAGGGGACCATCTCGGCCGCATAGTCCGGCGGGACGTGGACCGCTTCCTTGGAGGCGAGAATGTAGAACTGGCCGGGGTCGAGCACCAGCGAGCCCTCGCCGTGCCCATGGATTGGCTCCCAGAAGTCACGCACCGCATAGGCCCCGATGCTGTCGACATCGACGAGGCCAGTGTGGCGCTTGGCGCGGTAGCCGATAAGCCCGCTACCATCGAAGCCGGACAGGTCGACGCTGACAGCAACGCCGTCCTGTATCGAGGGCGCACTCGAGGTGACGATGCTCTCCCGGTTGTGAAGCGCAGTGAGAGCGGCGTCGTCCAGGCGGCTTGCGCCCGCGCGAAAACGCACCTGTGAGAGGCGCGCGCCGGTACGCACCAGCACCGGGAAGGTGCGTGGCGAAATCTCGGCATAGAGAGGGCCGGTGTAGCCCGCGTCGATGATGTCGAATTCGCGGGAGCCATCGACGATCACACGGGTGAAGACGTCGAGACGCCCGGTCGAGCTTTTCGGATTGGCGGACGCCGCGAGGTCCGCCGGGAGGGCGAGGCCCTCCAGGATTTCGGCGATATAGACACAACCCGTCTCCAGGACGGCGCCCTGGGTCAGGTCTATCTCGTGTAGCGCAACGTTTTCCAGCCGTTCCTCGACGCGCCGCCCCAGGCCGGGCAGGAAACTGGCTCGAACGCGATAGGCCCGGCGCCCGAGCCGGAGGTCGAGGCTCGCCGGTTGCACCTGGTCATCCGCGAAGGGGACCGTGGTGGTGATCACGCCAGCCTTCTCCAGCTCCAGAATGGCTTCGGCGGGCTGAATGCCGGGTAGGATCTTGGGAGCGGCCATGGGTGTCTCGACCAAAATGGGTGTCTCGGCTAAAAGGCTTTGTTGCGGTCCGTGAGATGACCTCCTGCCCTTAGAGCAAGTGAGCGCGCCCGGCAAAGCAAAATGCGCCGTTCATGGGGCTGCGGCCAAGCTACCGCATTGCAGCATAGTTCGCGTTGACGGGATTGACGCTCGCCCACGCACGGGCTTAACCAAGGGCGGGCTATTCCCCATGGCCCTTGTGTTCGGGCGCCGGCTTCGTTGTCATGGCAGCGTCCCAATCGGAGGCGCAGCCATGTACGAAGCGGTCACCCGCAACATCCGTGTCGGAGTCGAGCCGCGCTTTCTGGAAAAGGAGTCGGCTCCGGCGAAGAAGCGCTTCTTCTGGGCCTACACCGTCGAGATTACAAATCTCGGCGAGGAGACTGTGCAACTGATGGGGCGGCACTGGCATATTACGGATGGCCTGGGTCGTCAGCATGAAGTCCGTGGCGAAGGGGTGGTCGGCGAGAAACCCGTTATCGAGCCGGGCGGGAGCTTCAGTTACACCAGCGGCTGCCCGCTATCCACGCCGCACGGCACCATGCTCGGCACCTATCAGATGGAAAGCCAGACGGGCGAGGTCTTCTCCGTGGACATCCCGCTTTTTCCGCTTGAAAGTCCCTATATCAAGCGTGTCGTGCACTGACATGCGTGCTGTTGATCCGTTCGCGGAAATGGCGTCCCCGCGCCCTATGAACCGCATTCCCATGAAAACCAGTTACGATGATCGGAACACGGATATGATCGGAAGACGGGTATGACCGGAAGACGTTTGGCCCCGCTGGATCTCCTGGCCGATCTCGTCGCCTTCGACACGGAGACGCCCAAGTCGAACCTCGCGCTCATCGCCTATGTCGAGGACTACCTCGCAAGCTGGGATGTGCCCTTCATTCGGCTGCCGAACGCCGATGGCGACAAGGCCGCAATATTCGCGACGATCGGGCCCGCGATCGATGGCGGTGTCGTGCTGTCCGGCCATACGGATGTGGTGCCTGTCGCCGGCCAGACCTGGACGAGCGATCCCTATCGGCTCCGTGTCGAGGATGGGCGCGCCTACGGGCGCGGTGCCGTCGACATGAAGGGCTTCGTGGCGCTGGCGCTTGCCCATGTGCCCGATTTTATCACGGCCGATCTCGCCCGGCCGATCCACCTGTTCCTGTCCTATGACGAGGAGACCACGTGTCTCGGCGTGGTCGACGGCATCAATCGCTTCGGCATTGATCTCCCCCGCCCAGGCGCCGTGATCGTCGGCGAGCCGACCGACCTGACGATTGCCGATGCGCACAAGAGCGTCGTCACCTTCACCACCACGGTGCATGGCAAGGAGGCCCATTCGGCCAAGCCCGAGCTTGGCGCCAGCGCGGTGATGGCGGCTGGCCTGCTGGTGGCCGAGCTGGTGCGGCTGGCGGATGTCTATGCCGAGCGGGGCGACGCTTCAGGGCGCTTCGATCCGCCGTGCTCCACCATCCATGTCGGCACCATCGCAGGCGGCACCGCCCGCAACATCATGGCCAAGGAATGCCATTTCCACTGGGAATTCCGCGGATTGCCTGATCTTGACGGCGACGAGATTCCCGCCCGTTTCGCAGCCTATGCGGAAACTGTCCTGGCCCGCATGCGCCGCACGGCGCCAGAGGCGTCCATCGAAACCGTCTGCCACGCGGACGTGCCGGGCTTGCGACCGCTTCCGAGCTCGCCGGCGGAGGAACTCGTCAAGGCCGTCACCGGGCGCAACAGCACGCTCACCGTGTCCTACGCAACGGAGGCCGGCCGGTTTCAGAATGCGGGCGTGCCGACGGTGGTTTGCGGCCCAGGCTCCATCAACCGCGCCCATCAGCCAGACGAGTACATCACGCTGGCAGAGCTCGAGGCCGGCGCGGACTTCATGCGCCGGCTCGCCATTACGCTGAAGGGCTAGGCTGACTTGAAGCCCACGGACCGCCCGCGCCTGCAGGCGGTCTGTCCGGACGGAGCGGCATCAGGCCGGCTCGTCGGCGAGTTCCGCCGGCTCGATCTCGTAGTGACGCGAGCAGAATTCGCAGGTGATGCCGATATGGCCGTCGTCGCCGATCATGTCGTCGCGGTCCTGCTGTGAAAAGCTGCGCAGCGTGGCGAGAATGCGCGGACGCGAACAGCGGCACGCCTCGTGCACCGGCTGGCCCTCGAAGACCCGAACGCCGCGCTCGTGGAACAGCCGCAGCAGCAGACGCTCGCTCTGCAGCGCCGGGTCGATGAGTTCGTGATCTTCGGTCGTGTCGGCGAGAAGTTTGGCTTCCACCCAGCCATCATCCTCGAACGCCTCGGTGCGCCCTAAGTCATGCCCCTCCGGCGCATCCCCGGGATGAAGGTCTTGCTGCCGCTGACGATCGGTGGAGGGGGGCAGGAATTGCACCATCAGGCCACCGGCGCGGTAGCGCATGCCCGAGCCTTCCCCGTCGCTGGTGAAGGCCTCGCCGACGGCGAGCCGTACCCGCGTCGGGATCTGCTCGGACTGGAGGAAGTACTGGTGCGCGGCTGCCTCGAGGTCGTCACCCTCGAGTGCGACCACACCCTGGTAGCGGGACATCTCGGAGCCCTGATCGACGGTGAGCGCGAGATGTCCGTTGCCGAGGAGGTCCCCGGTCGCCAGTGTCCCGGTTTCGGCCAGGCCAGCGAGGCGCTCGGCGTCGAAACGCGCGCAGGCGCGCAGCCGGTCCGGCGCGTCGAAATCAACGACCAGCATGTCGATAACGCCGTCGGTGCGCGTCTGCAGTTGGAAGCGACCGTTGAACTTCAGGGCCGAGCCGAGAAGGGCCGTCAATGCGGTCGCCTCGCCGAGAACGCGCGCCACCGCCGGTGGATAGGCGTGGCGACGCAGAATGGTATCGAGCGCCGGGCCGAGCTTGACGACCCGGCCCCGCACGTCGAGACCCTCGACAGCGAAAGGCAGAACCCGGTCATCCGCGGTTTCGGCGCTCACATCGACCATTACTGAACGGCTCCCATACACCACGCCAGAATGCCCTTCTGGGCATGCAGGCGGTTTTCTGCCTCATCGAAGACAACGGATTGCGGACCATCCATGACTTCATCGGTCACCTCCTCGCCGCGGTGGGCCGGGAGGCAATGCATGAAGATGGCGCCTTCGTTCGCTGTCGCCATAAGCTTGGTGTTGACCTGGTAAGGCTGCAAGAGGTTGTGGCGGAAAGCCTCATCCTCATCGCCCATCGACACCCAGCAGTCGGTGATGATGGCGTCGGCGCCCTTCACGGCAGCGAAGGGGTCGTCCGTCAGCATGATCTCGGCGCCGTCGCGCCTGGCGCGCGCAATGAGATCGGCACGTGGCGCCAGCTCCGGAGGCGTCGCGATATTGATGCTGAAATCGAGGCGCGATGCGGCCTCCACCCATGACGCGAGGACATTGTTGGAGTCCCCCGTCCAGGCGACGGTGCGCCCCTTGATCGGACCCTGGTGCTCCTCGAAGGTCAGCAGGTCGGCCATCACCTGGCAGGGATGCGACAGTTTCGTGAGGCCGTTGATAACCGGCACCTCGGCGAATTCAGCCAGCTCCAGCATCGCGTCGTGATCGAGAATGCGGATCATGATCGCGTCGACATAGCGCGAGAGCACGCGGGCCGTGTCGGCGATCGTCTCGCCGCGGCCGAGCTGCATCTCCGCGCCCGTGAGCATCAGGGGCTCCCCCCCGAGCTCACGCATGGCGACATCGAAGGACACGCGGGTGCGTGTCGACGGCTTGTCGAACACCATCGCCAGCACCTTCCCGTCGAGCGGGCGGGTGGTCTGGGGTTGGCCCTTGCGGCGCGCCGCTTTCAGGGACGTGCTCGCAGCGAGGACCCGGCGCAACTGATCTCCGGAGAAATTCGCAAGATCCAGGAAATGCCGAGGAGCGGGATTGGATGTTGTCGTCGAGGTGGTCGTCATGGAGCCAACTCCGGTTGGCCTGCATCGGCCTTGGCGTGAGCCTCCGACACGGCCTTGGCTGCGGCATCAATACGCGCCAGAGCTTCCGAGATCTCGGCTTCTGTGATCGTGAGAGGCGGTATCAGCCGTACGACATTGCTGCCGGCCGCGACGACGAGCGCCTTCTCCGCGCGGACAGCATTGACGAATTCGCCGTTCGGCGGCGCGAGCTTCAAGCCGATCAGCAGGCCCTCGCCGCGGATGTCGGTGATGACGTCGGGATAGCGATCCTTCAACTCGGCGAGGCGCTGCTTGAAGAGAAGGCTCTTACGGCGCACTTCCTCCAGGAAACCGTCCTCGAGTATGACATCGAGCACGGCGTTGCCCACGGCCATGGCGAGCGGATTGCCGCCGAAGGTCGTGCCATGTGTGCCGGCCGTCATGCCCTTTCCGGCTTCGGCCGTCGCAAGGCATGCGCCCATGGGGAAGCCGCCGCCGATACCCTTGGCCACAGCCATGATGTCGGGTGTCACACCCGCCCATTCATGGGCGAACAGCTTGCCGGTACGGCCGACGCCCGTCTGGACCTCGTCCAGGATCAGCAGGAGGCCCTTGTCGTCGCAGATCTGGCGCAGACGCTTGAGATCGGCTGGAGGCACGGACCGCACACCGCCTTCGCCCTGGATCGGCTCGATCAGGATCGCGGCGGTTTCATCGGTGATGGCGGCTTCGAGCGCCTCGAAATCGCCGAACGGCACCTGGTCGAAGCCCTCGACCTTCGGGCCGAAGCCCTCCAGATATTTGGCCTGGCCACCGGCGGCGATGGTCGCGAGCGTCCGTCCGTGGAAGGCGCCTTCGAAGGTGATGATGCGGAACCGCTCGGGATGGCCGCTCACCGCGTGATACTTCCGCGCCATCTTGATCGCGCATTCCAGGGCTTCCGCACCGGAATTCGTGAAGAACACCGTGTCGGCAAAGGTCGCGTCGACGAGCCGCTGGGCCAGCCTCTCACCGCCGGGGATGCGATAGAGGTTCGACGTGTGCCAGACCTTGGATGCCTGCTCGGTCAAGGCTTCCACGAGATGCGGATGAGCATGGCCGAGTGCGTTCACGGCGATGCCGGCGCCGAGGTCGAGATATCGTTCGCCCTGTCGCGTAATGAGCCATACGCCCTCTCCCTTTTCAAATTCGATGTCGGGACGCGCATAAGTCGGCAGCAACGGCGAAATCACGATTTCAACCTCCGCAAAGGGAAAGTTTCCAAAAACCACAGGCAGACACCACTGATATCGGACCCGCGTCTCGGAAAATCAAAGTGCCGCCCACGGAGGGGCGGCACTCCGTCAATTCTAAAGGTCATGTTTTCCATGTCAATTCAAAGACTGTGATCACTTTCATCAACGCCAGGGCCGGCCGGGGTCGTCGGGCGCGCGATCGGATGGGAATGGACCTCGGTCCGCGATATGCAGGTTTTGATATGTGCCGGAACGGAAGACACTTTTCGCCTTGACCCTTGCACGAGGTTCTTGGGGAAAACGGCAGGTGTGGCAGGGGGACTCTTGCCCCCGAGTCCGGGCATATTGTAGTTTCGCCTTCAACGACTACGACATCTCGTGTAGCGGAACTTATCATTCGCGTTCGTTGTCAAGGTGCAACGGGGTTTGGCTCCTGTCGGGCTGGCCGCGAAAGATAAGGGATTCCGCGCACGTCAACCGCTGACGGAGAAGGCGATGACCGACCCGAGCCAATCTTGGAGCGATGAGCGCGTTGAGCTCTTGCGCAAGCTCTGGTCTGATGGCCTCAGCGCCAGTCAGATCGCCGCCGAGCTGGGCGGCATCACGCGTAATGCGGTGATCGGCAAGGTGCACCGCCTGGGCCTGTCCGGCCGCGCCAAGAGCACTGCCGGTTCCTCGCCACGTCCGCGTAAGCCGGTTCGGCAGCCGGGTGTGGCGTCGCCGGCCCCCGCTGTGACCGTGCCGGGGCCCATGCGGACCAGCGCAGCGCTCGCTCCTCAACCTCTCGCCGAGGCCGCCCCCGTCCTGGTGCGCTTGGCCCAGCCCCGTGAGGACGTGGTGATCCCCATGTCGGAAAGGGTCACCATCATGGAACTGCGTGAATCCATGTGCCGGTGGCCGATGGGGGATCCGACGACGCCGGAGTTCCGTTTCTGCGGCGCGCGCTCGGAACTGGGTATGCCCTATTGCTCGCACCATTCGCGCATTGCCTATCAGCCTGTCGCCGACCGCAGACGGGATCGCAAGCGGGCCTGATTTCAAGCTGCCGCCCGGGCAGCCGTGGATAGCTGGCAAACAACACCGATTGTCGAAAAATGCCGCCACGACCTGGTCGTGGCGGCATTTGTTTAGGTGGGGCGACCGGCGAGATCCGCTGGTGGACTTCAGCTAGCCTTTGCGAAGGTTTCGTCAAAGGAATAGCCGGCTCCGCGCACCGTGCGGATCGGGTCCGGCCGGCGCATGCGGTTGATGGCCTTGCGCAGGCGTCCCACATGCACATCGACGGTCCGCTCGTCGATATACACGTCGTGGCCCCAGACCCGGTCGAGCAGCTGCTCGCGGGTGAAGACACGGCCCGGGCTCTGCATCAGGAACTCGAGCAGCTTGAATTCCGTCGGCCCCAGATGCAGCTCTCGGCCGCCGCGCTTGACCCGATGGGTCTCACGGTCGAGTTCGATGTCACCGGCAACGAGTTGCGCCGCGACCTGCCCCGGCTTCGCGCGCCGCAGCAGGGCGCGCACGCGCGCCAGGAGTTCCGGCACCGAGAACGGCTTGACGATATAGTCGTCGGCGCCGGTCGCGAGACCGCGCACGCGCTCGGTCTCCTCGCCGCGGGCCGTCAACATGATGATCGGCAGCCTCTCGGTCTCCTCCCGCGCGCGGATACGCCGGCACAGCTCTATGCCGGAAAGCCCCGGCAGCATCCAGTCCAGCAGTACGAGATCCGGTACCGCCTCGCGCAGCCGGATTTCAGCCTCATCGCCACGGGCGACGCTGTCGACGGTATAGCCCTCGGCCTCGAGGTTGTAGCGGAGGAGCAGCGTCAGCGGCTCCTCGTCCTCGACGATCAGAATACGTGGTCCCATCGAAAGTCCTATGGCTCCACTGTTGTCCTGGCCCCCCGGTTCACAGGATCAGTGAGATCAGTTGCTAGGATCAGTTGGTGCCTTGGTGAAGCTGGATGTATCACCCTTTGGGCGGTCGGCGGAAAGCGTGACGCCTGTCGCAAGATAATGAACGGTCTCGGCGATATTGGTGGTGTGGTCGCCGATACGCTCGATATTCTTGGCGAGGAACAGAAGGTGCGTGCAGAACGTGATGTTGCGCGGATCTTCCATCATATAGGTGAGCAGCTCGCGGAAAATCGACGTGTACAGCGCATCGATGCGATCGTCACGCTGCCAAACATCGAGAGCTTGCGCGTCATCACGCTGCACATAAGCATCAAGCACGTCCTTGAGCTGCTCCTGCACGAGGTCGCTCATGTGCTGCACACCGATCACAAGCTTCTGCGGCTGTGTTTCGCCGCTGATCGCGACGACACGCTTGCTCGTGTTCTTGGCAAGGTCGCCGATGCGCTCGAGATCGGCGGCCACGCGGATGACCGAGATCAATTCGCGCAGGTCGACCGCCATGGGCTGGCGCCGCGCGATGGTGAGCACGGCGAGCTCCTCGATGTCACGCTGCAGCCCGTCGAGGCGGGCGTCGGCGGAGATGACCGACTGGGCGAGCACGCTGTCGCGCTTGACCAGCGCCAGCGTGGAGTCGGCGAGCATCTTCTCGGCGACGCCGCCCATCTCGACGATCCTGGTCCGCAGTTCGTCGAGATCCTCGTCGAAGGATGAGACGATATGTTCGGGCATTGCCTCAGGTCCTCTAGTTTTGGCCATCGGGATCAGCCAAACCGGCCGGTGATGTAGTCTTGCGTACGCTTGTCTTGCGGCGCGGTGAAGATCTTCGAGGTATCGTCGAACTCGACGAGGTCGCCGAGATACATGAAGGCCGTGTATTGAGAGACGCGCGCAGCCTGCTGCATGCTGTGCGTCACGATGGCGATGGTATAGTCGCGCTTCAGCTCGTCGATCAGCTCTTCGATCTTGGCCGTCGAGATCGGATCGAGCGCCGAGCACGGCTCGTCAAGGAGGATGACCTCCGGCTTGACGGCGACGGTGCGGGCGATGCACAGGCGCTGCTGCTGGCCACCGGAGAGGCTCAGGCCGCTGGCGTCGAGCTTGTCCTTCACCTCGCCCCACAGCGCGGCCCGGCGAAGCGCCGATTCCACGCGGTCGTTGAGGTCGCTCTTGGAGAGGTTCTCGTAGAGGCGCACGCCGAAGGCGATATTGTCATAGATCGACATCGGGAAGGGTGTCGGCTTCTGGAAGACCATGCCGATCTTGGCGCGCAGCAGGTTGAGATCCTGCTTCGGCGAGAGAACATTCTCGCCGTCCATGAGGACTTCACCCTCGGCGCGCTGCTTTGGGTAGAGGTCGTACATGCGATTTAGAACACGCAGCAGGGTTGACTTGCCGCAGCCGGACGGACCGATGAAGGCGGTGACGATATTCTCGTAGAGGGGCATATTGATGCCCTTCAGCGCGAGGGAGTCACCGTAGAAGAACTTGAGGTTCTTGACCGAGACCTTCTCGGACTTGGACTTTTCCGTAACAGTCGTCATTTCTGTTTCCCCGGCGAAGCGAGCGTCCGTGCCGTGATGCTGAGGGCGAGAACAGCAAAGGTGATGATGAGGGCGCCGACCCAGGCGAGTGCCTGCCAGTCCTTGTAGGGGCTGAGCGCGAACTGGAAGATAACCGAGGGCAGGCTCGCCATCGGACCGTTGAGATCCGTGCTCCAGAACTGGTTGTTGAGCGCCGTGAAGAGAAGGGGCGCGGTCTCGCCGCTGATGCGGGCGACGGCGAGCAGCACGCCGGTGACCATGCCGGCCTTGGCGGCGCGGTAGGCGATCTTGCGGATCACCACATGGCGGGGCAGGCCAAGCGCCGAGGCCGCTTCACGCAACTGGTTGGGCACAAGGTTGAGCATGTCCTCGGTGGTACGAACCACGACCGGAACCACGATGATGCCGAGCGCCACGCCGCCGGCCCAGGCGGAGAAGTGGCCCATGCGCGCGACCATGATTTCGTAGACGAACAAGCCGATGACGATCGAGGGGGCGCTGAGAAGGATGTCGTTGATGAAGCGGATCACCATCGACAGCTTTGCGTAGCGACCGTACTCGGCCATGTAGGTGCCGGCGAGAATGCCGAGCGGCGTTCCGAGGAGCGTGCCGAGGATCGTCATGATCAGGCTGCCGACGATAGCGTTGATCAGGCCCCCCTGGCTGCCTGGCGGCGGCGTGTTTTCCGTGAAGACGGCGACGGACAGGCCGCCGAAGCCTTCCCACAGCAGCGTGCCGAGGATCAGCACCAGCCAGCCGAGGCCGACGGCGGCCGCGGCGACGCACAGGCCCATGGCGATCGCGCTTGCGCGCTTGCGCCTCGCGTAGCCGGCGGGGTTCTTCGTAGCATCCATGACGATCAACCCCCGGTGCGCTTCTCGATCCGCATCAGCATCAGGCGCGCTGCCGCGAGAACGAAGAAGGTGATGACGAAGAGGATGAGGCCGAGAGCGACGAGCGAGGACGTGTACACGTCACCAACCGCTTCGGTGAACTCGTTGGCGATGGTCGCGGAGATCGTCGTACCGGGCTGCAGGATCGAGGCGGAGATGCGATGGGCGTTGCCAATGACAAAGGTCACCGCCATCGTCTCGCCCAGCGCGCGGCCGAGACCGAGCATGACGCCGCCGATGATGCCGACGCGCGTATAGGGGATGATGACGCTGCGCACGACTTCCCAGCGCGTGCAGCCGAGACCGTAGGCGGCTTCCTTGAGCACCGCGGGAACCGTCTCGAAGACGTCGCGCGAGATCGAGGCCACGAAGGGCAGAACCATGATCGCCAGGATCAGGCCCGCGGTCAGTGTGCCGATGCCGTAGGGCGGGCCGGCGAAGACCGAGGAGAGAAGCGGGATTGGCCCGAACAGAGAGATCAGGAAGGGCTGGACCGTGCTCTGCAGGAAGGGCGCGAACACGAAAAGGCCCCAGATGCCGTAGATGATGCTGGGAATGCCGGCGAGGAGCTCGATGGCCGTGCCGATGGGCCGGCGCAGCCAGGGCGGGCAGATTTCAGTGAGGAAGATCGCGGTGCCGATGCCGATGGGAATGGCGATCAGCATGGCAATGAGCGATGTCACGATCGTGCCGTAGACCGGTGCGAGCGCGCCAAATTTTTCCGTCACGGGGTTCCAGGATTGCCCCCAGAGGAAGCTGATGCCGAAGGCCTGGAAGGCCGGCATGGAGCCCTCGATAAGCGCGACGATCACGCCTCCGAGAATGACGAGAACGGTGACGGCCGATCCCAGCGTGATGTATTTGAAGGTCGCGTCGCCAATTTTGAAGCGAGTCAGAACGCGGCTCCGGTCGACGGATGCGCTTGATGATAACCCGCTATTCTGCAGCGCCAAGTCTGCCATAGCCCGTTGCCTTTGCGTGGTTGTCATGGAATTCGGCTGCCCTCGACCTTGTCGCGCTAGCGGACATTAGGCGAGGTGGAGCATTTTGCGCCAGCCTACAGAGGCGAGGTGGCGCCGTAATCGCGTGGATGTTCCGGTAACAAGCCAAGTTTTCCCCGGCGCAATCATAGGAAGCCCGAAGAGGCTCCCGTGTGCCTCGCCTGGCATGCCGGACTGTCATGACCAGGAACGCGGACACTTGAGAGCAATCAGGCGGGCTAGGGGCCCGCCTGATGTCGTTCAGGGTGTTAGTTCGATGCGCTGTAGAGCGGCTTGCCGTTGGCGTCCTTGATGTCGGAGGCCCACTTGGCCTTGACCGTGGAGACGACATTGGCGGGCATCGGAATGTAGTCGAGCTCCTCGGCGAGGGCGCCACCCTTGGAGTAGGCCCAATCGAAGAAGCGCAGGGCCTCGGCAGCGTGCTCGGCGTTCGCCGGAACCTTGTGCACCAGGATGAAGGTGGCGGCCGTGATCGGCCAGGAGTCGGCGCCCGGCTCGTTCGTCAGCACCACGGCGAAGCCGGGAACGCTGTTCCAGTCGGCGTTGGCGGCAGCAGCCTGGAAGGTCTTGGTGACCGGCTCGACGACCTTGCCGTCCTTGTTGACGAGCTTGGTGTGCGAGAGCTTGTTCTGCTTGGCGTAGGCATACTCGACGTAGCCGATGGAGCCCTTGGTCTGGCTGACGTTGTTGGCCACGCCTTCGTTGCCCTTGGCGCCGATGCCGACAGGCCATTCGACGGCGGTGGCCGAACCGACCTTGGACTTCCAATCCGCGCTGACCTTCGCGAGATAGTCAGTGAAGTTGAAGGTCGTGCCCGAGCCGTCCGAACGACGGACAACGGCGATGCCCTGCGACGGCAGGTTGAGGCTGGCGTTCAGCTTCTTGATCGCCGGATCGTTCCAGTTGCTGATCTCGCCCATGAAGATCTTGGCGAGCGTGTCACCGTCGAGAACGAGCTCGCCGGGCTTCACGCCATCGATGTTCACGACCGGAACGATGCCGCCCATGACCATCGGGAACTGGACGAGGCCGTCCTTCTGGAGCTCTTCGCCGCCGAGAGGCGCGTCGGTTGCGCCGAAGGTGACGGTCTTGGCCTTGATCTGCTTGATACCGCCGCCGGAACCGATGGACTGGTAGTTGATGCCGTTGCCGGTTTCCTTCTTAAAGGCTTCGGCCCACTTGGCATAGACGGGGTAAGGGAAGCTGGCGCCGGCGCCGGAGATGTCGAGGGCGGCTGCCGGCGTTGCGAAAGCCGCAACGGCAAGCCCTGCCACGGCAATGAGTGAAGACAATTTCACGAGAGGTCTCCCAATTGGCGAACGTAGCCTTTGCACCGCACTCGCGGACTGATCTGAAGGCTGAATGAGCGAACGCGGTATCCCTAATGTCTGAACGCCTCGTCTCTATGACGCTTGCATGACAGTTAAATGACAGCGCTTGAGCTTAGCCGGCTTAGCCTACGTGCGACCGATCCGGGCCGGCCTCGATCGGGGCGGGTGGCGCGGATGTCACGGGCAGGGCGCGGGGCGTGGTGTTCGCCAGTGGCAACAGCACGCGGAAGGTCGCCCCCTCGCCATAGGTGGAGTCAATGAGCAACTGCCCCCGATGGCGATTGACGATATGCTTGACGATGGCAAGGCCGAGCCCCGTGCCGCCCTTCTGGCGGCTATCCGTGGCGCTGACGCGATAGAACCGCTCCGTGAGCCGCGGCAGATGTTCTGGCGGGATGCCGGGTCCGAAGTCGCGGATCGACACCTCGACCTCGTCGCGAGCGCCGGGGCGGATCGGCGTTTTCGTCACCGTTACTTCCACCCGCTCGCCGGATTGCCCGTATTTGACGGCGTTTTCGATGAGGTTCTCGAATACGCGCAGCAACTCGTCGCGGTCACCCTTGACCTCGATGGGGCCTTCCGGCGCGTTGAAAGCAATCGCCACGCCGCCCTCGGCCGCGAGCGGCGTGAGCGTGTCGATCATATGCCGCACGATACCGAGGAGATCCACCGTGGTGGACGGCTGCACATGCGCATGCATCTCGATGCGTGACAGCGACAGAAGGTCATCGATCAGCCGCGACATGCGCCGCGCCTGTTCACGCATGATGGCAAGAAAGCGCTCGCGGGCGTTGGCATCGTCACGGGCCGGGCCCTGCAGCGTCTCGATGAAGCCGAGCACCGAGGCGAGCGGCGTTCGCAATTCATGGCTCGCGTTCGCGACGAAATCGACGCGCATATGCTCAAGCTGCCGGGCCGCGGTGAGATCGCGGAACATCAGCACAGCGCCGCGCTGTTCCGCATCCGTGCCGCGGGGGGCTTCGAGCGGGGCGATATGGACCTCGTGGCTGCGCTCGATCGGCACGCGCTCGATGAGTTCCACACTGCGCGTCTCGCCGTCTCGCAGGACGGCCTCGATGCCGCCCAG